>NZ_JBVVPV010000019.1:60396-106673 GCF_055811735.1 Mesorhizobium sp. WSM4850 | reverse complement strand
GTTGGCGAAACCGTCGACGACGGGTCTTTCTCCCCGTCACTATACGGGGAGAAATGCCCGGCAGGGCAATGAGGGGCGGCGCCGACATCGATATGGTATGATAGGAGCATATTCTGCAAACGATCTGACGAGAAATGGATGACCATCTCAAACGAGAAAGCTTTGGAGCACCGACATGGCCGCGAGACGCCGCTAGAGACAGCGGCGCGGCTTCGGGCCGAATTCGGGATCGAACTTAGCAAGCAGGCACGTAAGCCGCTGCCGCGCCCGGTCTATGACGAATTGTCCGGCGAAGACTGATGCTTGTCGACGGGGTCGCTACGGTTAGCTTACGGATCTGGAGACTGTCCCCTGACAGACGGTGATCCCTTCCGCGCCATACTGCGCCGGATCATGCCGAAATCGGCGCCGCCGATGGCGAAGGCGGTGACGAAGTAAAGCAGCGCCCCGCCGGCGACGAGCCCAAGCAGCGTTGCAGTCTTGACCACCAGCGGCGAGCCGGAAGCGAGGCTGGCGGCAAACCAGTGTTCGGCAAAATACAGCGCCGCCGCCATCACCGCGGCCGACAGCACCAGCCGTGGGATGCGTCTCATGAGCGGCACGTCGCGGCCCCAATGGCCGCGCCGGATCAGCACGCCGAGCAGCATCAGCGCATTGACCCAGCCGGCGACGGCCGAGGCGACGGCGATGCCCGGCGCGCCCATCTGCGGAAACAGCGTCAGCGCGGTGGTGATGTTCACCGCCACCGAGATCGCGGCGAAGATCATCGGCGTGCGTGTGTCCTCGCGAGCGAAATAGCCGGGGGTGAACGCCTTGATCAGCACGAAGGCGGGCAGCCCCAAGCCGAAGATCGCCAGGATCGCCGCCACGATCGGCGTCGAGTTGTTTGCGGCAAATGCTCCGCGTTCGTAGACCAGCCCGACGATCGGCTCCGCCAGGACCAGCAGTGCCGCCGCCGCCGGCAAGGTCAGGAACAGCGTGAACTCCACCGACCGGTTTTGCATATTGGCCGCCTCGATCAGATTGCCCGACTTCAGCGCCCGCGACAGTTCGGGCAGAAGCACGATTGCGACGGCGATGCCGACGACGCCGAGCGGCAGCTGGTAGATGCGATCGGCATAGGCGAGCGACGACACCGCACTGTCCTGCGCCGAGGCGATTGCGGTGCCGATCAGCTGGTTGATCTGGGTGATGCCGCCGGTGATCGCCGCCGGCAGCGCCAGGATCAGCAGCCGCTTGACATTGGGCGTCATCCTTGGCCGGCGAAAGCCGATCGAGATGCCGGCATGGCGCACCGCCACCCAGACGATCGCCAGTTGCACCAGCCCCGCCGCCAGCACGCCCCAGGCCAGTGCGAAGCCAACGGTGCGCGCGTCCGATCCCTTGTGCCACGCATAGGCGAGCACGCCGATCAGGATGACGTTCAGGAACACCGGCGCCACCGCGGCGGCGAAATAGCGGCGCAGCGAATTCAGCATGCCGGCCATCATGGCGCCGAGCGACATGCAGATCAGATAGGGAAACATGATGGTCGCGAGCCGGACCGTCATCTCGAACTTTTCCGGCGAGTCGGCAAAGCCCGGCGCCACCAGGTAGCGCACGATCAGCGGCATCGCCAGTTCCATGGCGATGGTCAGCGCCAGCAGCGCCGTGAACAGCACGCCGAACACCTCTTCGGAAAAGCGCTTGGCGCCATCGGTGCCGTGGGTTTCGATCTCCTTGGCGAACAGCGGCACGAAGGCGGCGTTGAAGGCGCCTTCGGCAAACAGCCGCCGGAAGGTGTTGGGAAACTGGAAGGCGGCGTTGAAGGCGTCGGCGATCGGCCCGGTGCCGAGCGCGGCCGCCATCAGCATCTCACGGCCGAAGCCGAGGGCGCGGCTCATCAGCGTGCCGGAAGCGACCGTCGCGAACTTTTTGACAAGGCTCATGCGTCTGGAGACTGCCTGCAGGATTGGGACAAATGAGTGGTGGCTGTCACTCGGCCGCAGCCTTGGCCTTGCCGCCGCGCTCGGGCACGGTGCCTTCGAGGACCGCGATCAGTCTGTTTTTGATAGCGGCCATCCGGGTCGGGCTGTCGATCTTCTGGCCAGTGAGATCGGTGACATAGAAGGTGTCGATGACCTTTTCGCCGAAGGTGGTGATGTGGGCCGAGGCGATGTCGAGCGACAGGTCGGACAACGCCCCGGTGATCTCGGACAGCAGGCCCGGCCGATCCAGCCCCTCGACCTCGATCACCGAGAACCGGTTCGACAGCGTGTTGCGGATTTCGGCGCGCGGCTGGATGCGGAAGACCTTGGCGCCGCGCCGCGGCTTGGTGCGCTTCTCGATCATCTCCGGCAGCCAGCTCTTGCCCGACAGCACGTCCTCGATCAGACGGCCGACGCGCTCGGCGCGGCGGCGCTCGTCCTCGTCGCGGTCGAATTCCCTCGAGATCAGGATGGTGTCCAGCGCGCGGCCATCGGAGGTGGTGAAGATCTGCGCGTCGACAATGTTGCCGCCGGCCGCCACACAGGCGCCGGCAATGACCGACAGCAGGCGGGGATGGTCCTGCGCCAGCACGGTGATCTCGGTCACCGCCTCGAACTGATGGGTCTTGATCATCGTGGCGAGCTTCTTGCCCGCCGCATCCGCCTCGCGGATGAATTCGGCGTGGCGAAGCTGGTCGGCGAGATCGACCGCCAGCAGATAATTCTCATAGTGCTTGGCGACATAGCGCTTGCGGGCCTTTTCCGGCCAATCGGCGAGCGCCTCGGCCAGCTTTTCGCGGGCGGCCGCGGTGCGCATCGCACGCGACACCTCCGAAAACCCGCCGGTCAACAGCAATTCGGTCTCGTAGTAGAGCGTGCGCAGCAACTGCCCCTTCCAGCCGTTCCAGACGCCAGGCCCGACGCCTCTGATATCGCAGACGGTCAGGACGAGCAGCAGCTTCAGCCGTTCGACCGACTGCACGATCGCGGAAAAGTCCTCGATCGTCTTGCGGTCGTTGAGGTCGCGGGTCTGCGCGGTCATCGACATGACGAGATGGTTCTCGACCAGCCAGGCGATCGTTTCGGTGTCGGCCGCCGACAGCCCCATATGCGGGCAGATCCGCCGCGCGATCCGGGCGCCCGCTTCGGAATGGTCCTCGGGCCGGCCCTTGGCGATATCGTGCAGCAGCACCGCGACATAAAGCGCCTCGCGGCTTTTCTTCAGCCCCGGCATCAGCGAGTGGGCAAGCGGGTGGACCTTTTCACCGTCGCCGCGCTCGATCTCGGCCAGCACGCCGATGCAGCGGATCAGGTGCTCGTCCACCGTATAGTGGTGGTACAGCGAGAACTGCATCATGGCGACGATCTTGCCGAAATCCGGGATTAGCTTTGCCAGCAGTCCCGCCTCGTTCATCCGCCTGAGATTGAGTTCGGCATTGCGGTCCGACGTCAATATGTCGAGGAACAGCCGGTTGGCTTCCTCGTCGCGCCTGAGCGCCTTGCCGATGAGGCCGAGCGAACGGGTCAGCAGCTTCAGCGCATCGGGGTGAAATTCCAGCCCGTGCTTGTCGGCGACCCAGAACAGCCGCAGGAGATTGACCGGATCGCGCTCGAACACCAGGTCGTCGGCGATGTTGATGCGATGGTTGTCGATAATGAAATCGGACGTGCCGGCAAGCTTGCGCTTGCGGCGCGAGAAGGTGAGGAAGATACGGTTGAAGCCCGGCACATGCTTGGCCTGCTCTTCCTCCAGCGCCGCGCAGAAGATGCGGGTCAGGTCGCCAACATCCTTGGCGACGAGGAAGTAATGCTTCATGAAGCGCTCGACCGCCGACAGGCCCGGATGTGTGGTGTAGCCCAGGCGCTCGGCGATCTCGCGCTGGATGTCGAAATGCAGCCGTTCCTCGGCCTTGCCGGTGAGGAAATGCATGTGGCAGCGCACCGCCCACAGGAAGTCCTCGGCCTTCTGGAATTCCCGGTATTCGGTGCCGGTGAAGACGCCCTTGTCGACCAGTTCCTCGCCGGTGCGGACCCGGTAGAAATACTTGCCGATCCAGAACAGCGTCTGCAGGTCGCGCAGGCCGCCCTTGCCGTCCTTGACATTGGGTTCGACCAGATAGCGGCTTTCGCCGGCCTTGGCATGACGCTCGTCGCGTTCGGCAAGCTTGGCCTGCACATATTCGGGTCCGGTGGTGCGCACCACCTCGCGGTCGAAGCGCTGCAATAGCTCGTCATAGAGCTTCTGCTCGCCCCACAGGAAACGCGCCTCCAGGATCGAGGTACGGATGGTGATGTCGGTGCGCGACTGCCGCAGGCATTCGTCGATGTTGCGGGTGGCGTGGCCGACCTTCAGTCCCAGGTCCCACAGCACGTAGAGCATGTATTCGACGATCTGCTCGCCCCATGGCGTCTGCTTGTAGGGCAGCAGGAAGAGCAGATCGATATCGGATCCCGGCGCCAGCGTGCCGCGGCCATAGCCGCCGACCGCGACGACGGCCATGCGTTCGGCCGATGACGGGTTTTTGATGCGATAGACGTGGGTGGCGGCGAACTCGTAGAGCGCGCGGATGATTTCGTCCATGAGATGCGACAGCCGGGCGGCGCAGGCTGTGCCGCTGCCGTCGTCCATCAGCATGCGTTCGGCGATGCTGCGGCCGGCGGCCAGCCTGCCCTTGAGAAGCTGCAGAACACCGGTGCGCGCAGCCTTGCCGGAGCCGTCGCCTGCCGTGGCCGCGGTCAGCGCGGTCATCTCGCGGCGCAAGGCTTCGCCGTCGATCAGTTCGTCGAGCTTTAGAGAGATTCTTGCCATAAGTGTCGTTCGGCCTCGCCGTTTTGGCGGCGTCTATAGCGCGTTTTCGCGGCGCTGGGTATGGGGCGGACGGACACGCTCTCCACGGGAGTCGAAACCGGATGATCGCCTCTTGCCGCACTTGATAGATGGTCTTGCTGGACGATGTTGCCAAGCCCGGAAGTGGCGGCGGCCATAAGCATGGAAGCGGTTTGGGTCAGGCAGTCCGGCATGCACCACGGCACCAAAGGTCGAAATTGGCCTTGACCTTCCAGTTACTGGAAGCACTACCTCTGTTGCAAGTTCGAGACAGAGAGGCCTTTCCGCATTGACGCACTCCGACCACCACCATCACGCCCATAGCGGTTGCTGCTCGCCGAAAGCTGCTCCGTCCGTCGCCGACGCAGTCATTCGCGACCCGGTCTGCGGCATGACCGTCGATCCGGCCGCCGGCAAGCCGACCGCCGATCATGGCGGCCATCGCTATCATTTCTGCAGCGAGCGCTGCCGTTCGAAGTTCACGGCCGAGCCGGAAAACTACATTACCGCCACCGATCCGGTCTGCGGCATGCGTGTCGAGCGTGCCGCCGCGAAGCACTTTTCCCGGCATGAAGGCCAGGGCTTCTATTTCTGCTCGGCCGGCTGCAAGGTGAAGTTCGAGGCGGAGCCGGCAAAGTATCTTGGCGACAGGCCGGAGCAGCAGGCGATGCCGAAAGGCACGCAATACACCTGCCCGATGCATCCCGAAATCGTCCGCGACAAGCCAGGCGCCTGCCCGATCTGCGGCATGGCGCTGGAACCGATGGGCGTGCCGACCGGCGACGAGGGCCCGGAACTGGTCGATATCTGGCGCGGATCGTCGAGCTCGTCGCCAAGGCGCAGCGTTCGCGCGCGCCGATCCAGGGCCTGGCCGACCGCGTCTCCTTCTATTTCGTCCCGGCCGTCGTGGTGGTTGCGATCGTTGCGTTCATCGCCTGGGCGATTTTCGGGCCGCAACCCAGTCTGATCTTTGCAATCGTCTCGGCGGTCTCGGTGCTGATCATCGCCTGTCCCTGCGCGCTGGGCCTTGCCACGCCGATGTCGATCATGACCGCCACAGGGCGCGGCGCGCATGCCGGCGTGCTGATCAAGGACGCCGAGGCGCTCGAGCGCTTTGCCTCGGTCGACACGCTGATCGTCGACAAGACCGGCACATTGACCGAAGGCCGGCCGAGATTGACCGAAATCGTCGCTGCCGAGGGCATGGCGGACGATGATCTGCTGGCCATTGCCGCCGGCCTCGAAAAGTCGGGACAGAAGGTGGCGCTCGGCAACGCCGCGATGATGGCCGCTCTCGGCATCGATATCGCATCCATCTCGACCAGCGCCGAGGCGCTGCCGAGGGCAAGACCTCGATGTTCGTCGCCGTCGGCAACAAGCTGGCCGGCATCGTCGCCGTCGCCGACCCGATCAAGGCGACGACATCAGAGGCGATAAAGGCGCTGCACGAGCGCGGCCTGAAGATCATCATGGCGACCGGCAGCGGCGATGAGCCTGTCCTCGGTTTCGGTGATGACCAATGCGTTGCGGCTCAGGGCGTTGAAACTCTGAGCCAAGTCCCCAGATAGGAACTCGTTCAAAAAGGAGATCATGAATGACGTTGGCCAAGAAGATCGTGCTGCTGCTGATGGCGGCCGGAATGCTGCTCGCCGTTTTCCTGGAAAGCATTCCGTCGCAAGCCCAGGAGACGAAACACGACATGGGGGCGCACGACATGGGAGCGATGGGCGCGCCGGGTGCCTCGACCGATGGCTACAAGGCGGCGATGGACAAGATGCACACCGCGATGACAGCGATCGAATATTCCGGCAATGCCGATGTCGATTTCGCCCGCGGCATGATCCCGCATCACCAGGCGGCTATCGACATGGCCAAGGTCGAGCTTGCCAATGGCAAGGATCCGGAAATGCGCAAGCTGGCCGAAGCGGTGATCGCGGCGCAGGAAGCCGAGATCAAGCAGATGCAGGATTGGCTGGTCGCCCATCCGGTGGAGTAGACATCGGGCAGTCTGCAGGCAATCCAGGGCAGGACTTTCGTCTGGATTTCTCCCGAAAGCTGTGGTGCCATCGGGTCTCGACTGGAGCGCGCCATGCCGTCAACGATAAGAACCACGACATTGCCCTCGGGCGAAGCCGTTCCCGTGCTGGGTCAAGGCACCTGGAAAATGGGCGAGGACGCCCGCCGCCATGCCGATGAGGTCAATGCCCTGAAGCTTGGGCTGGATCTCGGCATGACGCTGATCGACACCGCCGAAATGTATGCCAGCGGCGGCGCCGAGGAAGTGGTGGCGGATGCTACTGCCGGGCGCCGCGACGAGGTGTTCCTGGTCTCCAAGGTGCTGCCGTCCAACGCCTCGCGCACCGGCGTGCCGGCTGCCTGCGAGGCAAGCCTCAGGCATCTGCGCACCGACCGCATCGATCTCTATCTGCTGCACTGGCCCGGCAGCGTGCCGCTGCCGGAAACGGTCGAGGCCTTCGAAGCGTTGAAAAGGGCCGGCAAGATCCGCCATTGGGGCGTCAGCAATTTTGACACTCATGAGATGGAGGAACTGGTCAGCCTGCCGGCCGGCGACGGCGTCCAGACCAACCAGATCCTCTACAATCTGTCCCAGCGCGGCCCCGAATTCGACCTTGCGCCCTGGAGCCGGCAGCGCGGCATTCCGCTGATTGCCTATTCGCCGGTCGATCAGGGCGTATTGGCGCGCAACGCCAGCCTCGAAACCATCGCCGCCCGCCACGATGCGACGCCGGCTCAGCTGGCGCTGGCCTGGGTGATGGCACAGGACGGCATCATCGCCATTCCAAAGGCCAGCAAGCAGGAGCATATCCGCCAGAATGTCGCGGCGCTCGACATCGAGCTTACGCGTGAGGATTTCACCGAAATCGACCGCGCCTTCCCACCGCCGAGGCGCAAGCAGGGCCTGCAGATGATTTGAGGGATGGGAGCGGACGAGGCCCAGCTATTTCCCCGCCATTCCCTTCAGCCGATACAGCGCCTCCAGCGCCTCCCGCGGCGTCATCTCGTCGGGGTTGATCGCTCCGAGCGCGGCGCCCAGTGCATCGTCCTTCACCGGCTTCGGCGATTCCCGTTTCAGCGCCACCGAAAACAGCGGCAGATCGTCGACCAGCCGGTTGGCCTTGCCCGAAACCTCGCCAGCTTCCAGTTGGTGCAGCACTTCCCTGGCCCGCCCGACCACCGCCTCCGGCAAGCCGGCCAGGCGCGCCACCTGCACGCCGTAGGAGCGGTCGGCGGCACCCTTGTCGACCTCGTGCAGGAAGACCACGTCGCCTTCCCATTCCTTGACCCGCATAGTGACATTGTGCAGTCGAGCGAGCTTGCTGGCCAGCGCAGTCATTTCATGGAAATGGGTGGCAAAGATCGCCCGGCAGCGGTTTTTCTGGTGCAGATACTCGACCGCCGCCCAGGCAATCGACAGGCCGTCGAAGGTGGCGGTGCCGCGGCCGATCTCGTCGAGGATCACCAGCGCGCGTTCGCCGGCCTGGTTGAGGATCGCCGCCGTTTCGACCATCTCGACCATGAACGTCGAACGGCCGCGCGCCAGATCGTCGGAGGCGCCGACACGTGAAAACAGCCGGTCGACGACGCCGATATGGGCTGATGCCGCCGGCACGAAGGAGCCGGTCTGGGCGAGGATGGCGATCAGCGCGTTCTGCCTGAGGAAGGTCGATTTGCCGCCCATATTCGGGCCGGTCAGCAGCCAGATCGCGCCGTTTCTGGCATTGCCTTCCGGCGACAGATCGCAATCATTGGCGACGAACGGTCCTTCGCCCGAACGCCGCAGCGACTGTTCCACCACCGGATGCCGTCCGCCCGAAATGGCGAAGGCGAGGCTCGCGTCCACGATGGGTCGGCACCATGCCTCGCTTTCGGAAAGCAGCGCCAGTGCCGCCGACACGTCGAGCACGGCGAGTGCTTCGGCGCCGGCGCGGATCTTGTGCGCCTCGCCGACGGCTTCCGCCGTCAGCCTGTCGAAGGCGGCAAGCTCGATCGCCAGCGCCCGGTCGGCGGCATTGGCGATCTTCGATTCCAGCTCGGCCAGTTCGGTCGTGGTGAAGCGCATGGCGTTGGCCATGGTCTGGCGATGGATGAAGCGCGCCTTCGCCCCGTCGCTGCTCGTCATGATCGCATGGTTGTTGGCGGTGACTTCGATGTAGTAGCCAAGCACATTGTTGTGCCGGATTTTCAGCGAGCGGATGCCGGTTTCGTCGATCAGCGAGCGCTCCAGCCCGGCGATCACCTTGCGCGATTCATCGCGCAGCGCCCGCATCTCGTCGAGCTCGGCGTTGTAGCTGGAACGGACGAAGCCGCCGTCGCGCTTGAGCAGCGGCAGCTCGTCGGCGAGCGCCCGTGTCAGATGCTCGGCCAGCGGGCGCGGCAGCGCCTCGATCGCCGCCAGCGCCGCCGCCAATTCTGGCGACAGGGCGGTCGCCCCAAACAGTTCGGCAATAGCGCCGGCGGCCTCGAACCCGGCACGCAGCGCGCCGAGATCGCGCGGGCCACCGCGGTTGAGCGCCAGCCGCGACAGCGCGCGTGGCATGTCGGCGACACTCTTCAGGCTCGCCCGCACCGCCTGGCACAGCCGTGTCTCGGACCGGAAGAACGACACCGAATCCAGCCTTGCGCCAATTGCCGCCGGATCGGTCAGCGGCGCCATCAGCCGGTCGGCGAGCAGCCGCGCGCCGCCGCCGGTCACCGTGCGGTCGATCGCCTTGAACAGCGAGCCCTCGCGGCTGCCGGACAGCGTGCGCAGCAGTTCCAGATTGGCGCGTGTCGCCGGATCGATGAACAGCGTCGAACCCTGCTCCTCGCGCTCGGGCCGCGACAGCGGCGGCCGCTCGGCCTTCTGCGTCTTCTCGACATAGGCGATGGCGCCCGAGATCGCCGACAGTTCGGCGCGGGAAAACGTGCCGAAACTGTCCGGCGTCGCCACCTCGAAGAAACGGGCGATGCGCCCGGCGGCCGACGCTGAGTCGAACAGGCTCGGCGGCTGCGGACTGGCGATGCGGCCGAGCACATCGAACACCGGTTTCAGCTCCGGATCGTAAAACACCGGCTCGGCGACGATCAGTTCGCGTGGGTCGACGCGAAAGACATCGGCGAGCAGCCGGTCGGCGCTGGTCTCGGCAACGCGGAAGGCGCCGGTCGAGATCTCGATCCAGGCCAGCGCAAAACTTCCTTGGTTCCCTGTCGCGCTGCCGCGCTCCCCGCTTCTTTGTTCGGCTCCGCCCTTGACCCGGCCAAGTGCCATCAAGAAACTCGATTCCGACGGCGCCAGCAATTTGTCCTCGGTGATGGTGCCGGGCGTTACCAGCCGCACCACGTCGCGGCGCACCACCGATTTGCCACCGCGTTTCTTCGCCTCTGCCGGATCCTCGATCTGCTCGCAGACGGCGACGCGGAACCCTTGTCCAATCAGCTTCTGCAGATAATCGTCGGCGGCATGCACCGGCACGCCGCACATCGGGATGTCGAGGCCCTGGTGCTTGCCACGCTTGGTCAGGACGATGCCGAGCGCCCGGCTCGCCTTCTCGGCGTCGTCGAAGAACAGCTCGTAGAAATCGCCCATGCGGTAGAACAGCAGCGAATCCGGGTTCGCCGCCTTTATCTCGATATACTGCTCCATCATCGGCGTTGCCGGCGCAAAGGCCGGCGTAGCGCTGTCGCTGCGAATGGGCGTTTCGTCGTTCAAGAAGTTGCTTCCAAAATTTCCCAAGCCATCTGCTTGGCGGTTTACAGCGGCGAAGTGTAGCCTTAATCCCGAACGTTCCACAAAAGAAAGCACCGCGCCCGTCTCAACGAGGTGCTGCACGGGTGAGGAAATCGAAAGCATCATGGCCAAGAAAACCGAAAGCAACGGCCCCTCCGTCAGTGCGCAGGAGGCGCTGGAATTCCACGCCATGGGCCGCCCGGGCAAGCTGGAGATCGTCGCCACCAAGCCGATGGCCACCCAGCGCGACCTAAGCCTCGCCTATTCGCCGGGCGTCGCGGTTCCGGTGCTTGCCATTGCCGAGGATCCCAGCCGCGCCTTCGACTACACGGCGCGCGGCAACATGGTCGCCGTCATCTCAAACGGCACCGCCATCCTCGGCCTCGGCAATCTCGGCGCGCTGGCCGCCAAGCCGGTGATGGAAGGCAAGGCGGTGCTGTTCAAGCGCTTCGCCGATGTCGATTCGATCGATCTCGAAGTCGACACCGAGGATGCCGAAGAGTTCATCAATTGCGTGCGTTTTCTTGGGCCGTCGTTCGGCGGTATCAATCTGGAAGACATCAAGGCGCCGGAGTGCTTCATCATCGAGCAGCGGCTGCGCGAACTTATGGACATACCGGTCTTTCATGACGACCAGCACGGCACCGCCATCATTTCGGCGGCCGGCCTGATCAACGCGCTGGAAATCACCGGCCGCGACATGAAGACCACCAAAATGGTCTGCAACGGCGCCGGTGCCGCCGGCATCGCCTGCATCGAGCTGATGAAGGCGATGGGCTTTGCGCCCGAAAACATCATCCTGTGCGACACCAAAGGCGTCGTCTTCCAGGGCCGCACCGAAGGCATGAATCAGTGGAAGTCGGCGCATGCCGTCAAGACCGACGCACGCTCGCTGGCCGAGGCGCTCGACGGTGCCGACGTGTTCCTCGGCCTCTCGGCCAAGGGCGCGCTGACCACCAAGATGGTGCAGTCCATGGCCGAGAAGCCGATCATCTTCGCCATGGCCAACCCCGATCCGGAGATCACGCCGGAGGAAGTCGCCGAAATCCGCGCCGATGCCATCATGGCCACCGGGCGTTCGGACTATCCGAACCAGGTCAACAACGTGCTCGGCTTCCCTTACATCTTCCGCGGCGCGCTGGACGTGCGGGCGACCACCATCAATGACGACATGAAGATCGCCGCGGCGCGTGCGCTCGCCGAACTGGCGCGCCAGGATGTACCCGACGACGTCGCCGCCGCCTACCAGGGCATGCGGCCGAAATTCGGCCCCAACTACATCATCCCGGTGCCGTTCGACCCGCGCCTGATCTCGGCCATTCCGATCGCGGTTGCCAAGGCCGCGATGGAATCCGGCGTCGCGCGCAAGCCGATCCTCGACCTCGACCGCTACGCGCAGGAGCTGTCCGCCCGCCGCGATCCGATCGCCTCGACGCTGCAGCGCATCTACGACCGTGTGCGCCGCCAGCCCAAGCGCATCGTTTTCGCCGAGGGCGAGGAGGAGCAGGTGATGCGGGCCGCCGTCTCCTATGTGAACCAGCGGCTCGGCACCGCCATCCTGCTCGGCCGCGACGATATCATCAAGGAGAACGCCAGGAACGCCGGCATCGAACTGAACAAGCAAGGCATCGAGATCATCAATGCCAGGCTGTCGCGCCGCAACGGCGTCTACACCGACTATCTGTACGAGCGCATGCAGCGCAAGGGTTTCCTGTTTCGCGACTGCCAGCGCCTGATCAACAACGACCGCAACCATTTCGCCGCCTGCATGGTGGCGCTGGGCGATGCCGATGGCATCGTCACCGGCGTCACCCGCAACTACTCGACGGCGCTCGACGACATCCGCCGCATTATCGACGCCAAGCCCGGCCACCGCGTCATCGGCGCCTCGATCGTGCTGGCGCGGGGCCGAACCGTGATTGTCGCCGACACCGCCGTGCACGATATGCCGAATGCCGAACAGATCGCCGACATCGCCGAGGAGGCCGCCGGCTTTGCCCGCCGCATGGGTTATGAGCCGCGGCTGGCCATGCTTGCCTATTCCACCTTCGGCCATCCGCAGGGCGAGCGCTCCGAACGCATCCAGGAAGCGGTGCGCATCCTCGACAAGCGGCGCGTCGATTTCGAATATGACGGCGAGATGGCAGCCGACGTGGCGCTCAGCGCACGCGCCATGGCGCAATACCCGTTCATCCGGCTGACCGGCCCGGCCAATGTGCTGATCATGCCGGCCTTCCACTCGGCCTCGATCTCGACCAAGATGCTGCAGGAGCTCGGCGGCTCGACCGTCATCGGCCCGCTGCTGGTCGGCCTGGACAAGCCGGTTCAGATCGTCTCGCTCAACGCCAAGGACAGCGACATCGTCAACATGGCGGCGATTGCCGCTTATACGGCGGGGGCCTGAGGAGCGAGCGCCTCTTCCTAAATCAGGCCTGCCTGCTCAGCCTCGTGGCGTAAATTCTGCCGCGGCCTTGGCCCGATCTGCTGGATCACCAGCCCGGCCGCCAGCGAGCCGAGATCGCCGCAATGCTTCAGGCTGCGGCCTTGTGTGTAGCCGTAGAGGAAGCCGGCGGCATAGAGGTCGCCGGCGCCGGTGGTGTCGACCAGCTCGCGGATTTCCGTCGCATTAATGGTGACCGTCTCGTCGCCGCGCACGATGACCGAGCCCTTTTCGGAGCGGGTGACGGCGGCGATCTTGCAATCCTTGCGGATCTGGGCCAGCGCCTCGTCGAAGGAGGCGGTCTGGTAGAGCGACTTGATCTCGTGGCTGTTGGCAAAGACGATGTCGACGGTGCCCGAGCGCATCAGCTCCAGAAACTCGTCGCGGTAGCGGTCGACGCAGAACGAATCCGACAATGTCATCGACACTTCGCGCCCGGCTGCATGGGCGAGCTTCGCCGTCTGCCGGAACGCTTCCTTGGCGCGCGGCGGGTCCCACAGATATCCCTCGAAATAGGTGACGGCGGCGCCAGACGCCTTGTCCGCTTCGACATCCTCAGGACCGAGCTCGACGCAAGCGCCGAGATAGGTGTTCATCGAGCGCTCGCCGTCCGGCGTGACGAAGATCATCGAGCGCGCCGTTGGCGGTTCGCCTTTGAGCGGCCTGGTGTCGAAGGCGACGCCCTGCGCGTGCATGTCATGGGCGTAGATTTCGCCGAGCGTGTCGTTCGAGACCTTGCCGAAGAAGGCGGCGCGACCGCCGAAGCTGGCGACGCCCGCCGCCGTGTTGCCGGCGCTGCCGCCGGAGGCTTCGATGGCCGGGCCCATGCGGCTGTAGAGCAGCTCGGCGCGCCTCGTATCGATCAAATTCATCGCGCCCTTGATGATGCCGTTCGTCTCAAGGAATGCCTCGTCGCACTGGGCGATGATGTCGACAATGGCATTACCGATACAAAGCACGTCATAGTTCGGCATCAATCATGTCTCCGCGAAAAACCACCGGCTTTCTGGCATGCCGGCCGCGGGCGGGTCTAGCGATTTGATGCGGCTTTGCCTAGCCAACAATCACGGTTGGATAATGATCGAAGCATTTCTTTCGTGCCTCGCTTACAAGGATGGCGTCGCCGATCAATGTTCCCCCGAAGGTTGCGAACCCGCCATGCCTGCAAAAACCGACATGAAGACCGAGCTGGCGCTCCTCATTGCGCTCGCGGTGCTGTGGGGTGCTTCCTATACCTTCATCAAGATCGGCGTCGAGACGATCCCGCCGGTAACGCTGATCGCAGCCCGAACGTTGATTGCGGGTGGAATTCTTCTCGCCCTCATCCGCTGGCGTGGCCTGACCCTGCCGCGCGATACCGCCAGCTGGCGTCGGTTCGCGTTCCAGGCATACCTCAACAGCGTTGTGCCGTTCACGTTGATAGCCTCGGCCGAGCGCTCGCTAGACGCCGGCCTGGCCACGATCCTGAATGCGACGTCCCCAATCTTCACCTTCTTGCTGACCGCGCTCATCACGCGCCACGAACCAGTGACCATGCGCAAACTGTCCGGCGTCGGTGCGGGAACAGCTGGAATATGCCTCATCGTCGGCACCCAGGCGCTTGGCGGCCTTGGTCACCAGTTGTGGGCGCAGCTTGCCGTCGTCGCGGCGACGGTCTGCTACGCAGGTGCCGCCATTTTCGGTCGCGGCTTCAAGGGCCTCGATCCGATGATTCCAGCCGCCGGTTCGATGCTTTGCGGCGCCGCGATACTCGTCCCCCTCAGCCTTGTGTTCGACCGCCCTTGGGCGTTGGCGCCATCAACGGCCTCGATCCTTGCTCTGCTCGGACTTTCGGTTTTTTCAACTGCGCTGGCCTTCTGCCTTTATTTCCGGCTCATCCATACGCTGGGCTCCGTCGGCACCACCTCGCAGGCCTATCTGCGCGTGCCGATCGGCGTGGGTATCGGGGCCGTATTCCTCGGCGAGAGCCTTGGCCCGACGGCGTGGTGGGGAATGGCCCTTGTTGTCGCCGGCGTGGCTGCGATGACCATTCCTGTCCGCAAGCCGGTGTTTGCGCGGTAACTTGCGTTATCAGCAGCAGTTGCGCTGATGATTTCCCTGTCCTATCTCGGGGGGCGTCCTGCCCAAAACGGGCGCGTTGCATATGGGTTTGAAACGCGATGATACTCGACGCCGCCCGCGCCGCCCTGAGCCGGCTGTTCTCGCCCGAATTCCGCTCGGTTTTCATCGAGACGCTGGGGCTCACCTTGCTGGCGCTGGTGGCCTTGTGGTTCGGGTTGACGAGCCTTGTCGAGTGGCTGGCCTTGCCGTGGTTGGAGTCCCTGATACCCGGCCTGCCGTCCTGGGCCGGCTGGTTGGGCGGCATCATCGCCGCCATCGCCCTTGCCTTCGGTCTGGCCCTGCTGATCGCGCCGGTGACGGCGATCATCGCCGGCCTGTTCCTCGACGCCGCCGCCGAACTGGTCGAGCGCACCGACTATCCCAATGACCCACCCGGCCGCGCGATGCCGGCACTGCGCTCGCTGGTGTTGGCGATCAAATTCTTTGGCGTCGTCATCGTCGGCAACCTTTTGGCCTTGCTGCTTCTGCTGGTGCCGGGCATCAACATCGCCGCCTTCTTCATCGTCAACGGCTATCTGCTGGGACGTGAATTCTTCGAATTCGCCGCGATGCGCTTTCGCCCGGAGGCCGACGCCCGGGCGTTGCGCAAAAAACATGCCGTCACGGTGTTCCTCGCCGGGCTGGTTGTCGCTGCCTTCCTCGCAGTGCCGCTGCTCAACCTTTTGACGCCGCTGTTCGCCGCCGCCATGATGGTACATCTGCACAAGGCGATCTCGGCGCGGGAAGCGGCTTAGGAGTGCTGATGTTCTGGTGATGCAGGCTTGCGAATGGCGGTTGTAGCCAAACGTTACGCTCCGTTCCGTTTTGTTGGGTTCGGCGCTAGCGTAAAAGAAAACCACGTCCCAACTCGTCCTCGGGTTCGACGATGAATTCGGCCCGGCCGCTGTAGAAGGCGCGGCCGCCGACACGGGCGATGATGGCATCATGCGGCCCGGTTTTCGCGGTCCTCGCCACGCTGCCGGAAAAGCGCGAGCCGGCGATACTCTCGAACAGCCGCGTCTGGCCGGCGATTTCGCCCCTGGCATGCATCGCCGCCAGCCGCGCGGTGACGCCCGATCCGGTCGGCGAGCGGTCGACCTGAGCCTCGGCGAAGACGCATATGTTTTTGGTCGGGCTATCGGAATATGCGTCCTGTCCGTCGGTCAGGATGGTGCCGTAGAGAAAGGCAAGCTCGGCATGGTCGGGATGCGACAGCGGGAATTCCTTCTCCAGCTTCTCCGTCAGTGCCGTCGCCGCATCGACGAAATCGCACACGCGGTTTTCGCCGAACTCCAGCCCGAACTGCCGGCAATCGGCGAGCGCATAGAAGGCGCCGCCATAGGCGATGTCGAATCCGATCGCCCCGTAACCCGGCAATTCGATCTGCTGGTCGCGGGCGAACAGAAAGGCCGGCACGCTTTCGAATGACACAGCACCGGCCTTGCCGTCCTGCACCTCGACCGAGGCGACGACCAGCCCGCACGGCGCCTCGATGTTGACTGTCGTTAGCGGCTCCTGCCGCGCCACCAGCCCCTCGTCGACGGCGTAGCGGCCGAGCGCGACGATGGCGTGGCCGCACATCGTCGAATAGCCCTCATTGTGCATGAACAGCACGGCGAGGTCGGCGCCGGGCAGGTCGGGTTCCACCAGCAGCGCGCCATACATGTCGTAATGGCCGCGCGGCTCGAATATCAGGATCTTCCTGAGATGATCGAGATGATCGCGCACATAGGCGCGTTTTTCCAGGATCGTGCCTGCAGGAATCCTGGGATAACCACCGGTGACGATCCGCAGCGGCTCGCCGCCGGTGTGCATGTCGACGACGCTGAGCTTCATGCGTTGGGTTCGGCAAACAACGCCTGCAGCTTGCCGAACGGCATGGCGGTGCGGGTGAAGCCGAAGGTGCCGTCCTGCTGGATCTCGCGCGCCGCCGTTTCCAGCATGCCGAAGGCGTAGTTGGTCAGCCAGGGCCCGAGCGAAATGCGCTTGACCCCTGCCTGGGCAAGATCGGCGATGGTGAAGCCGGGCCTCACCATGACGTTGACCGGCTTGGTCAGCGCCGAGCAGACGGTTTGCACCGTCTCGACATCGCCGAGGCCTGGCGCGTAGAGCACGTCGGCGCCGGCCTTCTCGAAGGCCTGCAGCCGCTTGATCGTGTCGTCGATGTCTGGCCTGCCCCACAGAAAATTCTCGGCCCGCGCGGTGAAGACGAAGTCGTGCTTCAGCGCCCGTGCCGCCTCCGCTGCAGCGGCGACGCGCTCGACGGCATGCGAAAATTCATAAATCGGCTTGTCGGGCTCGCCGGTGTGGTCCTCGATCGAGCAGCCGGCGAGGCCTGCCGCTTCGGCTGCGAAGACAGTTTCCGCGGCACTTGTCGCGCTGTCGCCCTTGCCCTTCTCAAGGTCGGCCGAGACCGGCAGGCCGGTCGCCGCGGTCACGTCGCGGCAGTGGTGGATCATCGCCTCGAAGGTCACCGCGCCATCGGGCAGGCCGCGCGAAAAGGCAAAGCCGGCGCTGGTCGTCGCCAACGCCTTGAAACCGAAGGAGGCCAGCAGTTTCGTCGTGCCGACGTCCCAGGGGTTGGGCATGACGAAGATCGAACTGTGCAGGTCGCGAAAGGTCTTGCCCTTGTCCATGGATGCTCCCCAGAGTGCGAAGCGCATTTTATCCCGCCACTGCCCGCCGGGCAAACGAATGCGATTGGGTCAGAAGCGATTGGCGTTCTCTCCTGCCAATTTGTCCAGTGCGTCGGACCCCTTGACGTACGCGGCCCCTTCCCAATGGTAGGTGACGGAGATGTCGCGCGAGGAAGCCTCGGGCGCCGCATCGTCGCAGCTTTCGCCATTCGGCATGGTGGCATCGGTCACCGTCGCCTTGATGGCCGCATAGGGCTGGCCTTCCGCAGCGGTCTGAAACGCCAACTCCTGCGTGCGCCTGTAGGCGCACAGGGATACGTCGAACGTAGAGATCATGTCGATCAGCTCGAACCTGTCGTCGCGGACCAGGATCAGCGGCGTGCTCACATAGCCCTGGCTCGAATTGAAATGCGTGCTCAGGGTGATGATGACGTCATCGCCTAGCCCGATCGGAAGCTTGCCCGGATCGCGGAAATAGGTGCTCCGGTCGACGGCGACATTGACAGCGTCGAGCAGTCTCGGCTTGCCGGCAAGATCGTAGAGCGCCAGCACCGCAAAGCCCTCTGCGCTGTCGGAGGAACTGCCGAGGTCGAACAGCATGGCCAGCCGTTCCTTGCCGCCGGCCCTGATCTGGAGCACGCCAGCATTGGAAAAGCCCGACGTTTCGGGCGGCGAGCCACCGCTATCCCCACCTTCGATATGGCGCATCTCGATCGGCATGGAGCCACGGTAGAAGCCATCCTTGTCCGCCGCCAGATCGGGAATGACCATCCTGGCGAGGTCGAGATAGGTCGTGTTCTCGTGGCCGGGGAGGGTGCTGCCAAGGTCCGGGAAGCTGACGCCCTGCGCGCTGGCCGCGGCCCACAGACACGGCAGCAGCAAGCAGGCGAGGGTGAAGCGAGACAGGATCGAGTTCATAGGCTGGGCGCATCCCACTGTCGGACATTGGCAAGCTAGCATAGGCGCCTGGCGCGTCCAGCCGGATAACAACCTGAAGACCAGATCAGGGGATCGGCACCAGCCCGGCCAGCTCGCGCATGTCGTCAAACAGGATGCCGCCGGCCTCGGTCAGGCCGTCGCGGTCGGAATGCGGGTCGCCGTAGTAGGAAAATACGCGCATGCCGGCGGCAATGCCGGCTAATGTCCCGGCGACGCTGTCCTCGATGACGATGCAGTCGGCTGGCGCGAAGCCCATCGTGCTTGCGGCATGCAGGAACAGGTCGGGAAAAGGCTTGCCGCGCGAAACCATGGTCGAGCTGAACAGTGCATGCTCGAACAGCGGCAGCAGCCCGGTCTGGCCGAGCGTGATGTGCATTTTACTCACCCGCGCCGACGAAGCGACGCAAGTTGCGATGCCGGCAGCGTGCACGGCTTCGATGAACTGCCTGACATAGGGGACGGCTTCGACGCCATGCGCGAACAGGTCCGGCAGACCGGCGTTCCAACGGTCGACGAAATCGGCGCCGAGGCTGGCGCCGGTCGCCTCGACTTCCTTCTGCACCGAGACCATGGCGCGGCCGGAGAAGTTCTTGCGGCAATATTCGAAGCTTGCCGGGTAGCCGGCGGCGCTGAGCCATTCGGCGAGGCGCCGATTGGCCAGGTTCTCGGTGTCGACCAGAACCCCGTCGCAATCGAAGATGACGAGTTTGGGTAGCGACATCAGGCCGTGCCGGTCGATCCGAAGCCGCCGGAGCCGCGCGTCGTTCCGCCGGCCAAGCTGCGCTCATCGACCGTCGCCTGCGTCACCGGGGCGAAGACGATCTGCGCGATCCGCATGCCGCGCGTCACCGCGAAATCCTCGTCGCCAAGATTGATCAGCAGCACCTTGACCTCGCCGCGATAGTCGCTGTCGATGGTGCCCGGCGTGTTGAGACAGGTAAGCCCGTGCTTGAAGGCGAGGCCCGAGCGTGGCCGGACCTGGCCTTCCACCCCCTCCGGGATCTCCAGGATCAGTCCGGTCGGCACCAGCGCGCGTTTTCCCGGCAGGATCAGCAGCGGCCGGTCGTCCGGCACCGCGGCGCGCAGATCCATGCCGGCGGCGCCCGCGCTTTCATAGGCGGGAAGCGGCAGGCCTTCACCATGTGGCAGCCTGATGAAGCCGACGGCCGGACCGATGACGGAGGAAGTGTAGAGTGCTGCGCGCATGAGGCTGATCCTATCGCTGTCAACGCCGATTCAGTCAACTCGGCGGCCAGGCTATCAACGGCTTTCTTTCAGCGCAGTTCCGTTTCAGCGCAGTTCTACGGGAATGATCGTCGTCTCCTTGATCTCCTCCATGACGAAGGACGCCGAAACATCCGACAGCGCCACCTTGGCGATCAGCCGCTGATAGAGCCGGTCATACGCCTTCACGTCGGCGACGCGGGCACGCAATACATAATCGAGGTCGCCGGACATGCGGTAGACGCCGGTGATCTCGGGAAAACTGGTGACTGCCGCCCGGAATTTCTGCAGCCAGTCCGGATCGTGGTTGGAGGTCCGGACCAGGATGAACACCGAAAGGCCAAGGCCAAGCTTGTCGGCATCGACCAGCGCCACCCGGCCGGTGATGACTCCGTCTTCTTCGAGCCGCTTGACCCGGCGCCAGCAGGCGTTGCGCGACAGCGACACTCTTTCCGACAATTGGTCGACCGACAGCGTGCCGTCGCGTTGCAGTTCGGCCAGCAATCTTCGGTCGATCTCATCGATTTCCAGCGGCATGTGGGATGTTTGTCCCAATAATTGGCCAAACACAAGGATGATTTGGGACCGATGAACCGAAAGCTTGTGCCAGAATATTCAGCATCGGGGGCTTACCCAGCCAGGAGGGATCACCATGACGACACGGCTTGCAAGGCTCTTTACCTCTCACCCGGCCAAGGTGGGCGAGACCTATTTCAGCCATATGGCCTTCGCGGCGTGGTTCTGCTCGCGTCTGTTCATGGCAGCGTTCGCCGCACTCATTCACGCTTTCTTGCCGTTTCTGTTCGAGACTACGGCCAGCCGAATCATCCGCGAGCTCTATGAGCGCACGCACAACAGAGGCACACACGCGATCAAGGAGCCTGCGGCTCTCATGGATCGCGCCTGAGGGGGATTAAGCGATGTGCCGGTGGGCGGCCTACCTCGGCGAAGCGGTTTTCCTCGAAGACATCGTCACGGCACCCTGCCATTCGCTGATCGCCCAGAGTCATTGCGCCCAGGAAGCCAAGTCGCCGACCAATGGCGATGGCTTTGGTCTCGCCTGGTACGGCGACCGGCCCGAACCGGGTCTCTATCGCGACATCCTGCCGGCCTGGTCCGATCCCAATCTGAAGAGCCTGTGCCGGCAGATCAGGTCCAGCCTGTTCCTTGCCCATGTGCGCGCCTCGACCGGCGGCGCCACCAGCCGCATGAACTGTCATCCCTTCACTGCCGGCCGCTGGTCGTTCATGCACAACGGCCAGATCGGCGGCTTCGAAAGAATCCGCCGCGCGCTGGAAAATGCGCTCTCCGACGATGTCTTCGATCGCCGCGAGGGCACCACCGATTCCGAACTTTTCTTTCTCCTGATGATCGACGAGGGTCTGGCGGGCGATCCGCAAGGCGCAGTGTCGCGCGCTACGGCGCGGGTGATCGACGCCTCGCGCCGCGCCGGCTTCGAACCGGCGCTGAGACTTACCGCCGCCTTGTCGGACGGCGAATCGCTCCATGCGGTGCGCTATGCGACCGATGCCCACGCGCCGACCCTCTACACCTCCGTCTTCCGCAATGGCGGCGGGCGATGCCTTATGTTGGAGCCTTTCGACCGTGATAGCGGCGACTGGCAGCCGATCCCGCCCTCTAGCTTCGTCACCATTACCAGAGACGGCATGACCATTCGTCCGTTTGCGCCGGAGCCGGCAAGACTGGCGCTGGCCGTGTAGATCCCTCGCTATCGCGGAATATCGCGGGACGGTGCCGACCTCAGCAGACCCTTGCAGCGCAATTCCAATCAAGCACCGCCAGTCCTCGAATGCTGAACTCGGCTTGAAGACGCGCCGTAGTTCGCCATTTGGTGAGGCTGGCGCCGCTAGCAAGCCGGAGCATTGGTCATGGACCTCGTCTTTTCCTCCACCAGAGAATTGGCTGCCGCGATCCGCGACCGCAAGATTTCCGCCGTGGAAGCGCTGGACGCGCATTTGGCTGAGATCGACAGGCATAATGAGGCGGTCAACGCGGTCGTCACGCTCGACAGGGAAGGGGCTCGCGCTCGCGCGAAGAAGGCCGACGAAGCGCAAGCGCGCGGCGACGCTCTCGGGCCGCTGCACGGCGTGCCGTTCACGCTGAAGGACACTCACGAAACAGTGGGGATGAAGACGACGGTCGGCTTTCCGCCTTTTGCCGACTATGTGGCGAGAAAAGACAGCCCGGTCGTTCTCAGGTTGAAGGCGGCCGGCGGCGTGCTGGTCGGCAAGACAAATGTCGCAACGATGCTGGGCGACTGGCAGTCGAACAACCCACTGTTCGGCCGCACCAGTAATCCGTGGGATCAATCGCGCACCGCCGGCGGTTCCAGCGGGGGAGCGGCGGCAGCACTTTGCGCTGGCATGACGCCATTCGAACTCGGCACCGACATGCAGGATTCGATCCGCCTGCCGGCAGCCTTCTGCGGTGTCCACGGCCTCAAGCCGACCGAGCATCGCGTCTCCTTGGCCGGCGCCTTTCCCGATCCCGGTGGCGTACCGCGCGGCGTACGGCTGATGTCCTGCATCGGTCCGCTGGCCCGCAACGTCGAAGATCTGGCGCTGATCCTGAGGATCATTGCAGGACCGGATGGCAGCGACACCGACCTTGCCCCGGTGCCTGTCGAGGGCACGCCGGAGGTTGATCCCAAGACCCTGCGCATCGCTTTCGCGCCGGCCTTTCCGGGTTTTCCGGTAGCCGGCGAGATCAGGGCCGCGGTCGAAAGTCTGGCCGAGCAACTCAAGTCTGCGGGGGCAGCCGTCGAGGAAGCAAGACTGCCGACGCTCGACCTGCATGACGATCTGACGCAAGGCGGCGCGCTGATCGGCATGATGCTGGAGGCTGCGCAACCGGAGCCGCCAGAAGAACCGACACCGGTCTCGCGCTGGTTCGAGGCGCTCGCCCGCCGCGACCAGTCAATCCTTGCCTGGGACTGGTTTTTCGAAGGTTGCGATGTCTTGCTTTGCCCCGTCGCCATGACCACGGCCTTTCCGCATTGCGAGCCGGGAACACCAATCAAGGTCGATGACAGGGAGCAGAGCTACTGGCTGCTGCCAGCCTATGGCGCGGTGTTCAACTACAGCGGCCACCCAGCACTGTCGATGCCCTGCGGGCAGGACCGCGACGGCCTGCCCATCGGCTTGCAGCTGGTCGGCCGTCGCTGGTCAGAATCGCGGCTGCTTGGCATCGCCAGGGCGATAGCGCCGCTGAGCGGCGGTTTTCGCCCTCCGCCCGGCTATTGAGCAAACCGCGCCAACCCATAGGGCTCAAGCAGCGGGTCGCGCGCGTCGTCCAGTATTTCCCGGCCGGCGAACAGGCCGACGGCAGGCGCCAGCGTGATGCCGGAATGCATGACCGCGACATAGAGGCCGCTCACGCCTTGAGCCCGTCCGATGATCGGAAAGCCGTCGATCGGCGTCGGCCGATAGCCGACAGTGTGAAAATCCAGATCCAGCCGGTCGGCGCCGCGCAGCATGGTTTTCATCGACGCATACAACTCGCGGGCTGTGGCTTCGGTATCCATGCCCGGATCGGCGCCGCCGAAATCCGAGCCGGCGATGATGCGGCCCTCGGCAGTCTGGCGCATGTGCAGCCGGTCGCCGATCACCAGGCCGTTGAGCAGCTTTTCGTACGGGCGTGAATGGACGATCAGGCCGGGCGGCGTCTCGATCGGCAGTTTTAGCCCGGCCGTTGCCGCAATTGCCGCAGAGCCGGCGCCGGCCGCGATCACCACCTCGTCGGCGACAATCCGTCCGCCTGACGTATCGACGCCGCTAATCCTGCCATTGGTCTGTATCAGCGCGGTGACTGTCGTGCTGGTAATCACCCGCGCGCCAACCCGCTCGGCGTCGGCCAGCAGCGTCTGCGTGGCCGCGACCGGTTCGGCCACGCCCTCCTCAGCGACGTGAAGGGCGAAGTCGGGAAGCTCGGTCAAATTGGGCTCTATACGTGCGGCTCCCACGCGGTCGACGCGCTCGATCCCGTAGCCCCAGGCGGAATGCTCGGCGGCATAGGCCTCAAGCTCGGCCGGCGGCATGTCCCAGCACAGGCCGCCGCACCAGGCGAGCGGAATGCCGGGCACGTCATGGGCAAGCCGCGTCCACTCGGCCATCGAACGGGTACGCAGCCGGAAATACGGCTCTGGATTGCCCCAACTGGCATTGATCCAGGCAAAGGAATTCGGCGTAGCGACACCGCCGGCGCCGCTGTCGGCAATGATCGTCACGTTCGCGCCAGCCTTCGCCAGATGCCAGCCGATGGACGCGCCGATGATGCCGGCGCCGACGACGATGACGTGCTTGGCTGCGCTCATGGATGGACCTTTATCGAACCGCCTCATGTTGATGCCATTGCGGCGGACCTATCTCAAGGCGGGGCAACCGCCCAAAATTGTTCGACAGGCTGCAAAAGCGCTGCTAGAAGCCCGCGCACCACATGGGATTCCATAAATTGGCTGAAGACATCACGAACGCGGTGGCGCGCCGCCGCACTTTCGCGATCATCGCGCATCCGGACGCCGGCAAGACGACGCTGACCGAAAAGCTGCTTTTGTTCGGCGGTGCCATCCAGCTTGCCGGCGAGGTCAAGGCCAAGAAGGATCGCATCCAGACCCGGTCGGACTGGATGAAGATAGAGCGCGAGCGCGGCATTTCGGTCGTCACCTCGGTGATGACCTTCGAGTATGAGGACAATGTCTTCAACCTGCTCGATACGCCCGGTCACGAGGATTTCGCCGACGATACCTATCGCACGCTGTCGGCGGTCGATGCGGCGGTCATGGTCATCGACGCCGCCAAGGGTATCGAGCCGCGCACGCTAAAACTGTTCGAGGTCTGCCGGCTTCGCGACATCCCGATCATCACCTTCGTCAACAAGATGGACCGCGAAAGCCGCGACCCGTTCGAGATCCTCGATGAGATCGAGCAGAAGCTGGCGCTGGACACCGCACCGATCACCTGGCCGATCGGCCGCGGCAAAACCTTTTCCGGCACCTATCATCTGGCGCTGAACGCGGTGCGCAAGGGCGACGCCGAGAAAGAACGCACGCCGGTCAATGGTCCCGACTCCAACCGCGTCGCCGGCCTGTTGCCGGAGAACGAGCGCGAGGCTTTCATCGAGGAGCTGGAGCTGGCGCGCGAAGCCTGCCGCCCGCTCGACATCGGTGCGTTTCGCGAGGGCCATCTGACGCCGGTTTATTTCGGTTCGGCGCTGCGCAATTACGGCGTCCGCGACCTGATCGAGGCGCTTGGTGCCTACGGGCCGCCGCCACGCGCGCAGGAAGCCGATACCCGCAAAGTCGAGGCGACCGAGGATAGGATGACCTCCTTCGTCTTCAAGATCCAGGCCAACATGGATCCCAACCACCGCGACCGCATCGCCTTCGTCCGCGTCTGCTCGGGCAAGCTCGAGCGCGGCATGAAAGCCAAGCTGGTGCGCACGGGAAAATCGATGAGCCTGTCGGCGCCGCAATTTTTCTTCGCCCGCACCCGCGTCACCGCCGACGAGGCCTTTGCCGGCGACGTCGTCGGCATCCCCAACCACGGCACGCTGCGCATCGGCGATACGCTGACCGAGGGCGAGGAGATCCTGTTCCGCGGCGTGCCGAATTTCGCGCCGGAAATCCTGCGCCGCGTCCGGCTCGGCGACGCGATGAAGGCCAAGAAGCTGAAGGAGGCGCTGCACCAGATGGCCGAGGAAGGCGTCGTGCAACTGTTCTCGCCAGAAGACGGCTCGCCGGCAATCGTCGGCGTCGTCGGTGCGCTGCAGCTCGACGTGCTGAAGGAGCGGCTGAATATCGAATACACGCTGCCGGTCGATTTCGAGATGTCGCGCTTTTCCGTCTGCCGCTGGATATCGGCCGACGACAAGGCCGAGGTGCATCGCTTCATCGAGGCGCATCGCGGCGACATTGCCCGCGACCTCGACCACGATCCGGTGTTCCTTGCCCAGCACGCCTTTTCGCTCAACTACGAGGCCGAGCGCTGGAAGGCGATCCGCTTCGCCGCGGTCAAGGATTATCAGGTCCGCGACAAGGCGGCTTGAACTAGACTCAGCGCCTTCCCTTCCCCCTCGTGGGGAAGATAGATTGGCACGGAGAGCCGAGCCGGATGAGGGGTGTTGGACAGAGTGCCGGCGGCGCCAAGCTGGAACACCCCTCATCCGACCGAGCTTCGCTCGGCCACCTTCTCCCACAAGGGGAGAAGGGAAGATCGGACGGCTCGATCACCCCCTGGCCGCCTCTTCGATCTTGGCGATGTCGATCTTGCTCATCTGCATCATAGCCTGCATGACGCGGCCGGCCTTTTCCGTGTCGGGGTCCTGCAGCAGCCTCGGCAATTGCTCCGGCACGACCTGCCAGGACACGCCGAATTTGTCCTTCAGCCAGCTGCACTGGCTGGGCTCGCCACCGCCCTCGATGAGCCTTTCCCAGAAATAGTCGACCTCCTCCTGCGTCTTGCAGTCGATGGAGAGCGAGACTGCCTCGGTGAACTTGAATTGCGGCCCGCCGTTGAGCGCCTGGAACTGCACGCCGTCGAGCTCGAAATAGGTC
Source organism: Mesorhizobium sp. WSM4850 (assembly GCF_055811735.1). Classification (NCBI taxonomy): domain Bacteria; kingdom Pseudomonadati; phylum Pseudomonadota; class Alphaproteobacteria; order Hyphomicrobiales; family Phyllobacteriaceae; genus Mesorhizobium; species Mesorhizobium sp. WSM4850. The sequence goes on along the minus strand of NZ_JBVVPV010000019.1, from coordinate 80,241 downwards.
ACCAGCACCTTGCCCTCATTATCGCCGCTGCCCTTGGGCCAGCGCATCACGCTCAGCACCTTCGAGTTCTTGAAGATGGAGATGTAATGGTTCATGGCCTCCTCGGCCTGGTCGTCGAACCACAGGCACGGGGTGATCTTTTGCATTTTCTTGCTCCTTGGGCTGTTTTGGCTTGTTTTCACGCGTCCAACGGCCGGCTGGCGATTGATGCCGGTCGCCGCCGTCTGCCCAAGGACGCTCAAACAAAACACGATCCGACAGCACCTCTGACTTTTTTTACTGCCTGGACCGGCTTGCCGTCTTTGGCTCAAGATCCCGGCGCATCGCAAAACCGTGGCCAGACCAGACGGTGGCGTATATAACGCCGCTCAGTTCCGGTTTTCCGCCCCTGTTCGGACGACGCAAACAGCAAGGACAGTTTAATGCCCGCCTACCGATCCCGCACCACTACCCATGGCCGTAACATGGCCGGCGCCCGCGGCCTGTGGCGCGCCACCGGCATGAAGGATTCCGACTTCGGCAAGCCGATCATCGCGGTGGTCAATTCCTTCACCCAGTTCGTGCCGGGTCACGTCCACCTCAAGGATCTCGGCCAACTGGTTGCCCGGGAGATCGAAAAGGCCGGCGGCGTGGCCAAGGAGTTCAACACCATCGCTGTCGACGACGGCATCGCCATGGGCCATGACGGCATGCTCTATTCGCTGCCGTCGCGCGAACTGATCGCTGACTCGGTCGAGTACATGGTCAATGCCCACTGCGCCGACGCCATGGTCTGCATCTCGAATTGCGACAAGATCACGCCGGGCATGCTGATGGCGTCGCTGCGTCTCAACATCCCGACCGTCTTCGTCTCCGGCGGCCCGATGGAGGCCGGCAAGGTGGTGCTTGCCGGCAAGACGCAGGCGCTCGATCTGGTCGACGCCATGGTCGCGGCTGCCGACGACAAGATCTCCGACGAGGACGTCAAGGTAATCGAGCGCTCGGCCTGCCCGACCTGCGGCTCCTGCTCGGGCATGTTCACCGCCAATTCGATGAATTGCCTGACCGAGGCGCTCGGCCTTTCGCTGCCCGGCAACGGTTCGACGTTGGCGACGCACGTCGACCGCAGGCGGCTGTTCGTCGAGGCCGGCCACCTGATCGTCGATCTCGCGCAGCGCTACTACGAGCAGGACGACGACACCGCGCTGCCGCGCAGCATCGCCTCGAAGGGCGCCTTCGAGAACGCCATGACGCTCGACATCGCCATGGGCGGCTCGACCAACACCGTGCTGCACATCCTGGCTGCCGCGCATGAGGGCGAGATCGATTTCGGTCAGGACGACATTGACGCGCTGTCACGCAAGGTGCCGGTGCTATGCAAGGTTGCCCCCGCCAAGGCGGATGTGCACATGGAAGACGTCCACCGCGCCGGCGGCATCATGGCGATCCTCGGCCAGCTCGATAACGCCGGACTGATCAACCGCGACCTGCCGACCGTGCACACCGCAAGCCTCGGCGAAGCGCTCGACCATTGGGATATCTCGCGCACGTCAAGCCAGAATGTCCGCGACTTCTTTCTGGCGGCCCCGGGCGGCGTGCCGACGCAGGTCGCCTTCAGCCAGGATCGCCGCTGGGACGAACTCGATCTCGACCGGGAGAAGGGTGTCATCCGCTCGGCCCAATATCCTTTTTCCAAGGATGGTGGCCTTGCCGTGCTGAAAGGCAACCTGGCGCTCGACGGCTGTATCGTGAAGACCGCGGGCGTCGATGAATCGATCCTGAAATTCACCGGCCCGGCCAGGGTGTTCGAAAGCCAGGACGCCAGCGTCAAGGCGATCCTGTCCAACGAGATCAAAGCCGGCGATGTCGTCGTCATCCGCTACGAAGGGCCGCGCGGCGGCCCCGGCATGCAGGAAATGCTCTATCCGACCAGCTATTTGAAGTCGAAGGGCCTCGGCAAGGCCTGCGCGCTGGTCACCGATGGCCGCTTCTCCGGCGGCACCTCCGGCCTGTCGATAGGCCATGCTTCTCCCGAGGCGGCGGAAGGCGGGCTGATCGGGCTGGTGCATGAGGGCGATACGATCGAGATCGATATCCCGAACCGCACCATCCGGCTTGCCGTCGACGATGCCGAACTGGCCGCCCGCCGCGCCGCGATGGAGGCCAAGGGAGCCGCCGCCTGGAAGCCCGAGGAAAAGCGCAAGCGCAAGGTGACAATGGCCTTGCGCGCCTACGCCTCGATGGCGACCAGTGCTGCAAAGGGTGCGGTAAGGTATGTGCCGGAATAGGTTCGCTTCTTCAAAGGGATGACGGTAGATGGATTTCGACCTTATCGTCCGCGGCGGCACGCTGCCCGACGGCAGGATCGCCGATATCGGCATCATCGGCGAGACGATCGCGGCCATCGAGCCGGAGCTGAACGCTGGCGCGGGCACGGCGATCGACGCCCATGGCAATCTGATCTCGCCGCCCTTCGTCGATCCGCATTTTCACATGGACGCCACGCTCTCGCTAGGCATCCCGCGCATCAACGTGTCGGGCACGCTGCTCGAAGGCATCTCGCTGTGGGGCGAACTGAAGCCGCTGTTGACGCACGAAGCGGTGCGCGACCGCGCGCTCGCCTATTGCGACTGGGCAGTGTCCATGGGCCTGCTCGCCATCCGCAGTCATGTCGATGTCTGCGATACCAGGTTGCTGGCGGTCGAAGCCCTGCTCGATGTGAAGAAGACCGTCGCGCCCTATATCGACCTGCAACTGGTCGCCTTCCCGCAGGATGGGTTTTATCGCTCGCCGACGGCGCGCGATAACACCATCCGCGCGCTCGACATGGGTGTCGACATCGTCGGCGGTATTCCGCATTTCGAGCGCACCGTGGCCGACGGCACGCGTTCGGTGACGGAACTGTGCGAAATCGCGGCAGAACGCGGCCTCATGGTCGACCTGCATTGCGACGAGACCGATGATCCGCTGTCGCGCCATATCGAACAACTGGCCTATGAGACGCAACGCCTCGGCCTGCAGGGCAGGGTCGCCGGCTCGCATCTTACGTCGATGCACTCGATGGACAATTACTATGTCTCGAAGCTGTTGCCGCTGATATCAGAGGCAGGCGTCTCGGCGATCCCCAATCCGCTGATCAACATCATGCTGCAGGGCCGCCACGACACATTCCCCAAACGCCGCGGCCTGACGCGGGTCAAGGAAATGCTTGCCCACGGCATCCGCGTCGGCTGGGGCCAGGATTGCGTGCTCGACCCCTGGTATTCGCTGGGCACCGCCGACATGCTCGACGTCGCCTTCATGGGCCTTCACGTCGCCCAGATGTCGAGCCCGGCCGACATGGCGCGCTGCTTCGACATGGTCACCAACGTCAACGCCGCCATCATGGGCCTCGACCATTTCGGCCTGTCGGTCGGCAAGCGCGCCAGCCTCGTCGTCCTCGATGCCGGCGATCCGGTCGAGGCCTTGCGCCTGCGTCCCGAGCGACTCTGTGTCATCGCCAGGGGCAAGGTGGTGGCCGAGCGGGCCAGGCAGGAAACACGGCTCTCGATCGCCGGACGGCCGGCAACAGTGAACCGCAGGCATCGCCGGTCGCAAAACTCCATCGATCAGATTGATAGGTCCTGACCGCAAGTCTACAATCAACCTCCAGTTTTATGCCGAGGAGGATGTCATGTGGCACAAGGCGGCGATGATGGTCGTGTTGGCGGCGACCTGTGCAGGCTGCATGACGGCCGAAGACCGTCGTGCCGCGGATGAGGCGAAATGTCGATCCTACGGCTTCGTCAGGAAGAATGATGCCTTCGCCGAATGTCTGCAGCGCATCGATCTGGCGCGCCGCGCCGAGCTCAGAAGTGCGTCGGTCTTCGATCCCTGGGATCGGCCGGTGATCTATCGTCCGGTTATCATTCGGCCACGGCCAAAGTAGGCCGTTGCGATCGTCCGTACAGGCCCAGCCGATTTCCGGTCCCTGGTCTGGCCGGCTTCCCGATTTCCGCTCGTCAAAGCGGCCGCTTGCGTCTACGACGCTGCTCACCGGGCTTTCATGCGGGAGGAAGCGACATCGGCATGGCACAGCCAACAGCCCAGAATTCAACGTTCAGGAACGTGCTTTTGGCTGGCATTCTGCTGATGCTGGCCGGCGATTTCCTGTTTGCTTTGAATGATGCGATGGGCAAATGGCTGGTCGCCAGCTTTTCCGTCGGCCAGGTCGTGCTGATCCGTTCCATCGGCGCCTTTTTCGTGCTCGGTCCGATGATCGCGCGTCAAGGCGCGGCCAGGCTGTTCCGCATGGAGCGCCTGGAACTGCAGGTCTTGCGCGTCGTCATGACGACGCTTGACACGGCGCTGTTCTACGCCGCCGTCGTCTATCTGCCGCTCGCCGACGTCATGAGCTTCTACATGGCAGGGCCGATCTACGTGGCGGCGCTGTCCCACCTGTTGCTTGGTGAAAAGGTCGGCTGGCGCCGCTGGATGGCGATTCTGGTCGGGTTCTGCGGTGTGCTGATCATGCTCGAACCGTCCTCGGCCGCGTTTTCGCTGTCGTCGACCTTCGCGCTGGCCGGAAGCATTTCATTCGCCTTCGCAATCATTCTCAACCGGCGGTTGCGTGGCACCAGCGACACCTCGCTCGTTACCTGGCAAACCATCGGCACGCTGCTGGTCGGCGGGTTTCTCACCATCGGCAACTGGCAGACGCCGTCCTCGCTCGATTTCGGCGCCATGCTGCTTCTTGGCATCGTCTCCTGCGGCGCGCATCTGATGATCACCAGGGCGCTGAAGCTGGCGCCGGCGTCGACGCTGGCGCCGCTGCATTACAGCCTGCTGCTCTGGGCCGTCATCTTCGGGCTGGCCTTCTTCGGCGACATGCCCGGCCCGCGCATCCTGATCGGCTCGGGCATCATCGTGCTGGCCGGCCTGTTCATCTTCCATCGCCAGAAAGTGGTCGACACGGTGCCGCCCCAAAACGTGCCGAAAGGTGTCAACTAGGGTCCAGATTTCTGGTGCCTTAAGGTTCAGAGTTTTGGCACTTAACCGGCGCGCACCGCCGCCAGATGCGTTGAGAAGTCGGCCGTCTCCATCAGCGCCCTGCAGCGTGAAAAGCGACCGTCGGCATAGGCGCGGAAATCGTCGGCCGGATTGCTGTTGGCAAGCTGGATCAGTCCCCACAGCGTCCACAACAGATCGCACATCGCCTTGTAGATGACGATGCGGCCGCGCTCCGCCGGCGTCGGCTCGCCATCGAAATAGGCGCCCATCATCTCGTCCTCCTGCGCCGTATCAAACTGGCCTTCGACGCTGAGGTCGCCGAGATCCCAGAGCGGGTCGTTCATGCCGGAATATTCCCAGTCGACGATCCACATCCTGTCGCCCGTATCGAGAAAATTTTCGCACAGCGGATCGCAGTGACAGGCGACGAGAGGCAGGGGATGCGCGGCAAGCGCCGAGCGCACGGTTTCCGCCTCGCGAACGACGTCGTGGTAACCGGCAGGCAGGGCGACGTCCTTGGTCGACAGCACCTTCAGGTAGTCGTCGATCATCGCAAACAGCTCGAAGCGGAAGGGAAACACCGCGCCGGATGTATGCAATCTGCGGAAGGCTTTGCCGGCACGCTCCGGACTGCCCGGCCGGGTCTTGAATTTATCCGGCGACATCGTCTCGGCGCCCGCGATGAAGCGCGTCACCATCACGCCTGTCTCGCCGTCGACATGCAGCAGCTCGGGGCTGACGCCGGCCATCGCTGCCTCCCGCGCCGCCACCGCCTCGTTGGCGCGGTTGATATACTCCTGCGTGCCCTTGCCGGGAATCCGCAGGCAGGCATCTCCAGCCCTGAAGACGAGGTTGGTGAGGCCACCCAGCCGCTCCAGCGGTCCCTCGTAGCCGGCCAGCGCCGGAATGGCTGCAAGCGCCGCGCGTGCTTCCTCGTCCACCATCGCTTCTGCCCTCTTTTCGCGTCTATTTGTGGTGACGACGGTTCCACAAATTTCGCCGTTTGGCTATCATCGCTTGCATGCGGTTCACTCCAGCGCCGTGCGTTCCTGTAGGACGCGCTAAGAACGCTGCGGCACTTTGATTTGCGGACGAGACTGTAATGGCGGACAGGAAAAACAAAGGCGCGCTCGCCGCGGCCTATGCAGCGAAGCGGCCAGAGGAGGTGGCGGCGCTCTACGACCGCTGGTCCGACACCTACGACGCCGACATGTCGGCGGCCGGTTATCGCCATCCGACCATCTGCCTTGCCCTGCTTGCCCGCCACCTGCCGCGCGGCGCGGCACCGCTCCTCGATGCCGGTGCCGGCACCGGGCTCATCGGCGAGTGGCTGAAGATCGCGGGCTATCCGCAGGTCGAGGCGCTCGACATTTCCGAAGGCATGCTGGCCCAGGCAGCGCGCAAGGGCGTCTATTCGGCGCTTCACTGCCTGGCGCTCGGCGGCCCGCTGCCCTTCGCGGATGATGCCTATGCCGGCATCATATCGGCCGGCGTCTTCACCTCGGGCCATGTCGGCGCTGAGGGGCTGGACGAACTGATCCGCATCTGCCGGCCGGGCGGGATAATCGTGCTGACGGTCAAGAACACCCTGTGGGACGCCGGCTTTTCCGCAGGGATAGCCGACCTCGAGGCGAAGGGCGTCGTCACGCGCGCCGAGGAGACATCGCCCTATGTCTCCATGCCGGGCGAGGCCGACACCGTGCCCAGCCGCGGTCTCGTTCTGCGCGTGAACTGACCATCCCCGCTCTTATGCATGTTGCGCAAAAGTGCGCAGCGGTTTTGCGATAACGACATGCATAGAAACAAGAACTCAAAGCGCCTCGCATGAAGCCGTTCAGACGCGACGCGCTTTAGGCTCTGATCCTTTCTCCGGCCGGGTCGTAAAGCGGCTCGAGATGGATTTTTGCCGGCGTCCGCTCCATAGCCACCACCAGCTCGTAGTCGCCGCAGGTGAGGAAATCGTCGCTGACGCCGTCGGCGTTGCGCACATAGCCGTAGCCGATGTTCTTTCCGACCGTGTAGCCATAGCCGCCGCTGGTCAGGTAGCCGACCGGCTCGCTGTTGCGCAGGATCGTTTCGCGCCCGAGCAGCACGATCTCGCAATCGTCGACGGTGAAGCCGGCAAAGCGTTTTTTCAGAACCGCGCCGCCGATCTCTTCCAGCGCCCGCCGCCCGAGAAAATCTGTGTTCTTGCGAAGCTTCACCGCCCAGCCAAGGCCGGCCTCCTGCGGCGTGTCGTTGGGCGTGATGTCGGAGCCCCAGGCGCGGTAGCCTTTTTCCAGCCGCAGCGATTCCAGCGCCCTGTAGCCGACCGGGCGGATGCTGTGCTCCTCGCCCGCCGCCATCAGAGCGTCGAAGATTTCGCCCGTCGCCGCGATCGGCACATGCAGCTCCCAGCCGAGCTCGCCGACATAGGTGACGCGCAGCGCCCTAACTGTGGTGCCGGCGATGGAGATTTCCCGCACCTGTCCGAACGGGAAAGCGGTGTTCGACACGTCCGCATCGGTCACCGCAGCCAGCACGTCGCGGGCCCGCGGCCCCATCAGCGACAGCGTGCCGAAATCCTCGGTGACATCGGTGAGCGTCACGTCGAGCTCGTTGCCGACATGGTCGCCGATCCACGAGAAGTCATGCGTCCTAAAGCCGGTGCCGGTGACGACGTAGAATCGGTCTTCGCCGAGCCGCGCCACGGTCAGGTCGGCCTCGATGCCGCCGCGCGTGTTGAGAAGCTGCGTGTAGGTCAGCCGGCCGACCGGCTTGGCGACGTCGTTGGCGCAGATCCAGTCGAGCGCCTTCAGCGCATCCGCACCGGTCATTTCGTATTTGGCGAAGGACGATTGGTCGAAGATGCCGACGTTCTCGCGCACGTGCCGGTGCTCGTCGCCGACCGGCGAAAACCAGTTCTGCCGGCCCATCGAATAGATGTCGTTCGGCTCGACGCCTTCGGGCGCAAACCAGTTCGGCCGCTCCCAACCGAGCTTGGAGCCGAACACGGCGCGGTGCTTTTGCAGCCGTTCATAGAGCGGCGACACGATCCGTGGCCGGCCCGTGGCATACTCTTCATGCGGGAAGCCGATCGTATAGTGCTTGCCATAGGCTTCGAGCGTGCGGTCGCGGACCCATTGCCGGTCGCGGTGCAGGTCGGAAAAGCGTCTGATATCGACCACCCACAGGTCGAGTGGCGCCTCGCCGTCGACGACCCACTGCGCCAGCACCCAGCCGGCGCCGCCGCCTGCAGCGATGCCGAAGGCGTTGAAGCCGGCGCCGACGAACATGTTGGCGCATTCGGGTGCCACGCCGAGAATGAAATTGCCGTCCGGCGTGAAGCTCTCCGGCCCGTTGATCATCTGCTTGACGCCGGCGGTTTCGAGCGCCGGAACCCGCTTGATCGCCTGGTTCATATGCTGCTCGAAATGATCGTAGTCGTCGTCGAACAGCCGGAACTGCCAGTCGTCAGGGACATCGCCGCCGGGAAGATCGGTCGTCCAGGCTTGCGGGTTCGGCTCATAGCCGCCCATCACCAGCCCACCGACCTCCTCCTTGAAATAAATGCGGCGGTCGGGGTCGCGGATCGTCGGCGCATCGCTCGCCAACCCGTCAATTCTCTCGGTGACAATGTACTGGTGCTTCACCGGCTGCAGCGGCACGTTGATGCCGGCTAGCGCCCCCACCTGCCGCGCCCATTGCCCGGCACAGTTCACCGCCTTGTCGCAGGCGATATCGCCCCTGTTGGTCTTTATCGCTGTGATGCGGCCATCCTGCATGTCGAAGCCGGTGACGCGGACATCCTCGAACAGCCTGGCGCCGTGCATGCGCGCGCCTTTGGCCAGCGACTGCGTGATGTCGGAAGGGCTTGCCTGGCCGTCGGTCGGCAGCCAGCTGGCGCCGACGAGATCGCCGGTTGCCAGCAGCGGCCACATTGCCTTGACTTCGGCTGGTGACAGCAACTGCATATCCATGCCGAAGCTTTTCGCCGTCGTCGCCAGCCTCTTATACTCGATCCAACGGTCGGCTTTGGTGGCGAGCCTGAGGCACCCGGTCATCTTCCAGCCGGTGGCCAGCCCGGTTTCGGCTTCCAGCCCCTTATAAAGATCGACCGAATATTTGAGCACGCGGGTGATAGAGGCCGAAGACCGCAATTGACCGACCAGCCCCGCCGCATGCCATGTCGAGCCCGAAGTCAGTTTGCCCTGTTCCAGGAGCACGACATCGGCCTTGTGGTCACGCGCCAGATGATAAGCCGTCGAACAGCCGATTATGCCGCCGCCGATGACGACGATCTCGGCGTGGGCGGGCAAGGTCATGATATCTGTCCGTATTTTGTTCTGTAGTTTTCCAGCGCGGCATCGAGCCGCGTCAGGTTTTCGTCGGTATAGGCGACGTAGTCGATGCCTGGTGCGTCGAGATAGAGTTCGGAAACCATGCTCCACATCGCCTCGCGCAGCAGCGATGCGCATTGCATGGCCGCATGCGAGCGGCGGATCGCCTCGTCCGGCTCCTTCATGAAATAGGCGGTCAGGAAGGCGAAGGACTCCTCGTCGTTCATGGTGGCGTTCGAGGCAACGCCGGCGAGGTCGAACATCGCCGTGTTGAAGCCGGCATATTCGAAATCGATCAGCCACAGCCGGTGGCCATCATCGAGAATATTAGCCGGCAGAAGGTCATTATGACCGAAGACGATCGGCAGCAATTTCTGCGCCCGTTCGAGTTCGTCTGCAAGCGTCAGCAGCCGCGGCAACTCGCTTCGCATGCGGCTGTCGGCTTCCTCCAGCGTGCGCGCATAGTCGCGGATGACATGGAATACCCAGAACATGAAGCCGGCGCCGGAGACATGGTTGGGCATCTCGCGATGGAAGCCGCGCATCAGGGCGGCGACGCGGTCGATATTGGCGCGGACGTCCTCGGCGACAAAAGTCTTGGCGCCGAGAAATTCCGTTACCAGGATGCCGGGCTCGGAATGGCGGACGGCAGGCGCGAAGCCGGCGGCATGCGCCGCGCGCGCGGTCATCACCTCGCGCTCGCGAAAGACGTGATGGAACGGAAAGTCCTGGCCAAAGCGCACGACATGCCGCCCGGCGGCGTCCTTGACCAGATAGTTGGCGTTGCTCAGGCCGCCCGGCAGCGGCGCGATCTCGATGCTGCCGGTCCAGCAGGGCAGGGCGCGGATGCGGTCCTCGGCGGTCACGGGTGAATCCCTCGTTGCGCGGGGTTCAAGGCGTCGCGGGCGACGCAAAGAGGGCGGCCGGCAGGAGGGAGCAATACGAAGTCCTCGTCGGTGCGGGATCCCGGGATCGGTATCCCGCACCGCACCGACGAGCCCCAGTGCCGGGTTCTTTGACTCCGGCATCCGCCCCCGCGGATTCAAAAAAGTCCTTTTCCCTTACGTCAGACGATTTCCCGGACGTTCGGGCAGGCGAATTTTGGTGCGGCTCTGCCATCGTTCTCCCGTGGCAGTTCCGAAGCCTGTCACAAGCCAGTGTCGCGCCATGTGATCCGGCTTGTCAACGACAACTTGTGGCTTTTTGCCCGAAATCACAAGGATTTCTTGTAAACTGTGGCCGATTTGCCTTAGAAGCGGTCAGTAGCGCAACAAACCGATTGGGTGAGACCGATGCCCTCGAAGCGGCATGGCGAGATCCTGCGTCTCCTCCATGAGGAAGGCACCGTCACCATCGCCAGCCTGGCCGACCGGCTGGGCGTCTCGCTGGAGACCGTGCGCCGCGACGTCAAGCCGCTGACCAGTGACGGTTCGATCCTGAAGATGCATGGCGCTGTCGGCCTGCCGTCGATGGCCGGCGAGGCGCCGTTCGAGCGGCGTATGCGCGAGAATGCCGATGCCAAGCGCGCCATCGCCCGCATGGTTGCCGCCACCATCCGCGACGGCGAAGCGATCATGCTCGACACCGGCACCACGACCTCTTTCCTGGCCCGCGAACTGCTCGGTCACCGGCGGTTGACGGTGGTCACCAACTCCTCCGACATCGCCCGCACGCTGGCCACCGTCAACGGCAACAAGGTCTATATGGCCGGCGGCGAACTGCGCAGCGATTCGGGCGCCGCCTTCGGCGTCTCGGCCATTGCATTCGTCAGCCGCTTTTCCGTCAGCCACGCTGTGATCTCCACTGGCGCGGTCGATGCCGTCACCGGCGTGATGGACTATGATCTGGACGAGGCGGAGTTCGCCCGCATGGTGCTGTCGCGCGGCCAGCGCTCGCTCGTCATCACCGATCACACCAAGTTCGGCCGCCAGGGCCTGGTCCAGGTCTGCGGCCTCGACGGTTTTTCCGAACTCGTCACCGATCGGCCGCCGCCGCACGCCATCGCCGCAGCGCTTGCCCAGGCTGGCGCACGGCTCAGCATTGCCGGCAGCGAAAGCGGGATCTGACCTGGCCAGAGCAGTAATGCGGTGAGCCTGGGATCGGCGGCTTTTCTTCCTTGCCGTCCCGGTGTTTAGTCCGGCGATGGCTTTCACCATCCGTCAATTGCAGTTCTTCATCGCCGTCGCCGAGCAAGGCACAGTGTCTGGCGCCGCCCAAAACCTGTCCATCTCGCAATCGTCGGTCACCGAGGCGATCAAGGAGCTCGAAGGCGATCTCGGCGTCGAACTGTTCGAGCGCCATCCGCGCGGCCTCAACATCACCCACAAGGGCCACCAGTTCCTGCGCCACGCGACAAAGATCCTTGCCGATGTTTCCGATGCGCGCCGCGCCTTCTCCGGCGAGCAAGCGGCGGCTGGCGGCCGGCTGCAACTCGGCGTCACCTCGCTGGTCGCCGGCTATGTCCTGTCCGACCTTCTCGCCCGCTATCGCCGCGCCTATCCGGGCGTCGAGATCTCGGCCATCGAGGACAATGGCGACTACCTCGAACATCTGCTGGTCGGCGGCAAGCTCGACATCGCCGTCATGGTCACCTCGAACCTGCGCGACCGCACCGCCCTGCAATCGGAAATTCTCGAAGTCTCGCCCTACCGGCTATGGCTGCCGCTTGGCCATCCGCTGTCCAGCGCCGACATCATCGGCATCAGCGACATCGCCTCGGAACCGCTGATCATGCTGACCGTCGATGAGATCGAAGAGAATACCGGAAAATTGCTGGCGGCGATCGCCGCCAAGCCGCATGTCGCCTTCCGCACCCGCTCGGTCGAAGCGGTGCGCAGCCTCGTCGCCACCGGCGCCGGCGTGGCGCTGCTGCCCGACCTCGTCTACCGGCCATGGTCGCTTGAAGGCGACCGCATCGAATCGCGCGATATTTCGGGCTCGTTGCCGGTTGTCCAGGTCGGCACGGTCTGGCGGCGCGGCTCCGGCCTGCCGCAGGCCGCGCGCGACTTCATCGGGCTTGCCCAGTCGCAGCGCATGGTTCGTCAGCGGCCGGACAAGAACGGCCGCTGATCTATCGGAAAAACCGATATCGCCTTTCTGATAAATGAATTTGCGAAACCGGAAATTTCACAGCACCTTCATGATCAGGGAGCAAAGCCACCGCGAGAGTGCGGCCCTCAAATGGGAGATCGACGATGAATTCATTCCTGAAGTCATGCACTGCATTGACGGTCGCGCTGGCCTTCTCCGGCCAGGCGATCGCCCAGGTTAAGGAACTCGGCAAGGGCGAAGGCCAGGTCAACATTGTCGCCTGGCCCGGCTACATCGAACGCGGCGAAACCGACAAGAACTATGATTGGGTCACGTCTTTCGAGAAGAACACAGGCTGCAAGGTCAACATCAAGACCGCCAACACCTCCGACGAGATGGTCGCGCTGATGAACGAGGGCGGTTTTGACCTCGTTACCGCCTCGGGCGACGCTTCGCTGCGCCTTGTCGCCGGCAAGCGGGTCCAGCCGATCAACACCGATCTGATCCCGAGCTGGAGCACGGTCGACGACCGGCTGAAGGATGCGCCGTGGTTCACGGTCGGCGGCATCCACTACGGCGCCCCCTACCAGTGGGGGCCGAACGTGCTGATGTACAACACCGAGGTGTTCAAGGAAGCGCCGAAGAGCTGGAACGTCGTCTTCGAGGAGATGACCTTGCCCGACGGCAAGCCGAACAAGGGCCGCGTCCAGGCCTATGACGGGCCGATCCACATCGCCGATGCCGCCAACTATCTGATGTTCCACAAGCCGGAGCTCGGCATCAAGGATCCCTACGAGCTGACCGAGGACCAGTACAAGGCCGCCCTCGATCTGCTGCGCGTCCAGCGCACGCTGGTCGGACGCTACTGGCATGACGCCGCCATCCAGGTCGACGATTTCCAGAACGAAGGCGTCGTTGCCTCCGGTTCATGGCCCTATCAGGTCAACACGCTGGTTGCTGCCAAGAAGCCGGTCGCTTCGACCATCCCCCAGGAAGGCGTGACCGGCTGGGCCGACACGACCATGCTGGCAGCCGACGCAGCCCACCCGAACTGCGCCTATATGTGGATGGAGCACTCGCTGTCGCCGAAAGTGCAGGGCGATGTCTCCGCCTGGTTCGGTTCGCTGCCGGTGGTGCCGGCTGCCTGCAAGGGCAACGAATTGCTCGGCGACGAAGGCTGCAAGACCAACGGCTACGACAATTTCGAAAAGATCAAGTTCTGGAAGACGCCGGTGTCGAAATGCGCCACCCAGGACCAGTGCGTGCCTTACTATCGCTGGGTGTCGGACTATATCGGCGTCATCGGCGGACGGTGAGTTCGTTTCGCATTGCTCGCCAGTTGGCGCTGCCCCTCACCCTTACCCCCTCCCCGTGAACAACGGGGAGAGGGGGTCGCGAGCGTTGCGGCTGGCCCCTTCTCCACGTCCCTACGGGGAGAAGGTGCCGGCAGGCGGATGAGGGTCAGCGCTGTCGCCTGAATTGACGAGCCTGGCAGATCAGGACAGCCCATGACATCAGCCGTTTCCTTCCAGAAAGTCTCGCGCCATTTCGGCAGCGTGCGCGCCGTCGACATGGTCGATCTCGACATCGTGCCGGGCGAGTTCTTCGCCATGCTTGGACCTTCGGGTTCTGGCAAGACGACCTGCCTGCGCTTGATCGCCGGCTTCGAGCAGCCGACATCGGGCTCGATCTCCATTTTCGGCGAACGCGCCGAAGGCGTTCCGCCCTATCGCCGAAACGTCAACACCGTGTTTCAGGACTACGCGCTGTTCCCGCATCTGAACGTGCTCGAAAACGTCGCCTACGGGCTGATGGTCAAGGGTGTCGGCAAGCCCGAACGGCAGCAGGCGGCCGAGGAAGCATTGTCGCTGGTCCGGCTTCCCGGCTACGGCGCCCGCCGCCCGAGCCAGCTTTCCGGCGGACAGCGCCAGCGCGTCGCGCTCGCCCGCGCGCTGGTCAACCAGCCGAAGGTGCTTCTGCTCGACGAGCCGCTTGGCGCGCTCGACCTCAAGCTCCGCGAAAACATGCAGGAGGAGCTGAAGTCGCTGCAGAAGGCGCTCGGCATCACCTTCATCTTCGTCACCCACGACCAGGGCGAGGCGCTGTCGATGGCCGACCGCGTCGCCGTCTTCAACGACGGCAAGATCATGCAGATCGGCACGCCGGAGGACATCTACCAGCGGCCGAGGACGCGCTTCGTCGCCGATTTCGTCGGCTCGTCCAATGTGCTGCCGCCGGATTTCGTTCAGCGCTATTCCGGCCAGCATCGCTGGGGCAGCCTGCGCCCTGAAGCCATTCGCATCGGCCGGGCGGCGAAGGGCGACGGCGTTGCCGCCCGTCTCGTCTCGACCAATTATCTCGGCGCCACGACCAGACTGGCGCTCGACGCCGACGGGTTGAGATTGCATGCCATTGTGCCGGCCGGTGCGAAATTGCCCAGGGAAGGCGAGGCGGTCGTGCTCACCTTCAACCGCGAGCATTTGCATCTGATGGACGAGCCGGGATGATGGCGCTGTCGGCAATTGTGGCTAGCCGAGGCAAGACGCTCTACGGCGCCCCCCTCTGTCCTGCCGGACATCTCCCCCAAGAGGGGGGAGATCGGCTGTTGCAACCACTTTCGCCAGTCACCAACGTTGCAGAAGAGGCGCCGCCGGCGAAGCTGCCGATCTCCCCCCAAGTGGGGGAGATGTCCGGCAGGACAAAGGGGGGCGCGAAGGATCGCGGCCTCCCAAATATCCTCCGCCAAGACAGAGCGGCGTCATGACAATCGCCGCGCTCAACTCCAATCCCGTTCCCGCCATCCTGCCGGGAAGCGGCGGCGTGCGCGGCGCCCTGTCCGACTTGTTCTGGCGCAAGCCGAAGCTGCTGCTGCTGTTGATGCTGCTGCCGCCGGTCCTGTGGCTCGGCATCGTCTATGTCGGCTCGCTGTTCGCGCTGCTCTTGCAGAGTTTTTTCTCGATCGACGAATTCTCCGGCCTCATCAACCGGCAGTTCACGCTGAAGACCTATGGCGACCTGCTGCAGGCCGCCAATCTCGACATCATCCTGCGCACGGTGACGATGGCGGCCCTGGTCACGCTCGCCTCGGCGACCATCGCCTTTCCCATCGCCTATTACGCGGCCCGCTATGCGCGCGGCCGCTGGAAAGCGCTGTTCTATCTCGGCGTGATGCTGCCGCTGTGGTCGAGCTATCTGGTCAAGATCTACGCCTGGAAGCTCATTCTCGCCAAGGAAGGCATTCTCACCTGGCTGCTCGCCAAGCTGCATCTGCTATGGCTGCTCGATGGCTGGCTGTCGCTGCCGGTCGTCGGCGGCAACTCGCTGTCGGTGTCGTCCACCGGCACCTTCATCGTCTTCGTCTACGTCTGGCTGCCGTTCATGATCCTGCCGGTGCAGGCGGCGCTTGAGCGCGTGCCGGGCAATCTGGTCGAGGCCTCGTCCGATCTCGGCGCCTCGCCCGGCCAGACCTTCCGCAACGTGCTGTTCCCGCTGGCGCTGCCGGGCATCGTCGCCGGCTCGATCTTCACCTTCTCGCTGACGCTGGGCGACTACATCATCCCGCAGATCATCGGCACCTCGCGGCTGTTCATCGGCCAGGCCGTCTATTCGCAGCAGGGCACCGCCGGCAACATCCCGCTCGCAGCCGCCTTCACCGTGGTGCCGATCGTCATCATGGGCTTCTACCTCTGGGGCGCCAAGCGCATGGGGGCCTTCGATGCGCTCTGATGGCTCACCATCCGCTCCTCTCGGCCTGAAGGTCGCCGCCGCCTGCGGCCTGCTGTTCCTGCATCTGCCGATCTTCCTGATCTTCGTCTATGCCTTCACGACCGAGGAAAAGAGCTTCGCCTGGCCGCCGCCGGGGCTGACCATGCAATGGTTCGCCGTCACCTGGAACCGCCCGGACGTGTGGGAAGCGCTGTCGCTGTCGGTCCGTGTCGCCGCCATCTCGACACTCGTCGCCCTGATCCTCGGCACGCTCTGCGCGGCCGCCGTGTCGCGAACACGGTTCTTTGGCCGCGAAACCATCTCGCTGCTGGTCATCCTGCCGATCGCGCTGCCCGGTATCATCACCGGCATCGCGCTGCGTTCGGCCTTTTCGCTGGCCGAGATTCCGTTCTCGTTCTGGACAATCGTGCTCGGCCACGCCACCTTCTGTGTCGTCGTCGTCTACAACAACGCCGTCGCCCGCTTTCGCCGCACCTCCGGCTCGATGATCGAGGCGTCGATGGACCTCGGCGCCGACGGCTTCCAGACGTTTCGGCATGTCGTGCTGCCCAACATCGCCACCGCGCTGCTGGCCGGCGGCATGCTTGCCTTTGCGCTGTCGTTCGACGAGGTCATCGTCACCACCTTCACCGCCGGCCAGCAGCAGACGCTGCCGATCTGGATGCTGGAGGAATTGATCCGTCCGCGCCAGCGCCCGGTCACCAATGTCGTGGCCATGGTCGTCGTGCTGGTGACGCTGCTGCCCATCCTCGTCGCCTATTACCTGACCCGCGACGGCGACCAGATCGCCGGTTCGGGCAAATGACGTCAAGAATCCATAAGGGAGAGATTGCCATGGACACAAAGATGCTGATCGGATCGAAATTCGAGAAGGGCACCGAGACCGAGGAGCCGATCCTCAATCCGAAGACCGGGGCGACTATCCTCAACCTGCCTGAAGCCAGCCAGGCGCAGATCGAGGCCGCGGTGCTGGCGGCCGAAAAGGCCTTCGTCACCTGGTCGCGCACCACGCCGGCGCAGCGCTCAGCCTATCTCCTGAAAATCGCCGATCGCATCGAGGCCGCGGCGCAAGATTTCGCCGCCCTCGAGGCGCTCAATTGCGGCAAGCCGATCAATGCCGTGCTCAACGACGAAATCCCGGCGATCGTCGACTGCTACCGCTTCTTTGCCGGCGCTGTCCGCTCGATGCCCGGCCAGGTCGCCGGTGAATACATTCCCGGCCACACTTCGATGGTTCGCCGCGATGCCATCGGCGTCGTCGCCTCGATCGCGCCGTGGAACTACCCGCTGATGATGATGGCCTGGAAGCTGGCGCCTGCGATTGCCGGCGGCAATACGGTCGTCTTCAAGCCGTCCGAGCAGACGCCGCTGACGGCGCTGAAGCTGGCAAAAATCCTTGCCGAGATACTGCCCGAGGGCGTCGTCAACGTCGTGCTCGGCAGAGGCGACAGCGTCGGCAACACGCTGATCAACCACCCGAAAATCAACATGATCTCGATCACCGGCGATGTCGCCACCGGCAAGAAGGTGCTGCAGGCCGCCGCCAAATCGGTCAAGCGCACGCATCTCGAACTAGGCGGCAAGGCTCCGGTCATCGTCTTCGACGACGCCGATCTCGGCGCGGTGGTCAATGGCCTGCGCGCCTTCGGCTATTACAATGCCGGCCAGGACTGCACCGCCGCCTGCCGCATCTATGCCGGCAAGAAGATCTACGACAAGCTCGTCGCCGACCTTTCCTCCGCCGTCTCGACCATCAAATACAACCGCCCCGACGACACCGAAAACGAGATCGGACCGTTGATCTCACGCCGCCAGCGCGACCGCGTCTCGAGTTTCGTCGAGCGCGCCTCGGAGCTTAAGCACATCGAGATCACCACCGGCGGCAAGCCGGGCGAGGGCACCGGCTTCTTCTATCAGCCGACCGTCGTCGCCGGCGCGCTGCAGGAGGACGAGATCGTGCGCCGCGAAGTGTTCGGGCCGGTTGTCTCCGTCACCCGCTTTGCCGAGGTCGACGAGGCGGTGAACTGGGCCAATGACTATGGCCTTGCGTCCTCGGTGTGGACCAAGGATGTCTCGCGCGCCATGGCGACGGCCGCCCGGCTGCAATATGGCTGCACCTGGATCAACACCCACTTCATGCTGACCAACGAGATGCCGCATGGCGGGCTGAAGCAGTCCGGCTACGGCAAGGACATGTCGCTCTATGCGCTGGAGGATTATACCGCCGTGCGCCATGTGATGGTGGCGCACGGGTAGCGCCTTTTTCTTCTCCCCGTTGACGGGGAGAAGGTGGCCCGAAGGGCCGGATGAGGGGCAGCACCGGGCCTACTTCTGCGAAGCGGCGATCCCGGTATTCGACTCACCGGCCCCAAGGCCCTTGCCGCTTGGAACGACGCCCCCGGCATTGGCGCCGAAGCCCGCTGCTTCCGATGCGGCCGGCCGCTTGATCCTTGCCGAGGCGGCCACGACAAGCTCGTTGAAGCCTTCGCCACCATCGTCCAGCATCTCGAACAGTTGCCGCCGCATCCTCGGCTCCCAGAATTTGTTGATGTGCTCGGCGACGCCGGCAACGCCTTCCTCGCGCGGCTTGGAGTGAAAAAAGGTGGCAATCTGGTTGGCCATGCGGACCAGCTTTTCGCTGGTGCTCATGATGTGGCCTTCGTCATGCGACATGCTTGGCAACTCCGGTAGCCACCCGGTCGGGGTGGGTAAAAATATCGAAATCATCGCCGCGCACCAAAGCCACCAGCGTCATGCCGGCGTCCCCGGCGGTACGGATGGCAAGTGCCGTCGGCGCCGAAACGGCAATGATGAACGCAGCGCCGATCGCCGCCGTCTTCTGCACCATCTCGACCGAAACGCGCGATGTCACCACGACAGCACCCAAGGTGCCATCGATGCCGGCTTTGGCGAGCGCCCCGGCCAGCTTGTCGAGCGCATTGTGGCGGCCGACATCCTCGCGCGCCATGACGATGCCCTTGCCGGGGATATAAAAACCGGCGGCATGGACCGCACCGGTCTCGGCATGAAGCGGCTGCGCTTTCGACAAAAGCCTGACCGAAAGGACGATGTCGTCGGTGTTAAGTGTAAGTCGTGACGAACCGACCGCCTCGACCGAGCGCATCGCCTCCTCGATCGACTCGATGCCGCACAGCCCGCAGCCGACCGGGCCGGCCAGGCGTCGGCGCCGCGCCTCGAAGCGCGTATTGGCCTGGTCCTTCAGCCTGATCTGGATGTCGATGCCGGCGCCGTGATCCTCGACCTCGATCGCCTCGATTTCCCGGCCGTCGGCGACAATGCCTTCGGTCAGCGAGAAGCCGAGCGCGAAATCCTCGAAATCGGCCGGACTTGCCATCATCACCGCGTGAGTGGTTCCGGCAAAGGAGAACGCCACCGGCGTCTCTTCCGGCACCATCCGGTTGGCGGCTGCACTGCCGCTGGCGCGGTGGGCGAGGCGGGAGATTTGTGTGATAGCGCAACGTTTAGGCATCACGCGGCACCCCCTTTGGCCTGCCGGCCATTTTACTTGGGAAGCGTCGAAGGCTTCTTGCTTCAATTGGCAGTTGCTCTCCCAGGCCATCCCCCACTCCGTCGCTGCTTCGCAGCGCCACCTCTCCCCCCTCCGGAGGGAGAGGAAGGGAGCCTGGAGTTCGCGCGCTTTCCTCTCCCCCGTCGATCGGGGGAGAGGTGGGGGGGGGGGGGGGGCGGGGGGGGGGGGGGGCCACCGGCAAAAATTAAGGGCGTTGGGGGGGATTGGTCGGGGCGCATAAGACCCGGGGGTGGGGTTTTAAAAAAAAACCGA
>NZ_JBVVPV010000019.1:0-60386 GCF_055811735.1 Mesorhizobium sp. WSM4850 | reverse complement strand
TCCGCCGCCCCACCTCACCCCCCTCGGTTGGTTTTGTATGGGTGCCTGTTGTCCGCGCGTTTTCCTCCCCCCCGTCTAGGGGGGTTTTGGTGTCGAGCTACGCTCGACGGAGTGGGGGTCGACCAACCGTCAAGATTGAAGCGCTTTCGGTCGAATGCCTCGGCACGATTACTCCGCTGCTTCCAGCGTCGCGATGCGACGGCTGTTGCGGGCCTGCTCGTCATAGTCGAGCTGCCATCCCGACGGCCCGTTGGACGCGCCGACCTGCACCGCCGTCACCTTGTATTCCGGGCAGTTGGTCGCCCAGTCGGAGAAGTCGGTGGTGATGACGTTGGCCTGCGTGTCGGGGTGGTGGAACGTCGTATAGACCACGCCAGGCGACACCTTGTCGGTGATCAGCGCGCGCAGCGTCGTCTCGCCGGAGCGGCTGGTCAGGCGGACCCAGTCGCCGTCGCGCAAACCTCGGTTTTCGGCGTCATGCGGGTGGATCTCGAGACGGTCCTCGCTGTGCCACATGACATTGTCGGTACGCCTGGTCTGCGCGCCGACATTGTACTGCGATAGGATGCGGCCGGTGGTCAGCAGCAGCGGGAAGCGCGGTCCCGTCCTCTCGTCGGTCGCCACATATTCGGTGCGGATGAATTTGCCCTTGCCGCGCACGAAGCCGCTGATATGCATGATCGGCGTGCCTTCCGGCGCCTGCTCGTCGCACGGCCACTGCACCGAGCCCATCCTTTCCAGATAACCGTAGGAAACCTTGGCGAAGCTCGGCGTCGTCTTCGCAATCTCGTCCATGATTTCGGACGGATGCTGGTAATTCCAGGCAAGCCCCATCGCCTGTGCGAGCTTCTGCGTCACTTCCCAGTCGGCAAAGCCGTTGCGCGGCGCCATCACCTTGCGCACGCGGTTGATGCGGCGCTCGGCATTGGTGAAGGTGCCGTCCTTTTCGAGGAAGGTCGAGCCGGGCAGGAAGACGTGCGCGTAGTTGGCGGTCTCGTTGAGGAAGAGATCGTGGACGACCACGCATTCCATGGCCGCAAGGCCTGCGGCGACATGCTTGGTGTCGGGATCCGACTGCAAAATGTCCTCGCCCTGCACATAGAGGCCCTTGAACGAGCCGTCGACGGCGGCGTCCAGCATGTTGGGGATGCGCAGGCCGGGCTCGTCGTCGAGTTTGACCCCCCACAGGCTTTCATAGATATCGCGTACCGCGTCGCCGGAGACGTGGCGATAGCCGGGCAGCTCATGCGGGAACGAGCCCATGTCGCAAGAGCCCTGGACATTGTTCTGCCCGCGCAGCGGGTTCACGCCGACGCCCGGCCGGCCGATATTGCCGGTCGCCATGGCGAGATTGGCGATGGCGATGACGGTGGTCGAGCCCTGGCTGTGCTCGGTCACGCCGAGGCCGTAATAGATCGCGCCATTGCCGCCGGCGGCAAACAGCCTTGCGGCGCTGCGGATCTCTTCAGGATCGACATTGGCGAGCTGGCTGACCACCTCAGGGCTGTTTTCCGGTAGCGCCACGAACGACGCCCAATCCTGGAACTCGTCCCAGTCGCAGCGTTCGCGGATGAAGGCCTCGTCGAACAGGCCTTCGGTGACGATGACATGGGCAAGCGCGGTGACCACGGCGACATTGGTGCCCGGCTTCAGCGGCAGATGATGCTGCGCCTCGATATGAGCCGAGCGCACGATGTCGGTGCGGCGCGGGTCGAGCACAATCAGCTTGGCGCCCTTGCGCAACCGCTTCTTCATGCGCGAAGCAAACACCGGATGTGCGTCGGTCGGATTGGCGCCGATGATCATCACCACATCGGTCTGCTCGATCGAGTCGAAATCCTGCGTGCCTGCCGAGGTGCCGAAAGTCTGGCCAAGGCCATAGCCGGTCGGCGAATGGCAGACGCGGGCGCAGGTATCGACATTGTTGTTGCGGAAACCCTGGCGGATCAGCTTCTGCACCAGATAGGTTTCCTCATTCGTGCAGCGCGACGAGGTGATGCCGCCGATCGAGGTGCGGCCATACTGGTACTGGATGCGGCGGAACTCGTTGGCGGTGTGGGTCAGCGCTTCCTCCCACGACACCTCGCGCCATGGATCGGTGACCTTTTCGCGGATCATCGGATTGAGGATGCGCTCCTTGTGGGTCGAGTAGCCGTAGGCAAAACGGCCCTTGACGCAGCTATGGCCACGGTTCGCCTTGCCGTCCTTGTAGGGCACCATGCGCACCAGCTCGTCGCCGCGCATTTCGGCCTTGAACGAGCAGCCGACGCCGCAATAGGCGCAGGTGGTGACGACCGAATGCTCGGGCTGGCCGATCTTGATCACCGATTTCTCGGAAAGCGTCGCCGTCGGGCAGGCCTGCACACAGGCGCCGCAGGACACGCACTCGCTGTCGATGAAAAGCTGGTGCATGCCGGGCGACACACGGCTTTCGAAGCCGCGGCCCTCGATGGTCAGCGCGAATGTGCCTTGCACCTCCTCGCAGGCGCGCACACAGCGCGAGCAGACGATGCATTTCGATGGATCATAGGTGAAGTATGGGTTGGACTCGTCCTTCGCCATCCATTTGAAGTTTTCGGCGCCGTCGTTCTTCTTGAAGACGTGGTTGTCGCCCTCATAGCCGTAGCGCACGTCGCGCAGGCCGACGACGCCGGCCTGCGTCTGCAATTCGCAGTCGCCATTGGCCGCACAGGTCAGGCAGTCGAGCGGATGGTCGGAGATGTAGAGCTCCATCACGCCGCGGCGGATGTCCTTCAGCCGACCGGTCTGGGTGTGCACGACCATGCCCGGCGCCACCGGCGTCGTGCAGGAGGAGGGCGTGCCGTTGCGGCCGTCGATCTCGACCAGGCAGAGCCGGCAGGAGCCGAAGGCGTCGACCATATCGGTGGCGCAAAGTTTCGGGATGGCAATGCCGGCCTCCATCGAGGCGCGCATGATGGATGTGCCTTCCGGCACGGTGACGGTGAAGCCGTCGACGGTCAGCGTCACCTGCTTCTCGGACGTCGAGGCCGGCGTGCCGTAGTCGATTTCCTGAATGAGACCCATCGCGAGGTTCCTATTCTGCTGCTTCGGCGACTGGCGCCGGCTTGAAATCTTCGCGGAAGTGGTTGATTGCGCTCATCACCGGATAAGGCGTGAAGCCACCCAGCGCGCAGAGCGAACCGAACTTCATCGTGTTACAGAGGTCCGTCACCAGCTCGATCTGCTTTTCCGGCTCGCTACCCCTGGCGATCTTGTCGATCGTCTCGACGCCGCGTGTCGAGCCGATGCGGCAGGGCGTGCACTTGCCGCAGCTCTCGATGGCGCAGAACTCCATGGCGAAGCGCGCCTGCTTCAGCATGTCGGCGGTGTCGTCGAAGACGGTGATGCCGGCGTGGCCGATCAGCCCGTCCTTGGCGGCGAAGGCTTCGTAGTCGAAGGGCGTGTCGAACAGGGAGCGTGGGAAGTAGGCACCCAGAGGGCCGCCGACCTGCACCGCTTTGACCGGCCGTCCAGTCGCCGTGCCGCCGCCGATGTCGTCGACGATCTCGCCAAGCGTCATGCCGAACGCCGCCTCGAAAAGGCCGCCATATCTGACATTGCCGGCGATCTGGATCGGAATGGTGCCGCGCGAGCGGCCCATGCCGAAATCCTTGTAGAAGGCAGCACCCTTGTCCATGATGACAGGCACCGAGGCCAGCGAGATGACGTTGTTGATCACCGTCGGCTTGCCGAACAGGCCCTGGATGGCCGGCAGTGGCGGCTTGGCGCGAACGACGCCGCGCTTGCCTTCGAGGCTGTTGAGCAGCGAGGTTTCCTCGCCGCAGACATAGGCGCCGGCGCCGATGCGGATTTCCATGTCGAAGGCGTGGGGCGAGCCCAGCACGTTGAGGCCGAGCAGGCCGGCCTTGCGGGCGGCCTCGACCGCCTTTTGCATCATCGCCACCGCATGCGGATACTCCGAGCGGATATAGACAAAGCCCTTGGTTGCCCCGGTGGCGACACCGGCGATTGCCATTCCCTCGATCAGCACGAAGGGATCGCCCTCCATGATCATGCGGTCGGCGAAGGTGGCGCTGTCGCCCTCGTCGGCATTGCAGACGATGTACTTTTTGTCGGCGATCGTATCGAGCACCGTCTTCCATTTAATGCCGGTCGGGAAGCCCGCGCCGCCGCGACCCCGCAGGCCCGACTCGGTGACCTGCTTGACGATGTCGGCCGGAGCCATCGCCACGGCGTTCTGCAGGCCCTTCAGT
This sequence comes from Mesorhizobium sp. WSM4850, assembly GCF_055811735.1. Taxonomy (NCBI): domain Bacteria; kingdom Pseudomonadati; phylum Pseudomonadota; class Alphaproteobacteria; order Hyphomicrobiales; family Phyllobacteriaceae; genus Mesorhizobium; species Mesorhizobium sp. WSM4850. The sequence goes on along the minus strand of NZ_JBVVPV010000019.1, from coordinate 56,151 downwards.
CCGCCATGCGCCTTGTAGTGATCAAGCGACAGCGGATTGATGACGCCGCAGCGCGCGAAGGTCAGGCGCGTCTGCCTGGCCAGGAACGGGATCTTGTCGGGCGCGCCCAGCCAGCGCTTGTGGTGACCGCCGGTGAGGAAGCCGCTGTCGAACAGGCTTTTGACATCGGATGGCTTCACCGGCCCATAGGCGACACGGCCATTTTCTGTCGCCACCTCGACCATCGGCTCGAGGAAATAGGCGCCGCGCGAACCGTTGCGCACGATCTTGGCCTCGATGCCGCGATCGGCCAATTCCTTCTCAATCGCCTTGGCGACCTTTTCCGCACCGAGCGCCAGCGCGCCGGAATCGCCGGGAATATAGATGCGCGGGATCATGAGCGCACCTTGGCTACGATCTCGTCGAGTTTTTCGTCATCGAGCCGGCCGATCACCTCGCCGTCCAGCATCGCCGATGGCGCGCAGGCGCAAAGGCCGAGGCAATAGACCGGCTCTAGCGTCACCGAACCGTCGCGGGCCGTCTCGTGGAAGCCGATGCCCAGCAATTGCTTGAGCTTGGCGGCAATCGCGTCCGAGCCCATCGATTGGCAGGCTTCGGCTTGGCAGAGCTTCAGCACATGCCGGCCGGCCGGCCGGCTGCGGTAATCGTGGTAGAAGGTGACGACGCCGTGCACCTCCGCCTTGGAGATGTTCAGCGCTTCGGCGATGACCGGCAGCGCGTCATGCGGCACATGGCCAAACTCTTCCTGGATGCCGTGGAGGATCGGCAACAGCGGGCCTTCGAGGCCCTTCAACTCCTGAACGATCGCCGCCGTGCGCGACGCGATCTCGGTACTTGCAGGCTGCATGATCATGCAGCGCCCTCCCTGGTCGTAGTAATCCGCTAAGTGCCTAGGAAATCGGAGGAAACCCGCCAAATCAATAAAGCTGATCCGTTGCTCGATAGAAATCTTCTATCGATGCCGTCCAGCCTGCAATCTCTAGCTCAGTGGCGGGCGCGGAAATCGTCTGCCAGCGCCATTGCCTCGTCCAGCAGCGCCGAGACCAGCGGGGTGTGCGGCTCGCGCAACGTCGCCACCAGCCCGACGGTGTGGCTGGCGTCCGGCTCGACGATCGGAATGGCCCGGATCGGCTCGGAAAAGCCGAATGTTTCCGAGAGGTTGAGCGGCATGATCGACGACCATTTTCCGGTACGGATATGCGAGAACAGCACGATCATCGAATTGGATTCGAGTGTCGGCCGCACCTGCGTGCCGGCTTCGGCCAAATGCTGGTCGATGATGCGGCGGTTCTGCATGTCCGGCGTCAACAGGCAGAGCGGCAGCTGGCTGAGCTCCGCCCATGTCACTTTGTCGCGGTCGGAATAGGGGTTTCCGATCGCGGTGATCAGCTGATAGCGCTCGTCATAGAGCGGCACGCTGGTCACCCGCCCCAGCGGCTCGTTGTCGAGATAGGTGATGCCGGCGTCGATGTCGAAATTGCCGAGCAGCGACAGCACCTCGATCGAGGTGCGCGACAGCACCGAGAAGGTGACGCCGGGATGTTTTGCCCGAAAAGGCGTCGTCAGCCGCGCCACCATGGCCAGCGCCGTCGGGATGGCGGCGATGCGGATGCGCCCCGAAAGGCCGTGACGCGCCGCCCGCATCTCTTCGCGCATGGTGCGGGTATCGCCGACGATGCGGCGCGCCCACGCCAGCACCTGTTCTCCCTCCGGCGTCAGCCCCTGGAAGCGCGAGCCGCGCAGAACCAGCATCACGCCGAGCTGGCCCTCCAGCTGCTTGATGCCGGCCGAAAGCGTCGGCTGGGTGACGCCGCACACCTCCGCCGCCCGGCCGAAATGCTCCTCCCTGGCCAGCGCGATGAAGAATTCCAGCTTGTCGATCATGAGCGGACGCTACCCGGCCGAGTGAGGCTGCGCCAGATGCATGCTGTTTTTGCCTGGCGAATCCTCATTGCGGCCGAAGCTTCGCCGCCGTCCAGGCCTAGCTGTCGACCAAGTTCAGAATGTTGCCGTCAGGATCCTTGAACCATGCGACCTTCATGCCGTAGCCGACATGGATGTCGCCTTCCAGCTTCAGGCCCGGCATCTCGTAGTGCTCGAAGACAACGCCTTTCGATTTCAGCGCCTTGACGATGGTGTCGATCTCGTCGCCGACCATCCAGGTCACCGCCGTCGCCTTGTTGGTTCCGGCGAATTGCGAGCGATAGACATTGATGCTGGTGTCGCCGCATTTGTAGACGATCAGTTCGCCACCCTCGTTGTGAACCTCCGTCAGCCCCAGAACGTCTTCATAGAAGGCCTTGGCCTTGGCCAGGTCCTTCACCGCGAGATTGGCCGTTGCGTTGCTGTTTGCGAGCATGATTGGTCTCCTTTGCTTGCGGGCGAGCACGTCCGAAGCCTGCAAAGATAGGGCTGCTTCGTCTTCAGGCGACGCAGCCTGTGCGATCGGCGTGCTTCTTCCCTAAAGACGTTTCGTCCTCTGCAAGACCGACAAACGGACGCAAGTCTTTGCAGCCACGCCCGTGCGTGTCGTTCCGCCGCTTGGTTCTGTTCGGGAACTGCACTATCTCAGGCGTAAAAGCAGAGGAAAAGCTGATGCCCGCCGTCCAGGAAAACGTCACCAAGGAAATCGTCATCGAGCGCCTGAAGACGGTCAACGGACCGGACTTCACCGGCAACATCGTCGACCTCGGCATGGTCTCCGAGATTTTCATTGCCGATGCCAAGGTTTTCTTTTCGATCACCGTGCCGGCTGCCCGGGCCCAGGAGATGGAGCCGCTGCGTGCCGCCGCCGAGCGTGTCGTCAAGGCGATCCCGGGTGTCGCCGGCGCCGTGGTCGCCCTGACGGCGGAAAAGAAGGGTGGCGGCATGGAGGCTCCGGTTCCGCAAAGGCCTGCCACCAGGCCCGTACCGCCGGCCGCACCCGCTGCCGCGCCGCGTCCGGCTCCGCACGCTCCGGCCTCGCACAGTCAGGGCAAGCGCGGGGTGCCCGGCATCGAGGCGATCATCGCTGTCGCTTCCGGCAAGGGCGGCGTCGGCAAGTCGACCACTGCCGTCAATATCGCGCTTGGCCTCGCCGCCAACGGCCTGAGGGTCGGCGTGCTCGACGCCGACATCTACGGCCCGTCGATGCCGCGGCTGCTCAACATCCATGGCCGGCCGCAGACGGTCGACGGCAAGGTCCTGAAGCCGATGGAGAATTACGGCCTGAAGGTGATGTCGATGGGCTTCCTCGTCGATGAGGAGACGCCAATGATCTGGCGCGGGCCGATGGTGATGTCGGCATTGACGCAAATGTTGCGCGAGGTCGAATGGGGTCCGCTCGACGTGCTCGTCGTCGACATGCCGCCCGGCACCGGCGACGCGCAGCTGACCATGGCCCAGCAGGTGCCGCTGGCCGGCGCCGTCATCGTCTCGACGCCGCAGGATCTGGCCCTGATCGATGCGCGAAAAGGCCTCAACATGTTCAGGAAGGTCGACGTGCCGGTGTTGGGCATCGTCGAGAATATGAGCTATTTCCTCGCCCCCGACACCGGCAAGCGCTACGACATCTTCGGCCATGGCGGCGCGCGCCGCGAGGCCGAGCGTCTCGGCGTCTCCTTCCTCGGCGAAGTGCCGCTCGAAATGGGCATCCGCGAAAGCTCGGATGCCGGCACGCCGGTGGTGGTCTCCAAGCCCGACAGCGCCGAGGCCAAGATCTACCGCGACATCGCCGCGAACGTCTGGGGCAGGGTCAAGGAAGAACGCGGCGCGGCCGAAGCCGCCGTGCCGAACATCGTTTTTGAGTGATCCTCCCCCTTGAGGGGTGGGTGGCCCGCAGGGCCGGGTGGGGTCGGTGGCGACGCACTCCACCTTTCTTGGTCAACGCCAGTTGTAGGTCGAGCCGGTTGAGGCGACCCCTCCCGCCCGCTTCGCGCGGCACCCTCCCCTCAAGGGCGAGGGGAGCCGCCCACCTTGTCGCCAAAGCTCGAAAAAAACTGTCCGGCCAGTTTCTTCGATGTCGATTCGATCAGACGGCTGCCGAGCTGGGCGATCTTGCCGCCGACATCGGCCTTGGCCGCATATCTGAGAATCGTCGCCTCCGGGCCATCGGCGGTCAGCGTCACATCGGCGCCGCCTTTGGCGAAGCCGGCGATGCCGCCCTTGCCCTCGCCCTGGATGGTGTAGGAATGCGGCGGGTTGAGATTCCTGAGCGTCACCTCGCCGTTGAACGTCGCCTTGATCGGGCCGATCTTGACCACCACGGTCGCCGCCATCTCGGTGTCCGACTTCTTTTCGAGGCTCTGGCAGCCCGGAATGGTCTGCCTCAGAACGTCCGGGTCGTTCAGCGCCTCCCACACCTTTTGCAAGGGTGCGGCGATGCGTTCCTCGCCTTCGATAACCAAAGCCATCAAAATCTCCCGGATACGAATTGACAAACCCCGATCCGGTCTAGCGTGGGGGTAAACACATGTCTATCGCACCAAAGTCCGGAATCGGATGGCGCGTGCCTCTTGCCTGCTCTCGCGCGTTGTCATATCGATTTGTCATACAAATACGGAGACCATGATGGCCGGCGCCCCCACGCAGAAAAAGAAATTTCGCTCGCAGGAGTGGTTCGACAATCCGGACAATCCGGGGATGACGGCGCTTTACCTCGAGCGCTACCTGAATTACGGGCTGACGCGTGCCGAACTGATGTCGGGCAAGCCGCTGATCGGCATCGCCCAGACCGGCTCGGATCTGTCGCCCTGCAACCGCCATCATCTCGAACTGGCCAAGCGCGTGCGTGAGGGCATCGTCTCGATGGGCGGCATCCCTTTCGAGTTCCCGTGCCACCCGATCCAGGAGACGGGCAAACGCCCGACCGCCGCACTCGACCGCAACCTCGCCTATCTCGGCCTGGTCGAGGTGCTCTACGGCTATCCGCTCGACGGCGTCGTGCTCACCATCGGCTGCGACAAGACGACGCCGGCCCTGCTGATGGCCGCCGCCACCGTCAACATTCCGGCTATCGCGCTGTCGGTCGGCCCGATGCTCAACGGCTGGCACAAGGGCAAGCGCACCGGCTCCGGCACCATCGTCTGGGAATCGCGCCAGCGCCTGTCGGCCGGCGAGATCGGCTATGACGAGTTCATGGACATCGTCGCCTCTTCGGCGCCGTCCACCGGCTATTGCAACACCATGGGCACCGCCACCACCATGAACTCGCTGGCCGAGGCCCTCGGCATGCAGCTGCCGGGCTCGGCCGCCATTCCGGCGCCCTACCGCGAGCGCGGCCAGATCGCCTATGAGACGGGAAAGCGCATCGTCGACATGGTGCATGAGGACTTGAAACCCTCAGACGTCATGACCCGCCAGGCCTTCGAGAACGCCATCGTCGTCAACTCGGCCATCGGCGGCTCGACCAACGCGCCGATCCACCTCAACGCCATCGCCCGCCATCTCGGCGTGCCGCTCGACAATGACGATTGGCAGACGGTCGGCCTCCAGATACCGCTCATTGTCAACCTGCAGCCGTCGGGCGAGTATCTCGGCGAGGACTATCACCATGCCGGCGGTGTGCCGGCGGTGGTGGCCGAACTGATGAAGGCCGGGCTGTTGCCTCATCCCGACGCCATGACGGTCAACGGCAAGACGATCGGCGCCAATTGCAGCGCGGCCGTCAACGAGAATCTCGATGTTATCCGCACCGTCGCCGAGCCGCTGAAGGACAATGCCGGTTTCATCAATCTTAGGGGTAATCTGTTCGATTCGGCGATCATGAAGACCAGCGGCATCTCGCCCGAATTCCGCGAGCGCTATCTGTCGAACCCGAACGACCCCGAGGCCTTCGAGGGCAACGCCATGGTCTTCGACGGGCCAGAGGACTACCACGCCCGCATCGACGACCCGGCGCAAGGCATCGACGAGCACACCATCCTGTTCATGCGTGGCGCCGGCCCGATCGGTTATCCCGGCGGCGCCGAAGTCGTCAACATGCAGCCGCCGGCCCATCTCATCAAGAAGGGCATCCATGCGCTGGCCTGCATCGGCGACGGCCGCCAGTCAGGCACGTCGGGCTCGCCGTCGATCCTCAACGCCTCGCCCGAAGCCGCCATAGGCGGCGGGCTGGCGCTGTTGAAGACCGGCGACCGCGTCCGCATCGACCTGCGCAAGGGCACTGCCGACATTCTCGTCACCGATGACGAGATTACGCGCCGGCGCGCCGAGCTGCAGAACAGTGGCGGCTATCGCTACCCCAAGCACCAGACCCCATGGCAGGAGATCCAGCGCGGCATGGTCGACCAGTTCTCCGAAGGAATGGTGCTGAAGCCCGCGGTGAAATACCAGGATGTGGCGCACACCGCAGGCGTGCCGCGGGACAATCACTGAACGCGTCTTTCTTTGCCTTCTCCCCTTGTGGGAGGTGTCGCCGAAGGCGACGGATGAGGGGTGCTCCAGCTTGGCACCGACGCACTCCGTCCAGCACCCCTCATCCGGCTCGTCGCTGCGCGCCGATCCACCTTCTCCCACAAGGGGAGAAGGAAGAGCGCCAAGCCGCACCCAAGCGCCTATAAATAGCCAACAATCTCAGGCGTCTGGTCCTGCCTGTCGTGCTTGCCGTCCTCGTAGACGATTGGGGCTGCGGCGAGTTCCTCTTCGGTGACGTCGTCGAGGCAGGCGACGTTCACCGCCCAGAAATTCCCGCCCATGAAATCGAGATAGCCGCGCGAGAGAAAATTCGCGCCGCAGTTCGGGCACATATAGTGGTTGATGTCGCCTTCCGGCCAGTTCGACGGCGTCGCCTTGTACTCCCGCATCCGGTCGCGGCCGTCCGTCACCCGCACTGCCTCATAGGCGGCGAAGGATTTCCGGTAGCCGAGTTTCCAGCAGAAGCTGCAATTGCATTTGCGGATGCCCTCAGCGAGGTCGATTTCGGCTTCGAAACGCACTGCACCGCAATGGCAGCTGCCGTGATAGGTCTTTTTCATGGGTTTCCTCCCAAACATGTCCTGGCTCCGCCGCCCGCCGGAGCCAGAGCATCCTTTGCTCCAGGCATGGCGCTTGACAAGCGGGCGCGACAAATCCACGATCATGGCAAGGGGTGCATCGCGACGACCCCGTGAGGCGTCAGCCCAACGTTCGCGTCCAAGCTTCTCTCTCAAGGAGGTGGACGCCATGCCGTCGACAACCGCTATCACCGTATCGCAACTGTCCCGTCTGATTGGTCTGCCGGGCGCGCCCGCGATCATCGATGTTCGCATCGAAGAGGATTACAGCGCCGATCCGCGCCTGCTGCCGGCCTCAAACCGGCGTGATTTCAAAACCGTCTCGACCTGGGCATCCGAATTCGCCGGCAGCCGAGTGATGGTCGTCTGCCAAAGAGGGCAAAAGCTCTCGCAAGGCGTGGCCGCATGGCTGCGGCATGAAGGCATTGCCGCCGAATCCCTCGAAGGCGGGTTCGAGGCCTGGCGCGATGCCAAGGGGCCTTTGATCAATGCCGGCAAGATACCGCCCCGCGACGAAAGGGGCCGCACCGTGTGGGTGACGCGGAGCCGCCCGAAGGTCGATCGCATCGCCTGCCCCTGGCTGATCAGGCGCTTCATCGATTCGGGCGCGGTCTTCCTCTTTGTCGAGGCGGCCGAAGTGTCGGCCGTTGCGGACCGCTTTCAGGCCGTGCCTTTCGACATCGACAATGTGTTCTGGACTCACCGGGACGAACGCTGCACCTTCGACACGATGATCGAAGAGTTCGGGCTCGAATCCGAGGCGCTCGACCGCCTGGCCATGATCGTGCGCGCCGCCGATACCGCACGCCTCGATTTGGTTCCCCAGGCAGCCGGATTCCTGGCCGCCTCGCTTGGCCTGTCGCGGATGTTTCGCGACGATCTGGAACAGCTGGAGGCAGGCATGCTGCTCTACGACGCGTTTTTCCGATGGTGCCGCGATGCCACCGAGGAGACGCACAATTGGCCAAGCGCGAGCAAGCCATCATGAGCGCCCCGGCTTCTGACAAAACGGGGGCTTCTGACAAAACGGGGGCTTTGGGAAAAACGGCCGAGATCGTCGAAGCGCCGGCTGCGCCAAGCTTCCGTGAAGGCGTAAAACTCTGGGCGAAAATCGGCCTGCTCAGCTTCGGCGGGCCGGCCGGCCAGATCGCGCTCATGCACAGGGAATTGGTCGAGGAACGGCGTTGGATCGGCGAGCAACGTTTCCTGCATGCGTTGAACTACTGCATGCTGCTGCCCGGCCCTGAAGCCCAGCAACTCGCCATCTATATCGGCTGGCTGCTGCACCGGACGATCGGCGGCCTGGTCGCCGGCATCCTGTTCGTCGCGCCGGGCGCGCTTGTGATGCTCACCTTGAGCATCCTCTATGCGCTGTATGGCGACGCTCCGCTCGTCGAGGCACTGTTTTTCGGGGTAAAGGCGGCCGTGCTCGCCATCGTGATCGAGGCGATGATCCGGATCGGACGTCGTGCCCTGAAGAACCGGGTCATGGTTTCGATCGCGCTCGCCGCCTTCATCGCCATCTATGCATTGAACATGCCGTTTCCGCTCATCGTCCTGCTTGCCGGCCTGGCGGGCTGGATTGGCAATCGTGTTGCGCCGGCGCTTTTTTCCGGCGCGGCGCACGGCAAGGACGCGGTTCCCGACATCAAGGGCGCGGTCGACCTGATGTTCGAGCGCGGCGAGCTGGCCCACGTCAGGCCGACGCGATGGCATGCGCCGCGCACCGTCGCGATCTGGCTGCCGATCTGGCTCGGGCCGGTGCTGCTGATCTGGGCGTTCACCGGATCCGCCAGCGTGTGGACGCAGATCGGCGGCTTCTTCAGCGTCATGGCGGTCGTCACCTTCGGCGGCGCCTACGCAGTCCTTGCCTATGTCGCGCAGGCAGCGGTCGAGTCCTTCGGCTGGCTCGCACCCGGTGAGATGGTCGATGGCCTCGGGCTTGCCGAAACCACGCCGGGTCCACTCATACTCGTCCTGCAGTTCGTCGGCTTTCTGGCCGCGTTCCGCCAATCCGGATCGTTGAGCCCGCTGCTTGCCGGATCGCTAGGGGCGATGCTCACCCTGTGGGCGACGTTCACGCCTTGCTTCTTCTGGATATTCCTCGGCGCGCCCTATATCGAATCCCTGCGCGACAACAAGGCGCTGTCGGCGGCGCTGGGCGCGATCACCGCCGCCGTCGTCGGCGTCATCATGAATCTCGCTCTGTGGTTCGGCTTGCACGTCATCTTCGGCGAGGTGCGCAACGTCGGGCTTGGAACCGACGTGCCGGTGCTCTCGTCGATCGACTGGCGCGCGGCGCTGCTGTCATGTGCTGCCATGATCGCCATTCTGAAGCTGAAGATCGGCATGCTGCCGACGCTTGCGGGATCGGCCCTCGCCGGTGTTCTGTTGCTGGCAGCGAGTGGTTAATGCATGTCGCGCAAAAGCATGCCCTCGGGCCTGACCCGAGCGTGTCCAGCGATTTTGCGATAACGACATGCATAAAACAACAACCTAAAGCGCGTCGCATGCGGCCGGATCAAATGCGACGCGCTTTAGCGGCTGCCTGCGGACGGCGCTTCGCTGCGGTTTCGGGCATTCGGATAGGAAAATCATGGCGAGACGACGTTCCTCCCTAGGCTTCCTTGGAATGTTCGGCCGTTCAGGCGACCTCAGACAACTCGACGCCGCGTTACGCGACGTTGACCTTCATCCCGCCCTTGTGCCGGAGGGAGCAAAGCTCACCATCGTCAATCTGATGAAGGACCACTGGCCCGACGAGCCGCCGCCACAAGCCTACCCGCCGGTGGCGCAGCTGCTTGGCTATTGTATTGCCGGGCCGGAAGCATTCGAGCAATCCAACGGCCTTCGACATAGGCTGGATGCGGAGCGCCGGCTCGAGGCGGCACTCGAGGCCGGCGACAGCTTCGATGCGCAAATCATACTGATGACGCTGCATGCCAAGCTGATCAGTGGCGAGGTCGTCGACCGCTACGGGTTGAGCGCCGACTAGACCATGATCCCGAAAAGTGGAGCCCGGTTTTCGGAAAAGATCATGGTCAAACAGACTAGACCATGATCCCGAAAAGTGGAGCCCGGTTTTCGGAAAAGATCATGGTCAAATAAAGAGGTAGCGCCCCATCCCGATTTTGTCGGGATGGATTAGGCTCTGACCGTTTTGACGGGAACCGTCTTCAGCCGCCCATGCCGCTGCGCGGCAGTTGGATCAGATTGCCGAAGCGGGCCCGCAACTTGTCGTCGACCGGCTTCGGCACGTGGCGCGGGAAGCGCTCGGCGAGGATGCGTTTCTTCTCGATGATCGCCCGCTGCAGGATGTCAGGCCTGCCTTTCTCGTTCCATTCCTTCGGCGAAAAGCGGTCGCCGACCGCCGGATAGAAATATTCCGTCTGCATCAGCCGCAGTGTCTGCTCGTTGCCGAGGTAATGACCCGGCCCCTTCAGGCAAACGTCGGCGATGGTGTCTATCGACAGCGACTCATCGGTCACCTCGATGCCGCGCACGCAGCGCAGGCAATGGCCGAGCATGTCGTTGTCGATGATCAGGCTTTCCAGGCAAAAGCCGAGCAGCGAGGCGTGCATGCCGGCCGATTCGTAGACGAGGTTGAGGCCGGCAAGGCCGGCCATCACATCGGTGATGCCCTTTTCGTAACCGGACTGAATGTCGGGCAGTTTCGAGTCCGTCATGCCGGCGGCCGAACCGCCCGGCAGGTCGTAGAATTGCGCCATCTGGGCGCAGGCAGCGGTCAGCACCGCTTGCTCGGCCGAGCCGCCGGACATGGCGCCGGTCCTGAGGTCGGAGACGAACGGCCAGGTGCCGAAGATCGCCGGATGGCCAGGCTTGATGGCGTTGACATAGACGAGGCCGGCGAGCACCTCGGCCACCGCTTGCACCACCGCACCGGCGATCGCCGCCGGCGCCGTGGCGCCCGCCTGGCCGGCCGACAGCAGCAGGATCGGAATGCCGCCTTCGACGCAGGCCTCGAGCACGCCGCAGGCATCCTCGGCAAACTTCATCGGCGGCACGACAAAACAGTTCGAATTGGAGACGAAAGGCCGGGCGCGAAAATTCTCTTCGCCGCCGGCAATCGCATAAAGCATGTCGAGCGCCGGCTTGACGTTCTCGCGCACCGTGAAGGATGTGCCGACATGCTTCGACGTGCCCATCACGCAGGCGTAAAGCGTGTTGAAATCCATATCGAGCGGATCGGGGATGTCGCGCGGCACCATCGGCCGCTGGAAGAAATGGATGTTGTCGAGCCCTTCGACGATGCGGGCGGCGTCATAGATGTCCTGCAGCAGCGACTCGCGATAACAGCGCTTCTCGACGTCGACCAGATGCACCGCGGCGCCCGCCGTGCCGTAATGCACGCGCTTGCCCTGGATCAGCATGTCGTGCTTGGGATCCTGGCCATGCAGGGTGAAATGGCGCGCCGCTTTCTTGATGGTGTCGAGGACGAGCGCGCGCGGAAAACGGATGCGGCCGTCCTCGCCGAGCGTGGCGCCGGCCTCGGTCAGCGCCTCGATGCAGGAGGGGATGGCATTGGCGAAGCCGACCGTCTCAAGCAGCGTCAGCACCGCTTCGTGAATGCGCTCGCGGTCGTTTTCGCTGAGCGGTCCGTAGCTTCCGCCTTCAAGGCCGGCGCGCACCGGCTTGATATCGTCGGCAAGGGGTGCTGCCCGCATGGCGCGACGCGCTTCGCGCCCGCCGGAACGCCGCGAACGCTGGTCCGAGGGCGTATCCGGCTTCTCAACAGCCACTGACATGGGAGGCACTCCACCTTTAGCTGCGAAGCGGGCGGCGGTGGTTGGTCCACCAGGTGGTTGGTCCACCATCGTCCGCTTCGTCCCCCTTAGAGCGCCGCGCGTCCACTTGGACGCGCAAAGGACGCTCTAACACTTTCTTGCTTGCGCATGATCCTTTCCGGAAACCGAAGATTGGTTTCCGGGGTCATGCGCTATGCCTCGAACTATGCCGCCGGCATTGGCACAGCCTATGAGCCAGACGGTCCCGTCGCATATGCCAGGGGGCTAAACAACGGTGGCCGGTCATGGCCCCGACGAGGCATCAGGCGGCGGCCGGCCTGCGCCCGGCCGCCGTCGCCAGCTCGCGGATGCCGGGCTCGATGTGCTGCAGCGCGATCGAGGAGATGCCGAGCCGCATGAAGCGCGACGGCTTTTCGGTGCGGTCGAAGAAACGGTCGCCGGGCTCGATGATGACGCTGCGCGAGGCGGCGGCCTCGGCCAGCCCGCGCGAATCGGTGCCGCGCGGCCCTTCGAGCCAGAGCGACGCGCCGCCGGCGGAATCGGTCGAGCGCCACTCCGGCAGGAAGGCGGAAATCGCATGGATCAGACGCTTGCGCCGTTCGTCGAAGGCGCTCGACAGCCGCCGCACCAGCGCCTCGTGATGGCCAAGCGACAGGAACAGCGCGACCGCGCGCTGGTTGTTGGCCGGCGGATGACGCAGCATGAAGCGGCGCAGCGCGCGAAGCTCGGAGATCAGCCCGGCCGAGGCGACGATGTAGCCGAGCCTAAGGCCCGGAGCCAGCGTCTTCGACATCGAGCCGACATAGATGACGCGGCCGGAACGGTCGAGGCTCTTCAGCGCCTGCTGCGGCGCCTCGTCCAGAAGCTGGCTGTCATAGCCGTCCTCGATGATGATCTGGTTGTGGCGATTGGCGCGCGCCAGCAAATCCTGCCGGCGCTCCGCCGACAGCGGCACCATGGTCGGGCAATGGTGGCTGGGCGTCACGAAGACGAAGCCGGAAACGTTGGGAATAGAAGCGGTTACAATGCCGGAATGGTCGACCGGGACCGGTGCGACGTCGGCACCCGCCAGCCGGAAGATCGAGCGTGCGTCGGGATAGCCGGGGTCTTCCATGGCCACCTTGGAGCCCTTGGTCATCAGCAGCGTCGCCAGCATGTAGAGCGCGTTCTGCGCGCCGAGCGTGACGATGATCTCATCGGGATTGGCGAAGATGCCGCGCCGCGGCAACAGCCGCGCCTGGATCTGCTCGATCAAAAGCGGATCGTCGCGGTCGACCATGTCGGACGCCCAATTGCGGATCTCGAGCACGGCCAGCGCCATGCGGTTGCACTCGCGCCACTCGGCTGTCGGGAACAGTGCCGGATCGAACTGGCCATAGACGAAGGGGTAGGACGACTTGATCCAGTTGTCGTGCTTGGCCGGCGGCGGCATGTCACTGGCCGCGATCTGCCGGCGCGCCTTCCAGTCGATCTCATTGGCCTGGTCTGGCGCCTTCTGGTGCGGTTTGGCCGGCGTCGCCAGCACGTCCGGATTGACGAAATGGCCGCGCCGTTCGCGCGCCACCAGGAAACCCTGGTCGACGAGCTGCTGGAATGCCAGCACGACGGTGCCGCGCGCCACGCCGAGTTTCTCGGCCAGGATCCGGCAGGACGGAAGCGGCATCGAAGCGGCGATTTGCCGGTCGAGGATGGCGGCGACGATCGCTTGGCGGATCTGCGCCTGCAGGGTCTGGCCGGATTCCGCCGAAATCCGGAACAGGCCGGACCATATGGCCGTGTCGTTTCGCTGTGGCATGCGGATGTTCCTCGATGGCCAGCCTTTTTCACCTGGCTGGACCAGTCGAATGTACCGGTGGCACAAGCTGTTGCGCCAATCAATTTTTCTGATCACTGGGATTTACGCCAGTGATCCTTCCCAAGGGTGACGCAAAGCGTCATCCCGCTGGTGACGCAGCGCGTAATCCCGCTGGTGACGCAAAGCGTCATCCGGCTGCCTGACGCAGCGCGCCATCCCCCGCGTGCCGCGTTGCGTCATCGCTGCCTGACGCAACGCGTCATCGCGGCGCATTGAAACCAGTCGATTTCGGCTAGATAGTTCGGCGCGACGACACGCGCCGGAAACACCCGGTCTGTTATGTTGGCATTTCAAGGCTCGGAGTAAGGCAGTGGATCAATCGTCCTTTCAAAAACAGCTCGACGCCCTGCGCGATCACCGTGCGGCCAAATCGGGCAGCATGCGCGAGGCTTTCGCCGCCGATCCGCAGCGCTTCGAAAAATTCTCCGCCACCGACGGGGACCTGCTGCTCGACTGGTCGAAATGCGCGGTCGATGCGCAGACGATGGATCTGCTCGAGAAGCTGGCGGCAGCCGCCGATCTCGAAGGCCGGCGCGCTGCGATGTTCTCGGGCAAGAAGATCAACGTCACCGAAGGCCGCGCCGTGCTGCACACCGCGCTGCGCAACCTGAACGGCAAGGGCATCGTGCTCGACGGCCAGGACGTCAAGGCGCAGGTTGTCGCCGTGCTCGATGCGATGGGCGGCTTCGCCGATGCCGTGCGCTCCGGCAAGGCGGCCGGCGCCACCGGCAAGAAGATCACCGACATCGTCAACATCGGCATCGGCGGGTCCGACCTTGGCCCGGCCATGGCGACGCTGGCGCTGGCGCCCTATCATGACGGGCCGCGCACGCATTACGTGTCGAACATCGATGGCGCCCATATCCACGACACGCTGAAGGGCCTCTCCGCCGAAACCACGCTGTTCATCGTTGCTTCCAAGACCTTCACCACCATCGAGACGATGACCAATGCCGAGACGGCGCGCGAATGGGTGCAGAAGGCGCTCGGCAAGGAAGCGGTCGGCAAGCATTTCGCCGCCGTCTCGACGGCGCTCGACCTGGTGGCCAAGTTCGGCATTGCGTCCGACCGCGTCTTCGGCTTCTGGGACTGGGTCGGCGGACGCTATTCGGTGTGGGGCGCGATCGGCCTGCCGGTGATGATCGCCGTCGGCCCGAAGAATTTTCGCGCCTTTCTCGATGGCGCGCATGCGATGGACGAACATTTCCAGACGGCGCCGCTGGCCAGCAACCTGCCGGCGCTGATGGGGCTGATCGGCTGGTGGCATCGGGTGATCTGCCAATACCCCGCCCGCGCCGTCATTCCCTACGACCAGCGCCTGTCCAGGCTGCCGGCCTATCTGCAGCAGCTCGATATGGAATCGAACGGCAAGAGCGTCACCCTCGACGGCGGCGCTGTCCAGACGCCGACCGGCCCGCTGGTCTGGGGCGAGCCCGGCACCAATGGCCAGCACGCCTTCTTCCAGCTGCTGCACCAGGGCACCGATTTCATTCCGGTCGAATTCCTCGCCGCAGCCATCGGCCATGAGCCGGATCTCAATCATCACCACGACCTGTTGCTCGCCAACTGCCTGGCGCAGTCGGAGGCGTTCATGAAGGGTCGCACGCTGGAGGACGCGCGTGCGCAGATGCTGGCAAAGGGCATGGCGCCCACCGAGGTCGACAGGATCGCCCCGCATCGCGTCTTCTCCGGCAACCGGCCCTCGGTGACGATCCTCTACAGACAACTCGATCCGCATACGTTCGGACGGCTGATCGCGCTCTATGAGCACCGCGTCTTCGTCGAGGGCACGCTCTTCAACATCAATTCCTTCGACCAGTGGGGCGTCGAGTTGGGCAAGGAACTGGCGACCGGGCTGCTGCCTGTCGTGGAAGGCAAGGAGAATGCCGCAAAGCGGGACGCTTCGACTGCCGGACTGGTGGGACACATCCATCGATTGCGCGGATCGGAGTAAGCGGCTTGGCCGAGATCAAGGGAATATTGTTCGACAAGGACGGCACCCTTGTCGACTTCAACGCGACGTGGCTCGGCGTTGCCGATTTCATGGCGATGGATGCGGCGGAGGGCGACCGCTGGAAGGCCGACAGGCTGCTTGCCGCGGCGGGCTACGATTTCGCCACCAAACGCTTCAAGCCCGATTCCATCTTTGCCTCCGGCACCAACATGGATGTCGTCGAGCTTTGGTTTCCGCGACTGTCGGATGAAGACCAGATGCTTGCCGTCGCCCGCTTCAACGAGATCACGTCGGTGCAGGGCTCGTCGATGGCGGTGGCGCTGCCGGGCATCGTCGAGACGCTTGGCGTTCTTCACAGGAAATCCTACCGGCTCGGCGTCGCCACCAACGATTCGACCACTGGCGCTGAGAAGACATTGCTCACGCTGGGCGTCGCGCAGCTGTTCGACGCCGCCTATGGTTACGACGCGGTGGCCAATCCGAAACCGGCGCCCGACACGATCCTCGCCTTCTCGGACCTGACCGGCCTGAGGCCTGCCGCGATCGCCGTGGTCGGCGACAATCGCCACGATCTGGAGATGGCGCGGGCCGGCGGCTGCGGTCTGGCGATCGGCGTGCTTTCCGGCACCGGCACGCGGGAATCGCTGTCGCAGATCGCCGACGTCATTCTGGATTCGGTTGCCGATCTGCCCGACTTTCTTTCGGCAAAGGTCAAGGAGACGATCTGAACTCGCCTCCGGGTTGCTCCGGCTCGAACGAGAAGACGCCGCTCGGCTTCGTCGCCGTGCCTTGGCCGACATCCGGCACCTGGTATTCGGCCAGAAGGTGAAGCCGCGAGCGGGGCAAGTAGGCGCGGCCCGGGTCGCCGATCAGCACATTGATGCCGGCGGCCAGGCAGCGGTCGAGGAAGGGGATGACCCGGTCGGCGAGATCTTGCCGGTAAAACAAGTCGCCGGCTGCCACGACGTCCACTGGCGGCGGCGGACCAGCGGTGATGTCCTCGCCGACGACCGTGATTTCGACGCCGTTCGCCGCCGCATTGAGACCGAGCGCGGCGACGCCATTGCGGTCGATCTCGGATGCAATCACTTGGCTGGCGCCGGCCCTTGCCGCGGCGATACCGACGAGGCCAGACCCGGCGCCGAGATCGAGCACGCGAAGCCCAGCCACGGTCTCCGGCCGATCGAGGATGTAGCGGGCAAGCACCGCGCCGCCGGCCCAGGCATAGGCCCAGTAAGGAGGCTGCGGCTCGGGGCCATCCTCGTCGGCTTCGTTTGCTTCTTCTTCCGGCTCGGCTGCTCGTCCTTGTGGACGCGTCAGCCGCCACAGTCCGCTCGCTGGATGGGCTGCATAAAGCCGGATTTCGGGAAGCGCGGCAACAGGGGCGATACGCATGTTCGCCTTGATGAACGTTAGCGGATCGGGACGGGAAAGCGTATCCGCCGCGTCATCGACAGTAAGGCTATCGGCCAAAATTGTCCCTATTCCCGCCCAAATTCTTCCTATTCCCGCAACGCCCGCCGCAGGATCTTGCCGACCGGCGTCTTCGGCAGTTCGGTCCGAAACTCGATGTATTTTGGCCGCTTGTAACCGGTCAGGTTCTCGCGGCAATAGACAGTCAGCACCTCTGCGGTCAGCGACGGGTCCTTCTTGACGACGAACAGCTTCGGCACTTCGCCTGAATGCTCGTCCGGCACGCCGATCGCGGCCACTTCGAGCACGCCCGGATGCAGCGCCACCACTTCCTCGAGTTCGTTCGGATAGACGTTGAAGCCGGACACAAGGATCATGTCTTTCTTGCGGTCGACGATCTTGGTGAAGCCGCGCTCGTCCATGAAGCCCATGTCGCCCGACTTGAAGAAACCGTCCTTGGTCATCACCTTGGCGGTCTCGTCCGGCCGGTTCCAGTAACCGGCCATCACCTGTGGTCCGCGGATGCAGATCTCGCCGACTTCGCCGGGCGGCAAATCATTGCCGTCTTCGTCGCGGATGGCGATCTCGGTCGAGGGCAGCGGCAGGCCGATCGTGCCGGTGAAGTTGCCGTCGCTGAATGTGTTGGCGGTGGCCACCGGCGAGGTTTCCGAAAGCCCGTAGCCCTCGGTGACCGGGCAGCCGGTCAACGCCTTCCAGCGTTCGGCGACACCCTTCTGCACCGCCATGCCGCCACCCAGCGTCAGGATCAGCGGCCTGAAGTCGAGCTTGCGGAAATCCTCATTGTTGAGCAGCGCGTTGAACAGCGTGTTGAGGCCTGGAAAGATGTGGATCGGGTATTTGCCGAGTTGCTTGACGAACCCGGGAATGTCGCGCGGATTGGGAATGAGTATGTTCTGGCCACCCAGTTGCATGCCCATCAGCGCGTTCACCGTCAGCGCGAAGATATGATAGAGCGGCAGCGCGCAGATGAAGTTGAGATGCGCCGGCTTGGGCTTGACCGTGAAGGCGTCCTCGATCCACAGCGCGTTCTGCGCGACGTTGGCCAGCACGTTGCTGTGCAGCAGCACCGCGCCCTTCGAGATGCCGGTGGTGCCGCCGGTATATTGCAGGAAGGCGACGTCGTCGGCAGCGACCTTCGCCGGCTTGAAATTCATGCCGGCGGCTGCCTTCAACGCTGCGTTGAACTTGACATGGCCCGGCAGCGACCAGGCCGGCACCATCTTCTTCACGCGGCGCACGACGAGATTGACGATCGTCCCCTTCAGGCCGCCAAGCATGTCGCCCATCGCCGCGACCACGACATGCTTGACCGCCGTTTTGGCGATCACCGCCTGCAAGGTGCTGGCGAAATTCTCGAGAATGACGATGGCTTGCGCGCCGGAATCCTTGAGCTGATGTTCCAGCTCGCGCGGCGTGTAGAGCGGGTTGACGTTGACCATGACATAGCCAGCGCGCAGCACTGCCATCATCGCAACCGGATATTGCAGCACGTTCGGCATCATCAGCGCCACGCGTGCGCCTTTCGGCAGTCCCGTCGATTGCAGATAGGCGCCGAAGGCGGCCGATTGCCGCTCGACTTCCGCATAGGTGATGGTCTTGCCCATGCAGGTAAAGGCAGGCCGGCTGGCGTACTGCTTGCAGACGTCGGCGAGCAGATCGCCGATGGAGCCGAAGGGCAGAGCGCCGATCTCGGCCGGAACGACTTTCGGATAGCTTTTGAGCCAGGGTTTTTCCGGCAATCCGGCGGCAACCACATTCGGCAGCCTTGTGGCCGGACCTGGGTTTGACGTCGATGCAGCCGCTGTCGGTGCTGCCTTCGCCGCTGGTTTGGCGGCGGCGGGCTTTGCGCCACCCTTGGCGGGCACCGCGGCCGCCTTCGGCTTGGCTTTGGCCGTCGGCGCTTTTAGCTTGTCGGGGCTGGCCGGTTTCGCAGCAGTTTTGGCCTTGGCTGTCGCTGGTGCCGTCGTCCTTGGTGTTTTTGCCACTCGTCCCTCCCTCGATTGTTCTTATTGTCTCTGCCTGCTCGCCGCGTCGCCTCCGAATGACAGAGACGTCCTCCACTGCTGCCGGCATCCAGGAAATCCAGCCTGTCATCTATGTATTGCGACTATCGGCAGCCGTGCAAGTCTGTGCCTGCGGCAAGGTGGGAAGAAATCGTCCGCGGCAACGACCAGCCGAAGGTCGCAGTTCCTCACCAACGCCGGGTTGAAGATCAATAAAAAAATGCAGTCGTTAACATTACCGTGATAGGCGGTAACTGACATTTTTTTCTCCTTTTTGGCGAGTGCGCAGAAATCAATTCTGCTTCCCATGGGGTAGGCAAACGGGGTGTTCCAAAGCCGGAAAAACGGTGCTTATATGCGCGCTTCACGAGCCTGATAGAGGGGCTTGGAAGAACATCAGGGAGTCCTCCATGAAAAAGAAACTGACTTTTGCGGCCGCGTTGCTGGCCGCAAGCGTCCTCGGCGGCATGGCCAATGCGAAACAGCTGGTCTACTGCTCGGAGGCGTCGCCGGCCGGCTTCGACCCGTCGCCGTGGAGCGGTGGCAACGATTTCGACGCGTCGTCGCGCACCATCTATTCGCGCCTGGTCGAGTTCGAACACGGCAAGACCACCATCACGCCTGGCCTCGCCGAGAGCTGGACGGTTTCCGACGACGGTCTCGAATACACGTTCAAGCTTCGGCCGGGCGTGAAGTTCCAGACCACCGACTACTTCACGCCGACGCGCGATCTCAACGCCGACGACGTGATCTTCTCCTTCGAGCGCCAGTGGAAGAAGGAAAACCCGTGGTTCGACTATCTGGCAGGCACCGGCTGGGAATATTTTGCCGGCATGGGCTTCCCGGATCTTCTCAAGGAAATCGTCAAGGTCGACGACCTGACGGTGAAGTTCGTGCTGAACAAGCCTGAGGTCGCTTTTCTGCCGGATCTCGGCATGGATTTCGCTTCGATCGTCTCCAAGGAATATGCCGACCAGCTCGACAAGGCTGGCACCAGGCAGCAATTCACCCAGAAGCCGATCGGCACCGGTCCGTTCCAGTTCGTCGACTACCAGGTCGACGCGGTCATCCGCTATGCGGCATGGGACGGCTACTATGGCGGCCGCCAGAAGATCGACGATCTGATCTTTGCCATCACCACCGATCCGGCCGTGCGCGCGCAGAAGCTGAAGGCGGGCGAGTGCGATATCATGTCGTACCCGGCGCCGGCCGACATTGCCGGCCTGAAAGCCGACCCGAACCTCAAGGTCGACGAGCAGGAAGGCCTGAACATCGGCTACATGGCCTACAACACGACGCAGGCGCCCTTCGACAAGGTCGAGGTCCGCAAGGCCCTCAACATGGCCGTCAACAAGCAGGCCATTCTCGATGCCGTCTATCAGGGCGCTGGCCAGGCGGCGATAAACCCGATCCCGCCGACGATGTGGTCCTATAACAAGGAGGTCAAGGACGATCCCTACGATCCCGACGCGGCCAAGAAGATGCTGACTGATGCCGGCGTCACGGATCTGTCGATGAAGATCTGGGCAATGCCGGTCAGCCGCCCGTACAATCCGAATGCCCAACGGGTCGCGGAACTGATCCAGGCCGACTACGCCAAGATCGGCGTGAAGGCCGAGATCGTCAGCTACGAATGGACCGAGTATCGCGAACGCGGCAAGCAGAAGGACCGTGACGGGGCCTTCCAGCTCGGCTGGACCGGCGACAATGGCGACCCGGACAACTTCCTATTCCTGCTCGGCTGCGATGCCATCGGCCAGTCCAACTATGCGATCTGGTGCAACCAGGAGTTCGAAGCCCTCCTGCAGAAGGGCAAGGCGACCACGGACGTCGCCGAGCGCACCAAGATCTACGAGGAGGCTCAGGTCGTGTTCAAGCGTGAGGCGCCGTGGCTGACCATCGCCCATTCCAAGGTCTTCATGCCGATGAACAAGAAAGTTACGGGCTTCGTCATGGATCCGCTCGGCATCCACCGGTTTGACGGCGTCGACGTCGCCGAATAACTGCTGAGAAATAGAACGGCGACGCTGGACTTAAAGCGCCGCCGTTCTATGAAGCAAGATGCTCCGCTATCTCCTCCACAAGCTCGCCTTGATCATCCCGACCGTGTTCGGCATATCGCTGGCGGCGTTCGCTTTCGTCCGGCTTTTGCCGGGCGACCCGATCACGGCCCTGGCCGGCGAGCGCGGCGTCAGCCCGGAACGCTACGCCGAGCTTGTCGAGCGGTTTGGCTACAACCGGCCCTATGTCGTCCAGTATCTCGAGTATATCGGCAGGGTCCTGACCGGCGACTTCGGCATATCGCTCGCCACCAAGCGGCCGGTGCTCGGTGAATTCCAAGCGCTGTTTCCGGCGACGCTGGAACTGGCGACGATCGCGCTGATCATCGCCGTGCTCATCGGCATTCCCGCCGGCATCTTCGCCGCGGTCAAGCGCGGATCCTGGTTCGACCAGGCGACGATGGGCGTGGCGCTGACCGGCTATTCGATGCCGATCTTCTGGTGGGGACTGCTGCTCATCATCTTCTTCTCCGGCTATCTCGGCTGGACGCCGGTTTCCGGCCGCATCGGCCTTCAATATTTCTTCAAGCCGACGACGGGGTTCATGCTGATCGACAGCCTGATCTCCGGCAAGAGCGGCGCTTTCAGGTCCGCCGCCAGTCATCTTGTCCTGCCGGCGATCGTGCTGGCGACAATCCCGCTCGCCGTCATAGCGCGCCAGACGCGGTCGGCGATGCTGGAGGTGCTGGGCGAAGACTATGTCCGCACCGCCCGCGCCAAGGGCCTGGCGCCGCGTCGCGTCATCGGGCTCCACGCTTTTCGCAATGCGCTGATCCCCGTCGTCACCACCATCGGCCTGCAGGTCGGCACGCTGATGGCGGGCGCCATCCTGACCGAAACGATCTTTTCCTGGCCTGGTATCGGCAAGTGGATGATCGACGCGATCGCCAAGCGCGACTATGTTGTCGTCCAGAGCGGCTTGCTGATCATCGCGCTGATCGTCATGGCGGTGAACCTGATCGTCGACGTGCTCTACGCCGTCATCAACCCACGTATCCGGGTGCAGTGAGATGACCGACCAAACCACGGCAGAAGCCACCGCCGCCTCCATTCCGACCGGCGGCCGGCAACGCGCCTTCACCGAGTTCTGGCATTACTACTCGATGAACACCGGCGCCGTCATCGGCCTGGTCGTGTTCACTGCGCTGGTGCTGGTGGCGATCTTCGCGCCGTTGGTCGCGCCGCATTCGCCTGACGAACAGTTCCGCGATGCGCTGCTGGCGCCGCCGGCCTGGCAGGAGGGCGGCAGATCGACGTTCCTGCTCGGCACCGACGCCGTTGGCCGCGACATGCTTTCGCGGCTGATTTTCGGGGCTCGGTTCTCGCTGTTCATCGGTCTGGTCGTCGTTGTTTTCTCGCTGACCAGCGGTATCGTCCTCGGCGTGCTCGCCGGCTATTTCCGCGGCTGGGTCGATACGCTGATCATGCGCGTCATGGACGTCATCCTGGCCTTCCCGTCGCTGCTGCTTGCCCTAGTTCTGGTGGCGATCCTCGGACCCGGCCTGTTCAACGCCATGCTGGCGATCGCGCTGGTGCTGCAGCCGCATTTCGCGCGGCTCACCCGTGCGGCGGTGATGGCCGAAAAGAACCGCGAATATGTGATCTCCGCCAAGGTGGCCGGTGCCAGCCATCTCAGGCTGATGGTGAAGACGATCCTGCCGAACTGCATGGCGCCGCTGATCGTGCAGGCGACGCTGTCCTTCTCCAACGCCATTCTCGAGGCCGCGGCTCTTGGCTTCCTTGGCGTCGGCGCGCAGCCGCCAACCCCGGAATGGGGCACCATGCTGGCCACGGCGCGCGAGTTCATCCTGCGCGCGCCATGGGTGGTGACCTTCCCCGGCCTTGCCATCCTGATCACGGTGCTTGCGATCAACCTGATCGGCGATGGCCTGCGCGATGCCTTCGACCCCAAGCTGAAGAGGTCGTGACCATGCCTCTTCTCGAGATCAAGAACCTCACCGTGTCGTTTGATACCGCCGCCGGACCATTCATGGCCGTGCAAGGCATCGACCTGTCGATCGAGCCGCGCGAGGTGCTGGCGATCGTCGGCGAATCCGGCTCCGGCAAATCGGTGGCGATGCTCGCGGTGATGGGGCTGTTGCCGAACACGGCGACGGTAAAGGCCAATCGCATGGCCTTCGACGGCATCGACCTGCTTGAGCTCAGCCCGTCCGAGCGCCGCAAGATCGTCGGCAAGGACATCTCGATGATCTTCCAGGAGCCGATCGCCAGCCTCAACCCGTGCTTCACCGCTGGTTTTCAGATCGAGGAGGTGCTGCGCTTCCATTTGGGCATGGACCGCGCCCAGCGCCGGGCCCGTGCCATCGAACTGATGAAGCTGGTCGGCATCGCCGATCCGGAAGAGCGGCTGAACTCATTCCCGCACCAGATGTCGGGCGGCCAGTGCCAGCGCGTCATGATCGCCATCGCCATCGCCTGCAATCCGAAGCTGCTGATCGCCGATGAGCCGACCACCGCGCTCGACGTCACCATCCAGAAGCAGATTCTCGACCTTTTGGTCGGCTTGCAGGCCAAATACGGCATGGGCCTGATCATGATCACCCACAATATGGGCGTCGTCGCCGAGACAGCCGACCGCGTCATCGTCCAGTACAAGGGCCGCAAGATGGAAGAGGCCGACGTTCTGTCGCTGTTCGAGCAGCCGAAGAGCAACTACACGCGCGCGCTGCTGTCGGCGCTGCCGGAGAACGCCGTCGGCGACCGGCTGCCGACCATTTCCGACATGCTGTTCGAACCGGCCCCCTCTGCTGCTGGAGCCGGGCGTGCTGCGGGAGCCGCGTCATGAGCGTGACGGTTCTCGAAGGCAAGAACATCGTGCGCGACTACCATGTCGGCGGCGGCCTGTTTCGTCCCTCGCGCACGGTGCATGCGGTCAAGGGCGTTTCGTTCAGTGTTGACAAGGGCAAGACGCTGGCCATCGTCGGCGAAAGCGGCTGCGGCAAGTCGACGCTCGCACGTATCATCACGCTGATCGATCCGGCGACAGCGGGCGAACTCTTCATCGACGGCAACAAGGTCGACATCGCCAAAAATGGGCTGACGAAGGAGATGCGTCGCAAGGTGCAGATCGTCTTCCAGAACCCCTATGGTTCGCTCAATCCGCGCCAGAAGATCGGCGACGTGCTGGGCGAGCCGCTGCTCATCAACACCGACACGCCAGCCGACGAACGGCGCGATCTCGCCATGAAGATGCTGAAGAAGGTCGGCCTTGGACCGGAGCACTACAACCGCTATCCGCACATGTTCTCGGGCGGCCAGCGCCAGCGCATCGCCATTGCCCGCGCGCTGATGCTCAATCCGAGCCTTTTGGTGCTCGACGAGCCGGTCTCGGCGCTCGATCTGTCGGTGCAGGCGCAGGTGCTCAACCTGCTCGCCGACCTGCAGGACGAGTTCGAGCTGACCTATGTCTTCATCAGCCACGACCTGTCGGTGGTGCGCTACATCGCCGACGAGGTGATGGTCATGTATTATGGCGAGGCCGTCGAGTACGGTTCGCGCGACGAGGTCTTTGCCGACCCCAAGCACAGCTACACCAAAACGCTGTTCGCGGCGACGCCGCGCGCCGACGTCGCCAGCATCAAGGCGAGGCTGGCGAAGAAGAAGGCCGCCTGACGCCGCAATTGCGGTACCCAGCCCATGCTGAGGTTCAGGGCGCCGGCTGATCAAAGACTACAGCGACGGCGATTCCTACGGAATGCAGTGCTTCTCGACGTCACGCGCGGTGAACTCTGCTGCTCGCCGCCATGCTTCGTCGGTATCTCCCCGGTAAGTCAGGTATCGATCGCAGATAGGTTTGTTGTTGCTCAAATCCAGCACTGCAAACTTCACCCAGCCGACCAGCGTGCTCATCTTGTGCACCTGACCGATCAGGAGATATTTCGCGCTGGCTGTTTTTGCCTGTTTCGAGAGATCGACAAGGCCGGGGTCCTTGATGGTGCACTGTTCTGCCTGACAGGGTAACGCGACCAGCTTGATCTTCTCCGAAAGGCCATCCTGCAACGTAACGCCAAATGCCTTCAGTCGCGCTTCGTGTTCGGCGGTCTGGTCCCTGACTTCGCCTGATGTATCCCTGAACTCGAAATCCGCGACGGCGAGGGTCGCTGGCTCGACGACATCGGCAAAAGCGGCCGGCGCAAGTAGACCAGCGACCATCAGGATCAGGAAAAATTGTCCACACTCAAAAAGTCGAAATCGAACTTCCGCACTTTGCACCTTGAGCATCTCGTTTCTCCGAGGTTAGGACGATACCCATCCCAATGACGGTGCCGATTTGTCTCTTCGCGCTGCTGGAAGACGCGGAAGCGGGCGCAGACTACCCGGTTGCGTCGCGACGTCAACTTTCAACCTGTTACTGGGTGGACTCCACCTCCGCCACAACCAGCTTGCCTTTGGCGCGCGAGATTTCGAGTGCCTGGCCGGCCCCTGCCAACGCGCCCGGGACCGAGATCACGAACGCCTGGCCCTCGCTGAGGGTCGCGACGAAGCGCACTGGCAGGTTTTCTTCGCCCGCCGCCATCGTGGTGACCACCCGATAGCCGTCCTCCGCCTCGGTGTAGTAGACGACGCCGTGAAAATTGCCGAGATCGACGGTCCCACCCTGACGGGCCGTGAGTTCGCCGGCAGAAGTGGAACCTGCCACGACGCAAAGCGCCGCAAGTGCTGTGTATCTGAACATCGTGTTTCTCTCCATTTGGAATTGTCGTTTGGGTGGGTGGTCGCCTGCGGCTGCATCCCCCAAAATTACGCTGCGAGCTGATCCTCACGGGCAGCCGCGATCATTACGCTGGCGAGCAACCCGTAGGCCGCCTCCCAAGCCTCGCGGACAGCCGGCGTAAAAGCCGTGCCGAGGCCGGCCGCCAGCGTCTCGATGAGCGCTTGTCCGACGATCGGGTAATGACGCTCCTCGACACCGTAAGTCACGTGACGCCTGGCGAGCACGCGCACCGTCGGCAGGATGGTGTCGGCTCGGTCCAGTCCATGCACGACGAAGCCGAGGCTCGCTATCAGCTTGGCGCCTTGCTTGGTCATGTCTGTCACCGGAAACAGCGCGCGAAGATCCGCGTCGATCGCGAACAGGCGCTCGTAGAACAGCGCGGCGGCGGCCACGCGGATCGGCACGATCTCGCGAAAACTGTCCTGGACAAGTCTGGTCTGGTCGGGTGTCATCGGCGACGCTCCTGCGTTCCTGGTCTTGCGGCGACCATCGCCCCAAAGCGTTTCGCATGCATGTCGCCTGCGCCTGGATGTGTTTCAGTTGTGTCTCAATTGGTTTCAGTTCGCGCTCATTTGACTTCTTTATCTAGAGGCACGCCGAGAGTGGCCAGGCCGAACTCTCGCCGACCTCGACCTGGCCATAGCTGAAAAACCTGGCGCGGCGCCAGCTTGGAACTGCATCGGCAGTCGGTCATTATATCGGAGAGCCGGCGGCTCCTCCCCTATGCCTCCGTTCGGATGGAGAAATCATGCTGCGGATATTCATTGCTTCGTCTTTTCTTCTCGCCTTCGGTGCCCCCTCGACCACGCTCGCGCAGGGCAGCAGCATCGAGAGCGAGACAGGCCGCGTTGCGGTCGAGACCTTTGCCGAAGGGCTTGAGCATCCCTGGGGCGCGACTTACCTGCCCGACGGCGCGTTGCTGGTCACCGAGCGTCCGGGGCGGCTGCGGCTTGTCTTGACCGACGGAGCCGTTTCCGATCCGATCGACGGTGTGCCGGACGTCCTTGCCAGCGGACAAGGCGGTCTGCTGGATGTGGCGCTCGATCCGGACTTTGCCAACAACCGAACGGTTTATCTCTCCTATTCGGAGCAACGCGGCGGCGGCGCGGCCACCTCGGTCGGCCGTGGCCGCCTGGACAAGAACGGCAGCGCGCTTTCGAACTTCGAAGTGATCTTCCGGCAGGAACCAGCCGTATCCAGCCGGCTGCACTACGGCTCCCGCCTGGTATTCGCGCCGGACGGCAAGCTCTTCGTCACGCTCGGTGAGCGCGGCAAGATGCGAGAGGCGCAGGACCCGAACAATCATCTCGGCACGATCGTCCGCATCAACCCCGATGGTTCCGTGCCTGACGACAATCCGTTCGTCGGCAAGGACGGCGCCGACGAGATCTGGTCCTACGGCCATCGCAATGTGCAAAGTGCTGCGCTCCAACCCGAATCCGGCGTGCTCTGGACGGCGGAAATGGGACCGCTCGGCGGCGATGAGCTGAACATTCCGCAAGCGGGCAGGAATCACGGCTGGCCCGTGGTCAGCTGGGGCCGGCACTATTCGGGCGAACGCATCCCCGAACCGTCGACGCGGCCGGAGTTTGCCGACTCCATCCATAGCTGGACACCCGTCATCTCGCCTTCCGGCATGACCTTCTACACCGGCGACATGTTTGCCGATTGGCGCGGCGACCTCTTGATTGGCGGACTGTCGGCGGAAGGCATCGTTCGTGTCAGGATCGACGGAAAGCAGGTCGCCGGCGAGGAAGTCCTCGCTCTCGGCAGGCGTATCCGGGACGTGGTGCAGGCCCCCGACGGCGCGGTCATGGCGCTAACCGACGAACCAGCGGGAAAGATATTGCGACTGACGCCGGCAGCGTCGCAGTGATGCCGCGCGGTGCGACAGGCGCGTTTTCTGAACTGGTCGCTCTACCCTCGGAATCCCGCTAAGCCTTGAGAAATATTAGTGTCGCTTAGTGACGCGAAGACCTGAGTGAAATTCAAAAGTCCTACATTTGCCACAGAAATTGCTGATTTTGTTGCGCTCTGCATGACGCTGAACTCATTCGAGGACGGGATTAGACTGCGGCCCGGCGAAGTGGGTCCGAATATTCTGTCCGGCTTCTTTAGAAAGCTATAGGCCAGTTCTCTGCGCGGCAGTCGCGACCCTGGCCGACAAATGGCCCGACAGTGCCGCTGCGAGCCTGACGGGTGCGCCTGTAGCGGCAACGCTAGCCAACTACCGACAGCCTTATGTCCAGGTGCATGACTGAAGCGGCCGGTGCCGGTGGTCGTCGGCACCTCGGCGAGCACGCCTCATGTACTGTCTAGATTTGCCGGCCTAGCCGGTCCTGTGGGCGTAGCTAATGACGTTCTTTGTCTTCTTGCACGTGGAGCAGACCTCTTTTCGTCGGCTGAATCCGAATGCGCAGGCAAGCTCTCGTGTCTTGTGATTGGCGTGCTGGCGAATTGACAGTTTGATACTGTCCGCAATGCAGTCGTCGCAAACGGCGCGGGGAGCTTTCCCTTGGATGAACTCCCGTACAGTGTCCAAGACCGTCATGTGCTATCCATTGCTTGAGGAGCTACAGCTGCAGTTTGAGTTTCAAAGGCTTCCGGGAGCGGCAGGGCTGCCGAGCCTGTCCCATGCTTCTTGATACTGAGGAAGCGCATAGGACTTTGGCTGTAGCCAATACGATATCGTGCCAGTTGCACTCATTCCCCGATGCGCTGCGGCTTTCACTTCGTCCTTCGTGAGGACATAGCACGTTGGTGCTGCGGTGTTCGCATTGATCGTTAGAACCCACCAATCTGAGCGAAGGGTGTCCAGCGAACCACCCAGCGGCACTGGGTCTTTCTTCGATAGAGCTTTTGACTGAATCGGTAGGACGCGGCTCTCATCGTCGCTTGCGGCATAGAGGTCTGCGCCACGTGCGTTTCGCACGGTGGGCATGACATGCCAACCGCGCCGCGATAGTTCCCGCGCTACGTGGTACAGACCGGCGTTGCCAGTCAGCTGATGTCGCATTTCAACCCCCTTTATTAGACTTGCCGCTTTCGGTACGGTCCGTGCTCGCCCGGCCTGCGGCGCGACGCCCGTAGACATTCATATTTCCAACGGCGGTAATAGTCACAATCAGTCCCAAGGAGGGGCCGGTCCCGATTTTCGGCACGGAGGGATACAAGTCGGAGAAAACGTTGCTTCGAAATCCCGCCAGATTTTTTCTGACTCCCTGCTGTTTCACCGCGCACGTCAAGGCGACCTGGAGCGCAAATAAGTCGCCCAACCACAAACAGCCTTGTCGTAACGATAAATGACCTGACAGCGGCATATCCCCGACAGCCAGCATAGACGCGCGGCATCCGACACGTGCAGCATCAGACTTCTTTGAGCAGGCTGAAGAACTCTGCCTTCGCCTACGAAACGTCTCCCTTTGATCGTTACCGTCGTCTGGGCTGCGCGCCTTCAGCAGCGCGCGATTGCTGAGTTTCGCGACGGCTCCCATCTTGCCTGCCTTAAAGCCTTTCAATAGCGAGTCGCACATTGGCAGCCCCTTGACTGCCGGCACGAGTTAGATACCTTTCCAGCGCGTCTTGAGAGAAGCGGCCCCTGGCGCCTTTGGATAAGCCGCATGATAACCGACGACTTTACGTCGAAGAGAAGCAAGAAGCAGCACGACTGCCCGACATAACTCCCGAACACAACAACCCGGCCTGCCGCCCGCGACGGGCGTTGCGGCCCCTAGAGAGTAATGGAGAAGGTCATGCCTAAACTTGTTGAGTATCAGGATGGCGAGGTGGACGTGAAATCGCGCAATCCGCTGAGGGGAACTCTTGCGCTAGTGGATGATGAAGACCACGACGTCGACCTTGAACTCGATAAGGATAGAAAATACGAACCGGCCAGCGCGTACCCTGCCCAGGCCAACATTGAGAGCAGACAGGACTAGGAGCCAAGGAACCCCGGACGGTTGGTTGTCGGGGGCGGCGTGGCTTCTTCCTTTTTTTCGACCAGATTGTCGTCCCTCCCGCCTTTAGTGAGCACCGCACCGGAGAGCCCATTTTTCCCATCGATCTCTCTCGAAATCCTAGTCCGAATATCTGCACGGATCACCGGATCCTCGGGCAGGCGGCTCGCAAACCATTCAGGAAGATTGTCGCCAGCGTTCTTGTCCATGGCGCCAACAATGTTTTCTGCCGCCTTATGTTCCAAGTTTCTTAGGGCCTTCATTCTATCGCCCGTCCTTTGCCTCGCGATGGCGCATCAGGGCCGAACCGATCGCGCAGCTTTACCAGATCGAGCGTGTCACGGTGGTGACACGGCCCATGATGGCAGTGCGCCGTCACCGTCATCTTCGCGTCGATCAGAGATTGGAACGTCCAGCCCTTTTGCCATTCGGCCGATATGGCGCCGGTGTGGTCAGCACGCCAAGCGTTCGTCATGGTGGACTATCGCATCGAGGACCACTTCGTAGACACTCCCTATGTCTTCCTCGATCTCGACTTCGCCGATACCTACAGCTGCTTACTGCCGGTCCGGGCGATAGACGAGGAAAGCGAGACGGACGGCAGCGCGTAGACTGGGACGCGACCTCTATGCAGAAGACCCGCCGCTACATTTGCGAAGCGACGGGCCTCCGCCCCATTCCCCCATACCTGACCATGCAACTGCCGTGCCAGACTTATTGACCCATCGCGGGACACCTTATGGCTTCTGCGCAGGCCTGGATGTTGCAACAAGGATATGCCAGTCGGACCAGGCTCGGCTGTGGGAATTCCCACACCGGGGAAAACATTGGAAAAAGTTTTGCTTTCCGGAAAGCGGGGCCTCCGGCCATTAACCGGCGTACGCGGCCCAGCGCTGAAGAGAGACGAAAGCCGCCTGCAAAGTGGACTTTTGAACCTTTTGAGTGTTCCGCCGAGGGCGCCCATAGAAATTTTCTGCCGCTACTCGGGGCTCTCAAAGCCGAGCAACAATGTCCCGAAGGCGGTTAATGTGCGGGAGTAGTCGGCCAGACCTTGCCTCGTCCCGAATGTCGAAGCTAGCCAGTGTCGTCTGCACGGCCTCATGGAAGCTCTCAGGGGTGTCTAAAATAGATGGTGAGTAGATGGC
This sequence comes from Mesorhizobium sp. WSM4850, assembly GCF_055811735.1. NCBI lineage: Bacteria > Pseudomonadati > Pseudomonadota > Alphaproteobacteria > Hyphomicrobiales > Phyllobacteriaceae > Mesorhizobium > Mesorhizobium sp. WSM4850. Next base: position 25,272 of record NZ_JBVVPV010000019.1, on the reverse strand, counting down.
TGCTGGACAGAAATCCGCAGTCGCGAGCCGCCCCGCAAGGTCTGGTCGACCAGGGGCTCGCTGTCCGTCGCTTTGGCCAAGGTTTTGGTGATGTCACATCGCGCGCGAAAGGATCTGGACTTTCCGCAAGTCTGCCGGAAGTTCAGGGGCCGGGGGCAAAATATTATGTCGGGGCTGAAAATGCGTCTGGGGGTGCCCCTGCGGTGCCCCGGATGATTTTCGCGGATGCGGCCAAAACCGGCCATCAACTAAGCAATTGATTTTCCGAAGAGAAAACTGGTGCCGCTTAGGTGACTCGAACACCTGACCCCATCATTACGAATGATGTGCTCTACCAACTGAGCTAAAGCGGCCCGGGAAGCCAGGGCCTCCAAGATGCGCTGGGTGATAGACGCAACCCGCCACAAATTCAAGATGGGACTTGGCAATTCGTGTCGGCTCATCCCGGGCCTATAAGCGACCGCCCACCGGTCGGCCATGTGGTTGCGCGAAGCCTCAACGCCAGGTTGTGCGACGTCGCGTTGGCGCTGCATCGGGAAACCGGCGAAAAATGTTGATTCCTTTACCGAAAACCGCCGAAATCGGCTTTGGATGCATCGCCAAGGCAGAATGCGGCCGCTGGCCCGTTGATTGATCGGTCGCCTGCGGCTAACGATCATGACAATATGACCGTACGTGCAGAGGGGTCCCCGTTGGACGCGATCGAAAAAGCGATCCGGAATGCCTTCGAGAAAGGCAATGCCGAGGACCGCGCGTTTCGCGAGCGGGTCTACCGATCGGCCTTCGCCGCGCTTGATCGCGCCCTGCAGGCCAACCCGAACGTGACGGTGGAAGTCGCCATCAAGCGCCGCAAGGCGGTGCAGGCCAAGATAACCGAAATCGAATCCGAATTCCTGCCGGCGGTTCCCGCTGTCGGCCGGCCGACCGATGACGACGCTGCAGCACCGGCTGTGGAGCAGCCGCCTGGCAGCGAAGCCGATGCCGAACCCCAAGCCGATGCCGAACCGGATGCCGGCGCCGACGCTGAACCGGCGCCGCCGCCTGAGGTCATTGTTGACGGTCCGGCGGAGTCTCCTGCATCGGTCGCGCCTAGTGTTTCGGACGCGCCCCCTGCTTCCGATGCGCCGCGCTCGCGCGTCTTGCCGGTCGTTCCCGACATCATGCCCGAAGCGGCTTTTCCCGATGCGCCGGAGGTCGACTTGTCGTCCCCCCAATCGGCCGGGGACGGCGACGCAGAGGTGATGCCCGACCGCGACGACAGGCGGGTGAAAGGTCCCCGCCTGCCTCTCACCGCGATCTTCCTCGGCGTGACGCTGCTTGCAGCCGCTGGCATCGGCCTCTATTTCGCTGCCCAGACCGGCGTCTTCAAGTCGGCGGCCGAACTCGACACCGCCCCGCCGCAAACGCCACCGACGGTGGAAGACGATGATTTCACGCCGCCAGGCGACACGGCCCCGCCGCTGAACGCCGGCGAGGCGGATGAGGCGCGCGACTGGATCAATGTGTTTTCACCGAGCGACCCGACGCTTGTCAGCGCGCCTTCGGATGCCAAGGCCGAAACCATGCAGGACGACAGCGGTTCCTTCCTGCGCATCCGGTCGGGCGCCTCCGGTTCGGCGATCAGCTTCGACGTCGAGCAAGGCGTCTTGGACAAACTCGCCGGCAAGCACGCCACGTTCGACATCATCGCCCGCTCCGAGGAGGGCCAGGAGACGCAGATCTCCGTCGACTGCAATTTCGGCGAACTCGGCGACTGCGGCCGCAAGCGCTACGCGGTCGGCCACGAGCGCAACGAATACCTCTTCGATGTGCGGTTTCCCGACAAGCGTCCGGGCGCTGCCGGCACCATCGCCATCAATTCCGACTTCGACAAGCAGGGCAAGTCGGTCGACATCTACGAGATCCGCGTCGCGATTGTTCCTTGAGCCTCAACGCATCGGCCCGAAAATCGGAATCGATTTTCGGAAAGCACGATGCGTAGATTATAACTGTTAGATCGTACTTTGTGCGTCCAATTGGACGCACGTCGCTCTAACTATCGAGCAGCGCCTGCAGCGTCTCGATGCGGTCGGCTTCGGCCGCCGGCTTGTCCCAGCGCAGCCGTGAAATGCGCGGAAAGCGCATGGCGACACCGGATTTGTGCCGTGTCGAGCGGTTAAGCCCTTCGAACGCCACCTCCAGTACCAGGCCTTGTCTGCGGTCGGCCCGCACCGAGCGGACCGGGCCGAAGCGCTCGATCGTGTTGTCGCGGACATATTTGTCGATCTGCCTCAGTTCCTCGTCGGTGAAACCGAAATAGGCTTTCCCCACCGGCACCAGTTCCTCCGATCCTTCCGGGCCGGACCACACGCCAAACGTGTAGTCGGAATAGAAACTCGAACGCTTGCCGTGACCGCGCTGGGCATACATCAGCACGGCGTCGATTGTGTGCGGATCGCGCTTCCATTTGAACCATGGGCCTTTCGGCCGGCCGGTGAGATAGGGCGAATCCCAGCGCTTCAGCATCACGCCTTCGATGACCGGATGCAGCGGCTTGCGGCGCAATTCCTCCAGCGCCTGCCAGTCGGTGAATTCGACAAGCGGCGAAAGATCGAAGCGGCTCGGATCGAGCGTCTGCACGAAGCCTTCGAGGCGGCCGCGCCGCTCGCGGAAAGGGTGCGTGCGCAAGTCCTCGTCGCCGATCTGAAGCACGTCGTAGCAGCGCATGAAGGCCGGGTATTGCTGCTGGATCTTCGGTGTCACGCTCTTGCGGTTCAGCCGCTGCTGCAGGTCCGAGAACGTGCCGGTCGCCTGCCGGGGATCGCCGACCAGAAGCTCGCCGTCGAGGGTGGCGGAGAAATCCATCGCCTCTGCGAGGTCAGGAAAAGCCCGGGAGACATCGTCGCCGGTGCGCGAGTAGAGCCGGCGAACACCGCCTTCCGATACCGCCTGGACGCGGATGCCGTCCCATTTCCACTCGGCGGCATAGTCGGCCGGATCGAGCTTTTCGAGGTCGCCGTCACCGATCGGGTTGGACAGCATCACCGGCCGGAACAGCGCCAGCGCTGTCTTTTTGGGTTTTTCTGCCTTGCCCTCCAGCCAGGCGAACAGCTCGGCATAGGGCGGTATCAGCCCATGCCAGAGTTCTTCGATCTCAGCGATGTCGACCTTGCCGAGATCGGCCAGCGCCTGCTTGGCCAATCGCGCCGAAACGCCGATGCGCAGGCCGCCGGTGACCAGCTTGATGACGGCGAAGCGCGCCGAGATGCTGGCGCTGTCGAGCAGCCGGGCCAGCACCTTCGGCCCGTCGGAACGGCTCGCCGCCTGCAATTTCGCGACGACCTCGGCGAGCGTCGGCTCATGGTTGGCGATATCCGCCGGTGATTGCGGCCAGACCAGCGACACGGTCTCCGCCAGGTCGCCGACATAGTCGTAGGAATAGCCGAACAGCACCGGGTCCATGCGCTGCATGACCAGCGCGCGCAGCATCGCCGGCTTGACCGCCGCGATGGTCAGGTCGCCGGTGATGGCAGCCAGCGCCAGACCGCGATCCGGATCCTCGACGCTGCGGAAATAATCGCTCAACAGCTTCAGCTTGCCGTTGCGCGACGGCGTCAGCACGAGGCGGTCGAGGAGTTCGGCGAAGCGGTTCATAATGCGGGCCGCGCCAATGGGCCAGCCTTGCGTTCTGTCGCGCCGCCGTGAAGCGCTACATCGGCCGTGACCACCATCAATCGCCCTCATCCTCATAGCCGACGAGATGCAGCGGCCTGGCAGCGATGCCTTCGAGTTCGCACCAGCGCACCAGGGCCTCCTCGCGGCCATGCGTCACCCAGATTTCCTCCGCGCCGGTTTCCCTTATCGTGGCGGTCAGTTCGTCCCAGTCGGCATGGTCGGAAACGATCAGCGGCAGCTCGACGCCGCCCTGCTTGGCGCGCTGGCGGATGCGCATCCAGCCGGAGGCAAAGCACGAGATCGGATCGGGAAAGCGCCGCGCCCAGCGGTCGGCGAACGCCGATGGCGGCCCGACGACGATGGCGCCGGTAAAATCCTCCTTGCCACTACTTTCGACGGTCGCCGGCTCCAGCGCCCCGAGCTCGATGCCCTGGCTCTGATAGTAGTCGCTGAGCTTGGCCAGCGCGCCGTGGATATAGATCGGCCTGTCGTAGCCGGCGTCGCGCAGCAAGCGCATGACGCGCTGCGCCTTGCCGAGCGCATAGGCGCCGACCAGATGCGCGCGTTCGGGAAACTGCGCGGTCGATTTCAGCAGGCGGGCGATCTCTTCGGTATCGGGCGGATGACGGAACACCGGCAGGCCGAAAGTCGCCTCGGTGATGAACACGTCGCACTTGACCGGTTCGAACGGCTCGCAAGTCGCGTCCCTCTGGCGCTTGTAGTCGCCCGAAGCGACGATGCATGAGCCCTGATGCACGACCTCGATCTGCGCCGAGCCCAGCACATGGCCGGCCGGATGGAAGGTTACGGTGACGCCGTTCAGCGCAATCGCCTCGCCAAGTGCTGCCGCTTGCGTCGTCCCGGCAAAACCCTCGCCGTAGCGCAGCCGCATGATGTCCAGCGTCTGTTGTGTAGCCAGCACCGAGCGGTGGCCGGAACGGGCGTGGTCGGAATGGCCGTGTGTGATCAGCGCCCGGCTGACCGGCCGCACCGGATCGATGAAGAAATCGCCGGGCGGGCAATAAAGGCCCTCGGGCCGAGGGTGAAGCAGGTCGCTGGCGCGCATGGCTCCAAGATAGTTGCTAATTCCGGCGCGGGAAGCCTGTTGCAAGTGACTGCTGACTCGGCATACAGGCAACTGTCGGCGGGATCTCCATCACGAAATCGCATCAGGCCTTGTCCGGCGACCCTTTTCGTTCACCTGCGCCACACGTGGCGGCGGCTGCGAAAAAGTCCGATTCGCATGCCCGAAAGGGCAGAACACCGACAAGGAGGACGTTGCATGCGCTGGAACTTGGTGGTCTTGGCATCTTGCCTGGCAATAGCCGGTTGCGTCGGCACCTCGATCGCCGAGCGACAGGACGCGAATGTCCAGTCCTCGCTGCAATATGACAGCGTGCCTTGCGATCAATTGGTGGCGCAACGAAACCGGCTGGCGCAGCAATACCGCCTTCCGCAGGATGCCAAGCCGTCCTTCTCCGATCCCGGGGTGGGCCTCGGCCCGTTCACGCCGGATGCCCGTTCCAAGGCCCAGCGCGACGTCGAACAGGCAAGTGGCCGGATCGACGCCATGAACCGGTCGATCGCCCGCCGCGAATGTGGCAAGCCGGGTTAATACCCCGCGTTGCGATCGACGACGTTCTCGAGCTTTTCGCCGCGCTCGAAGGCGGCCATCTGGCGCAGCATGATCGGCACCAGATGCACGGGATCGGAGGTCGCCGCCGCATGCGGCGTCACAAAGACCTTTGGGTGGCTCCATAGCCGGCTGGTCTTCGGCAGCGGCTCGACCTCGAACACGTCGAGGCTCGCCTCCTTGAGCGTGCCGTCCTCCAGCGCACGCAGAATGTCGGCGTCCTTCTGCAACTTGCCGCGCCCGGCATTGATCAGCACTGAGCCGCCGAGGCCGTTGCGTTTCCTCAACTCCTTCAGCACGCCGTAATTGATGATGCCTTGCGTCTGCGGCGTAAGCGGCAACAGCGCCACCAGGATATCGGTGGCGTTGAGGAAGGGGATCAATCCGGCCTCGCCGGCATAGGTCGAAACGCCTTTCACCGGCCTGTCGCTGCGCGACCAGCCATTGACCGCAAAGCCGAGCGACAAAAGCACCGACGCCGCCGCGCGGCCAAGCGTGCCGAGCCCCATGATGCCGATGGAGATGTCGCCGGCCGGCCGCTGCGGCGACTCGTGCCAGATCTTCCTTTGCTGCTGCGACCGGTAAAGCAGGCCCTGGCGATGGTGATCGAGCACCCGCCAGACGACATATTCGGTCATGTAGTGGGTCAAATTGTCGGCCACGACCTTGACGATCGGCACGTCGGGCAAAGTGGGATCGGCGAAGATGTGGTCGACGCCGGCGCCGATCGAAAAGACAGCGCGCAGATTGGGCAGGGACGACAGAAGGTTCGGCCGCTGCTTCCAAACCACCGCATAGGTGATCGAAGGATCGCTGGCGCCTTCCGGCTCGAGCACCACCTCGCGTTCGGCCGACAAGAGTTCGCGCCAACGGCCTGGATGGATACCGGTGAGGGCAAGCAGGACGCGGCCTTTTTCCATGGCGGGTTCGTTTTCCTTTATGCGGGTACAGGCTACTCGCTGACGATGCCGACCGGCGCCGTTTCGATCCTGAATGCGGCCGAGATCAGCGCCTTGGTATAATCGGTCTGCGGCCGTTCGAAAATCTGTTCGGACGGACCGGCTTCGACGATCCTGCCATTGCGCATGACGATGACGTCGTTGGCAAGCGCACGGATGACCTTCAGGTCGTGGCTGATGAACAGATAGGCGAGGTCGTGCTTCGCCTGCAGGCTGCGCAGAAGGTCGACCACCTGCGCCTGCACGCTCATATCGAGCGCCGAGGTCGGCTCGTCCAGCATGACGAAGCGCGGGTTGAGCACCATGGCGCGGGCGATGGCGATGCGTTGGCGCTGGCCGCCGGAAAACTCGTGCGGATAGCGATTGCGCGTGGAGGGATCGAGCCCGACTTCACCGAGCACATCGACAATGCGATTGTCGCGCTCATCGGGCGACAGTTTCGGCTCGTGGATCTTCAGCCCTTCCTCGATGATCTCGGAGACCGACATGCGCGGGCTCAACGACCCGAACGGATCCTGGAAGACGATCTGCAACTCGCGCCGCAGCGGCCGCATGGCGTTGAATGACAGCTCGTTGATATCGCGCCCATCGAACTGAATGGTCCCGGTCGACGAGATCATCCTGGCCAGCGCCAGGCCGAGCGTCGTCTTGCCCGAGCCGGATTCGCCGACGACGCCAAGCGTCTGGCCGGCGCGCACGGTGACGTCGATGCCGTCGACCGCCTTCACATTGTCGACGGTGCGCCGGAAAAAGCCTTTCTTGATCGGAAACCAGACTTTTATGTCCTGGCCGGTCATCACCGGCCTGGCGGCTGTGTTGGCGGCGGGCGGCTTGCCCTTGGGTTCGGCCGCCAAAAGGTGCCGCGTATAGCTGTGCTGCGGGTTGGCGAAGATTTCTTTCGTCGGCCCGGTTTCGACGATCTTGCCCTTGGTCATCACGCAGACCCGGTCGGCGATCTTTCTGACGATGCCGAGATCGTGGGTGATGAACAGCATCGACATGCCTTTGCGGCTCTTCAATTCCGCAAGCAGTTCGAGGATCTGCGCCTGCACGGTGACGTCGAGTGCCGTCGTCGGCTCGTCGGCGATCAGCAGTTCCGGCTCGTTGGCCAGCGCCATGGCGATCATGACGCGCTGGCGCTGACCGCCGGAAAGCTGGTGCGGATAAGCGTCGAGCCGCTTCTCCGGCTCGCGGATGCCGACCTCGTTGAGCAACTCCAGGGTGCGCGCCTTGGCTTGGCGGTCACCCAGGCCCTGGTGCAGCGTCAGCACCTCGACGATCTGCTGCTCGATGGTGTGCAGCGGGTTGAGCGAGGTCATCGGCTCCTGAAAGATCATGGTGATCTTGTTGCCGCGCACGCGGCGCAATGCCTTCTCGTCGGCAGCGAGCAGATCGGCGCCCTGGAACAAGATCTTTCCCGACGGATGGCTGGCGGCCGGATAGGGCAGCAGCTTCAGCACCGACAGCGCCGAGACCGACTTGCCGGAGCCGGATTCGCCGACCAGCGCCACCGTCTCGCCCTTGGCGATGTCGAAGGAAATGTGGTCGACGGCCATCGACTGGCGGCCTTCCTGGGCGAAGGCGACGCTGAGATCGCGCACCGAGAGGAGAGGGGCGTCGCTCATCTGAACGTCTTGCGCGGATCGAAGGCGTCGCGGGTCGCCTCGCCGACGAAGACCAGCAGCGACAGCATCAGCGAGATGACGACGAACCCCGAAATGCCGAGCCACGGCGCGTTGAGGTTGCGCTGCGCCTGCTTGAGAAGCTCGCCCAGCGAGGCCGAGCCGGGCGGCAGGCCGAAGCCAAGATAGTCGAGCGAGGTCAGCGTCGAGATCGAGCCACTGAGCAGGAAGGGCAGGAAGGTCAGCGTCGCCACCATGGCATTGGGCAACAGATGCCGGAACATGATCGTACCGTTGGGTACGCCCAGCGCGCGCGCGGCGTTGACATATTCGAAGTTGCGGGCGCGCAGGAACTCGGCCCGCACCACGCCGACCAGCGCTACCCAGGAGAACAGCAGCATCAGCCCGAGCAGGATGAAGAAGCCGGGCGGCAGGATGGCGGCGACGATGAGGAGCAGATAAAGCACCGGGATCGCCGACCAGATTTCTATGAAGCGCTGGAACAGAAGGTCGGTCCAGCCGCCGAAATAACCCTGCAATGCGCCGGCCGTCACGCCGATCACCGCCGAGCCGGCGGTGAGGATAAGGCCGAACAGCACCGAGACCCTGAATCCGTAGACGACGCGCGCCAGCACGTCGCGGGCCTGGTCGTCGGTGCCCAGCCAGTTCCAGTTGCCGATGACGCAATTGGGGTCGGCGGCACCTTGCGGATACTGGTTGCAACGTGTCTGGACGTCATAGAGCCAGGACGGCTTGGTCGGCGCCGCCTCCGGGATGGCGTTGTTGACGGTCCGGTACGAGTAGCGGACCGGTGGCCAGATCATCCAGCCATGGGCATTGATCTCGTCCTGGATGACCGGGTCGCGGTAGTCGGTGACCGCATAAAAGCCGCCGAACTTCTCCTCGGGATAAGCGACCACGACCGGAAACAGGATTTCGCCCTTGTAGGAGACGAGGACCGGCTTGTCGTTGGCGATCCATTCGGAAAACACCGACAGCACGAAAAGCACGAGGAATATCCACAACGACCAGTAGCCGCGCCGGTTGGCCTTGAAATTCTGCAGCCGCCGCTGGTTGAGCGGCGACAGCCAGGGCCGTGCGATCCGCTCCGGCGCCGTTTCGGCTGCGGCCCCGGCCATCAGACGTCCCTCCGCTCGAAGTCGATGCGCGGGTCGACCCAGGTATAGATCAGGTCGGACAGCAGCCCGACGATCAGGCCAAGCAGCGAGAAGATGTAGAGATTGGCGAACACCACCGGATAGTCGCGCTCGACCACCGACCTGAAACCGAGCAGGCCGAGGCCATCGAGCGAAAAGATGTTCTCGATCAGCAGCGAGCCGGTGAAGAAGGCCGAGATGAAGGCGCCGGGAAAGCCGGCGACGACGATCAGCATGGCGTTGCGGAAGACGTGGCCGTAGAGAACCTTCCGTTCCGACAGGCCCTTGGCGCGCGCGGTCACCACATACTGCTTGCGGATTTCCTCGAGGAACGAATTCTTGGTCAGCAGCGTCGTGGTGGCGAAGGCCGACAGCACCAGCGCCGTCAGCGGCAAGGTCATGTGCCAGAGATAGTCGACGATCTTCGCCGGCCAGGACAGCTGGTCCCAATTGTCGGAGGTGATGCCGCGCAGCGGAAACCAGTCGTAGAACGATCCGCCGGCAAACAGCACCATCAGCAGGATGCCGAACAGGAAGCCCGGGATGGCGTAGCCGACAATGACGACGCCGCTGGTCCATACGTCGAATGCCGAGCCATCCTTGACTGCCTTGCGGATGCCGAGCGGGATCGAGATCAGGTATGACAGCAGCGTGATCCACAGCCCGATCGAGATCGACACCGGCATCTTCTCCAGGATCAGATCGATCACCGAGATGTCGCGGAAATAGCTGTCGCCGAAATCGAACCGGATGTAGTTCCACAGCATCATGCCGAAGCGCTCGAGCGGTGGCTTGTCGAAGCCGAACTGCTTTTCCAGCTTGGCGATGAACTCGGGGTCGAGCCCTTGCGCGCCGCGATATCTCGAACCGGCTTCGCCAGCCACGTCGAAATTGCTGGCGCCGGCGTCACCACCGCCGCCACCAAGGCGATCGCTGCCGCCCTGGTTGGTCAGCCGGGCGATGACCTGCTCCACCGGCCCGCCCGGCGCGAACTGGATGACGGCGAAAGACACCGCCATGATGCCGAACAAGGTCGGGATCATCAGCAGGATGCGGCGCAGGATATAGGCGCCCATCAGAAATGGTCCTCCGTGAGGAGGGGCACTGTGTCTGGACGGCCGCCCAAGGCAGTCGCGTCAGACCAATTATCGACGCCAGCGCCGCCCATCATTGTCCTACCGGACATTTCTCCCCGTATAGTGACGGGGAGAAAGGGGCTGGCCGCAATCTCGGCGCTTTTACTGCCACGCTTGTGATTGGCGAAACCATCGATGAAGGCGCCCCTCTCCCCGTCACTATACGGGGAGAGGATGCCGGCAGGCAGGTGAGGGGCGGCGCCGACGCCTGCAAGAAATTCACCCTTTACCAATCTTTGCCGCCTTGTCCTTGTCGAACCACCACAGCGCCTCGACCGGAAAGCCGAAATCGGGCTTCTGCTCGGGAAAGCCGAACATGTCCCAATAGGCGACTCGGTGATTCGCGAGATAATATGTTGGAATCCAGTCTAGCCGCGCGCGCAAGACCCGATCGAGCGCTTTGAGCGCCGTGATCAGTTCGACCCGGCTCTGCGCCTTGCCGGCTGCCTCGATCAGTGCATCGATGGCCTTGCTTTCCGTGCCGGGATAATTTCGCATCCCCGGCGTTTTCGCCATCCGCGAATCGTAGAGTATCTCCAGGCCGTCGGCAGTCGGCGTCGCCCCGATCGACCAGGCGAGCAGGGTGAAATCGAAATCGAAATTGCTCTGCCGCTGTTCATATTGCGTCGAATCGACCTGCCGGATCGAAGCGTCGATGCCGATCGTTTTCATGTTCTCGGCCCACGGCGACAAAAGCCGAACGATGCCGTCGTCCTCGGCCAGCATTTCCACCCGCAGTGGCTCGCCCTTTTCATTGACAACGAAATTGCCCGCCCGCTTCCAGCCGGCTTCGGCAAGCAGTCTCGAAGCCGCGCGCAGCAGCTTGCGATCGTGGCCCGAACCGTCGGAGACAGGCTGCATCACCGCTTCGCCGAAGGTTTCCGGCGGCAACTCGGCTCGGAACGGCTCCAGCAGGGCCAATTCCTCGGGCGAGGGCAGGCCCTCGGCCTTGTAATCCGACCGCTCGAAATTCGATTGCGAGCGCTCGTAGGCGCCGTAAAACAGAACCCGCTTGGTCCATTCGAAATCGAAGCAATTGGCGATCGCGCGTCTGACGCGCACATCGCGGAATTGAGCACGACGCTGGTTCAGCGCGACAGCCTGCATGGATGGCGTTTTCTCGCCGGGAAATTCGCGTTTGACGACCCGGCCGTCCTTCAGTGCCGGAAAGTCGTAACCGGTTGCCCATACCCGCGAGGTAAATTCTTCGCGAAAATGCGTGTCCCCCTTCTTCAGGGCTTCAAACGCTGCCTGGCGATTGATGTAAAAATCGATGCGGATGCGGTCGAAATTATAGACGCCGCGGTTCACGGCCAGATCCCTGCCCCAATAGTCGGCGACGCGCTCATATTCGACGGTCTGTCCGGCCGCCACGCGCCCTATTTTGTAGGGTCCGGAGCCGAGCGGCGGTGTCATCGTCGAGGCATCGAAATCATTGACCGTATAAAAGGCTTTGGACACGATCGGCATGGCGACGATCGCAAGGATATTCTGCGCGGATTGTTTGCCGTTGAAGGTGAGGTCCACGGTAACCGGATCGGCCGCAACCGCTTCCGTCATATGCCGCAACGCCTGGGAGAGGTTCGGATGGCCCTTGTCCTTGTAAAGCTTCAATGCGAAGGCGACGTCCTCCGCGGTCATTGGCGAGCCGTCGTGGAAGCGTGCTTGCGGTCGCAGGCTGAAGCGGAAGCCATTGCGGTCCGGCGACAAGGTAACCGACTCGGCAAGCCGGCCATAGACCGCATCCGGCTCATCGAGTGCGCTAGCCATCAACGAATCGAAACAGAGTTCGGTGCGCGGCGGCGATTCCCCTCTCAACACCAGCGAATTCAGCGTGTTGAACGTCAGGAAGCTCTGATTGAAGATGGAGTTCGGCGGTGCGAAATTCATCTGGCCGCCCTTGGGCGCGTCCGGATTGACATAGTCGAAATGCGTGAAACCTGGGGAATATTTGAGGTCGCCGAAGGCCGACAGACCATGCAGCTTGACCCCCGTCGGGATGGCGGCGAAGGCGCGGCCGGGCAACAGCGCTGCCGTCGTGGCCGCGACGCCCAAGGCCAGAAAGTCGCGGCGGGCCAGCGAGACGCGGCGGGGGAGCGCCGCCATCAATTGCCACTCTTGTATTTTGCCGCCAGCGCCTTTTCCTTGTCCGCATCGATCCACCAGGAATTCTGGTCGACGCCGCTATAGGCCGGCTGCTTTTCCGGGATGCCGAACTTATTCCAGTACGCTATCCAGACCGCCGACCGATGGTGTTGCGGCACGACATAGTAATTCCACAGCAGCACCCGGTCGAGCGCATGGGTGGCAGCAACCAGATCGTCACGGTCGGTCGCGAAGATGACGCGGTCGACCAGCGCATCGACGACCGGATTCTTGATGCCGGCATAGTTGCGCGATCCAGGCGTGTCTGCGGACTTGGAACTCCAGAAGTCACGCTGCTCGTTGCCAGGCGAATCCGACTGCCCCAACTGCGATATGGTGACGTCGAAATCGAAATTGTTGACGCGGTTGATGTATTGGGTCTGGTCGATCAGCCGCAACGTGGCGTCGACGCCGATCTTGCGCAGATTGGCGATATAGGGACTGGAAAGGACCTGGTCGGTATCGTTCCAGCCGAGGATTTCGAACTTGAACGGCTCGCCTGTCTTGGCATTGACCATCTTGCCGCCCTTGATCACCCAGCCCGCCTTGGCGAAGAGATCGACCGCAGTCTTGAGATACTTGCGTTCCGCCTGCGGCGAATCGTAGACCGGCAGCTTGAATTCCTGGGTGAAGACTTCGGGCGGCAGCTTGTCGCGATATGGCTCAAGGATTTCCAGCTCCTTGCCTTGTGGCAGGCCGCTCGATGCCAGTTCGGTGCCTTGGAAGTAACTGCTGGTACGGGTGTTGGAACCGAAGAACAAGGTACGATTCATGGCCTCGAAGTCGAGCGGGTAAGTCAGCGCGGCGCGCACCAGACGATCCCCAAACAGCGGACGCCTCGTGTTGAGCATGAAGGCCTGCATCGGTTCGGGTGAGGCGGTCTTGAATTCCTGTTTGATAACGTCGCCGGCCTGGACCGCCGGGAAATTATAGGCGGTGTTCCAGCGCCTCGAACTGTTTTCTGGCCTGATGTCATGCAGTCCGCCCTTGGTGAAGGCTTGCCAGGCGGCATTGTCGTCGAGAAAGTAGCTGAAACGCTGCCTGTCGAAATTCTCGCGGCCGATCTTCACCGGCAGTTTGGCAGCCCAGTAGTCCGGAACCCTCTGCCAGATGATTTCAGAGCCCGGCTTGAAGCTGGCGATCTTGTAGGCGGCCGAGCCGAGCGGCGGCTCCTGCGTCGGCCTGGTGACGTCGCGTTTCTTGCCGGTGGCGTCGGTACCTTCCCACCAATGCTTCGGCAGCACGACGAGATCGCCGAGAATCTTGGGCAACTCCCGGTTGCCCTTCTGGTCGAAATGGAATTCTACCTCGCGGTCGGAAACCGCGACCGCATCGGTGACATTCTCGAAATAGCGGCTGTACATCGGGCTGTTGGCCTTCAGCACCTGAAACGACCAGATTACATCGTCGGTGGTGATCGGCTTGCCGTCATGCCACTTGGCCCGCGGGTCGAGGCGGTATGTTGCCGACGAATAGTCGTCCGGATGTTTGTAGGCGTCGGCGATCAGCGGATGGCTGACGCTGCCTTCGTCGGTTGCCTGCTCCATCAGCGTGTCGTAGAGCAATCCGCCGCCGAACGGGGCGAATCCAGCCGCGGCGGAACCCTGGACGATATAGGGATTGAAGCTGTCGAACGTGCCAAGCACCACCGAATTCAGCGAGCCGCCCTTCGGCGCGTTCGGATTGACGTAATCATAGTGCTGGAAGTTGTCGCCATATTTGGAGTCGCCGATCAGCGACGAGGTGGTGCGCCATTCGTCCGCCAAGGCTGCCTGCGGGCCGCCGGCGAAAGCCGCCACAACCAGCATCGATCTGAGAAACGTTCGGCCAACCGTCATGCCTTCTCCTCTGTGCGATAGCTGCTAGCGGACAATCTAGTTCATTTGACGCTCATGAAAACCGCGACAGGCAGGCTTTGTCGCCGCACATGCGCTTTTCCAATTGAAAAAGCCGGGCTGAACCCGGCTTTTCTAAGAGTTTGTCCATGACAATTGCGTTATTGCGCTGGAGCCGGTGCGGAAGCAGCAGGGGCCGGAGCTGGTGCGGCCGGTGCCGCACCCTCGACCGGCTTGGCCGGTGCTTCACCCTCTGCCGGCTTGGCCGGCGCCGCGCCTTCGGCGGGCGCGGCTGCATTCTCGGCCGAAGCGCCGGGTGTCGGCAGCGGCTTCGGATTGTCCGACAGCGTGCGCAGATAGGCGATGACGTTGGCGCGGTCCTCGTCCTTCGGCAGGCCGGCGAAGCCCATCGCCGTGCCCTTCACCAGCTTCTTCGGCGAAAGCAGAAAGTTGTTGAGGTGGTCGTACGTCCATTTTTCCGCGCCGCCCTTGGAAAACTCTTTCATGCCGGCCGAATAGGCAAAGCCCGCATGCTCGGCGATGGGACGGTCGACGATATCCCAGAGATCAGGGCCGACCTTGTTCGGTCCGCCTTTTTCGCCGGTGTGGCAGGCCTGGCACTTCTTGAACACGGACGCACCCGCCTCGACATTGGCGTTGGCCAGGAGGTCGGCGATCGGCTTGGCTTCGGCGGGGGCTGCCGGGCCGCCCTCGGCAGGCTCCTCGGTCGCCTCGATGGCGTAGCCGGGTTTTTCCGGTGCTGGGGAGGCGAACAGCGCGTCGGATATGATGCCGACCGAGAAGACGACGAACACGGTTCCGAGCAGGCCGCCGATCAGCTTGTTGATTTCGAAAGAGTCCATACGCCCCAGGCTCCCTTTTCCGGCGGACCGATCCGTCCACTCCGTCCGTCGGTAATCGTGAACCACCCCGCGAGGCGGTCAAATCGGGCGGAAACTAGGTCTTTTGCTCTGGCGTTGCAACACCTATAAGGGCGCTTCCAGTGAGACCTTTTGCCACTTTTCCCTTCCTCTTTTTCGGATGCTTCATCACCCGATGTCCACGCTCATCCTCATCCCGGCCCGCATGGCCTCGACCCGCCTGCCGGGCAAGCCGCTGGCCGACATCGCCGGCGTTCCGATGATCGTCCATGTCGCCCGCCGCGCCGCAGAGGCCGGGCTCGGCCGGGTGGTGGTCGCCACTGATACCCAGAGCGTGGCGGCGGCGGTGCGCACGCACGGTTTCGAGGCGGTGATGACGCGCGTCGGCCATGAATCGGGCTCCGACCGCATCTTCGAGGCGCTGGCCACGCTGGATCCCGGGCGCAAGGTCGAAACGATCGTCAATGTGCAGGGCGACCTGCCGACCATCGATCCCGACATCATCAAGGCCGCGCTAAGGCCTTTCGAGGATGCGACGATCGACATCGCCACGCTTGGCATCGAGATCGTCCGCGACGAGGAAAAGACCAATCCGAATGTCGTCAAGATCGTCGGCTCGCCGCAGTCGGAGACACGGCTGCGGGCGCTCTATTTCACCCGCGCCACCGCACCTTGGGGCGATGGGCCGCTCTATCATCACATCGGCCTCTATGCCTATCGCCGCTCAGCGCTCGAGCGCTTTGTCGCGCTGCAGCCGTCGCCGCTGGAACGGCGCGAGAAGCTCGAGCAGTTGCGGGCGCTGGAGGCCGGCATGCGCATCGACGCCGAGATCGTGCAGTCGGCGCCGTTCGGCGTCGACACGCCGGACGATCTCGAACGCGCCAGAACCATCCTTTCAACCTGAGACATCTGGACACCTGAGACATTTGGCATGCCTGAAAAAACCAACAGAATAGCCTTCCAGGGCGAGCCGGGCGCCAATTCCGACACCGCCTGCCGCAACATGTTCCCTGATATGGAGCCGTTGCCGTGTCCGACCTTCGAGGATGCTTTCAACGCGGTCGAGACCGGCAAGGCCGACCTCGCCATGATCCCGATCGAGAACACGATTGCCGGGCGCGTCGCCGACATCCATCATCTCCTGCCGGAATCGAAGCTGCACATCGTCGGCGAATATTTCCTGCCGATCCATTTCCAGCTGATGGTTCTGCCGGGCGTCAGGCGCGACCAGATCAAGACCGTGCACAGCCACATCCATGCGCTCGGCCAGTGCCGCAAATATATCCGCAAGAACGGCTGGAAGCCGGTGGTCGCCGGCGACACGGCGGGCGCCGCCAAGCTGGTCGCAGAGCTGAAGGACCGCACCATGGCGGCGCTGGCGCCGGCTCTGGCCTCGACGCTCTATGGGCTCGACATCATCGAGCAGAATGTCGAGGACACCGACAGCAACGTCACCCGCTTCGTCGTGCTGACCAGGAACAGGCAGTGGGCCGAACGTCCCTCGGCCGATGCCAGGATGATGACGACGTTCATCTTCCGCGTCCGCAACGTGCCGGCCGCGCTCTACAAGGCGATGGGCGGCTTCGCCACCAACGGCATCAACATGACAAAGCTCGAGAGTTACCAGCTCGGCGCGTTCACCGCGACCCTGTTCTACGCTGATATCGAGGGCCATCCCGACGATCCGCTGGTAAAACTGGCGCTCGACGAGCTTGCCTTCTTCTCGCGCGAAATGCGGATTCTGGGCGTCTACCCGGCCAGCCAGTCGCGTGAGCAGTGGAAGGTGGCGGACTAGCTCAGCGCCTTGCCAGGTGACTAGCATCGGGCGAGATTGCTGCGATGTGGCTTCTGAAACTGACGCTCGCGGTCGCTGGATTGTATGCGGTGATTGTTGCGGTCGTGTATGTGCTCCAGTCCTGGCTGATCTTTCCGGCCGGCCTTGCGGGGTTCGGACCCGATCTGCCGGCTGGGGCACGCCATGTCGAACTGGCGACTGAGGATGGCGAGCGCGTCGTTCTGGTCCGCCTGCCGGCAAGGCAGGCGCCGGCCGAGCCACGCCCGCTGCTGCTGGGGTTCGCCGGCAATGCCTGGAACGCCGACGCACTTGCCTTCATGCTGCACCAGCTATTTCCCGAACATGAGGTCGCTGCGCTGCACTACCGTGGCTATGCGCCGAGCAGCGGCAGCCCATCGGCCGCCGCCCTGCTCAAGGACGCCCGACGCGCCCATGACCAGCTGGCCAGCGATGCCAAAGCCGGCATCGTCGCCATCGGCCTTAGCATCGGCGCTGCGGTTGCGGCCGATCTGGCGACGTCCCGGCCCCTGCGCGGCATCGTCATGGTGACCCCCTTCGATTCGCTGAGAGAACTCGCCGCTCACCACTATCCCTGGCTGCCGGTGCGCCTCTTGCTGCGGCACCGCATGGAGGCCGCGGAATCTCTGCGCGACCTCGATGTGCCCACGGCCGTCATCACCGCCGAGAACGACACCATCGTACCTGCGGCGCGTTCGGCGCCCCTGCGCGAGGCTGCGCGCGACCTGCGCAGCCACATCGCCATAGCGGCTGGCCACAACGACCTCTATGACCATCCCGACTTCGCCGGAGCGCTACGCGCCTCCGTTGCGGTGGTCACGCGCGATTGAAAAACAATTCGCAGATGTCGGAATTCCGGCGCGACATTCGTCCTTTGCTTGCCGCAATCGAAGAAGGGAGACGACGAGATGAAGGCCTGCCCATGACCCCCACCATCACTGCCTTTGAACGGTCGCCCGATCGCGGCAGGGGACTGGCGCGTGACATGCGCGTTCGCTGGGCGCTTGAAGAAGTCGGCCAGCCCTACAGGGTTCGTCTTGTTTCGTTCAAGGCGATGAAGGAACCCGCGCATCTCGCGCTTCACCCTTTCGGGCAGATTCCGACCTATGAGGAAGGCGATCTTGCGCTGTTCGAGTCGGGGGCGATCGTGTTCCATATCGCTGAGCGCCATGCTGGCCTGCTGCCAGACGATGCGAATGCCAGGGCGCGCGCAATCTCATGGATGTTTGCCGCGCTAAACACCGTGGAGCCGCCGATCCTTGAACGCCAAACCGCCGTGCTCCTGGAGCGCGACGAGACCTGGCACGAACAGCGCCTGCCTATGGTCGATGATCGCATCCGTGACCGGCTGGGCGAGCTTTCCGGTCGCCTTGCCGATGCCGACTGGCTCGATGATGCGTTCAGCGCCGGGGATCTGATGATGGTGCACGTGCTGCTAAGGTTGAGCGGGTCGGGTATGCTGGACGAATATCCGAACCTCTCCGCCTATGTCGTCCGCGGCGAAGCCCGGCCGGCCTACAAGCGCGCTTTCGCCGCTCAATTGGCGGTTTTCACCGGCAAGTCACCGACTTGACTCAGTGGCGCGTAGTCGATCTCCAAAAACGCCGCGACTTCCGGGATCCAGCGGTCGCGGACGAAGGCGACGTGGTCGGGATGGTCGTTGTAGCCGGAATAGGCAGCCTGATCGGCGAACTCCATCGAGAAGCCGAAGCGATAATCGTTCTTCGGGCTGACCTGCCGCAACTGCTCGAATTTCTCGACGCCCGGTATCGCCGCCAGTATTTTGGCGTCTGCCAGAAATTTTGCCTCCTCGGCCGAGTTCTCCTTGTGCTTCAGCCTGAACACCACTGTATGACGGATCATTTTTGCTTCCCCTGCAGGCTATGCGCTGTCGGCCCAGGCGCGGATGAGGTTATAGGCGATCGCCCCCTTCGGCGGCGTGACCAAGCCGCCCGGATGCTCGCGGGCCAGCATCGACAGCACCTCGTCGCGAAAGAACCAGCGGCAGTCTTCCAACTCGTTGAGGTCGGCCTGGATGTCGTCGTTGAGCGGCTCGCCGAAGCAGCCGATCATCAGCGAATAGGGAAACGGCCAGGGCTGGCTGGCGTGATAGACGACGCGGCCAAGCCGGATACCGGCTTCCTCCAGCGTTTCACGGCGCACCGCCGCCTCGATCGTCTCGCCCGGCTCGATGAAGCCGGCAAGCGCCGAATACATGCCGGGCGCGAAATGCCGGCCGCGGCCGAGCAGGCATTTTTCACGCGTCGCCGTCAGCATGATCGCCACCGGGTCGGTTCGCGGAAAATGCTCGGTGGCGCAGGCCGGGCAAAGCCGCTTGTAGCCGCCGGCCCGCATCGCGGCTTCAGCGCCGCATTTGCTGCAGAAGCGGTGGCTGGCATGCCAGGCGAGCAGCGCTGCTCCTTGCGCCATCGCGCCGGCCGCCGCCTCGTCGATCAGCCCCTGCATGTAGACCGAGCGATAGTCGATGGCCTTGATGGTATCGGGCAGCTGTTCGGGGTCGATGCCGGCCGGTACGGCGAGCACCGGGCCGCTGTCGGAAAAACCGAGCAGGACGCCACGGTCGAGCGACGCCTCGAGCGGCCGGCTTTCCTCGGCGCCGAACCAGGGGTCGAAGCCGCCACCAATGAGCTTCAGGTAGAGCCGCCCGCCATGCATCAGCAAAAGCCTGGCTGAAGGATCGGCGAGCGCCTTTTCGACGGAATCGTCGGCGCGGTTTTCCGATTGCCGGTCGATCATGTTGCCGGCAAAGCCGACGAACTGGCTCGGCTCGCGCAAGGGCGCGTCAAACAGGCGGAAGCTCATCGAGACTCAACTTCAGGATGGACACGGGACAGGCTTATAGCGCCGCCTTTATCTTCTGCGCAAACCGGCGGAGGTCCGAGCGCTCGTAGGGCTCGCGCATACCGTGCCCCCACACCGGGCCCGGCCAGCCGGGATCGCCTTCCGAGCGCGCGATGACATGAACATGCAACTGGCGGACGATGTTGCCAAGTGCACCGCTGTTTATCTTGGTGCAGCCGGTCACGCTTTTCAGCGCCTGCGCCACCATATTGGTCTCGAAGGTCAGCATCGCCTGGTCGAGCGGCGTCAAATCATGGATTTCCTCCGCGCCCGGCCGCTGCGGCACCAGAAGCAGCCACGGCCAGCGGCGGTCGTTCATCACGCGCAACTCGCACAGGCCGAGCCACATCAACTGCTCGCTGTCGGCCTCCAGACGAGCATCCAGCGTGAATCCGGCCTCGAGGCCCGGCGACATCGGCGTTTCCTTCACTTTTGTAGTATTTTTTTACTCCATGGACGCTAGAGCCGCCGCCGTTAGCCCGCAAGAGGGCGGCAAGCGAATCAAGGCCTATCGTGGCGATGATGGTCCGGCGAAGAACTCAGGGTATGGCCTGCCAAGACTTTGGGCTGGAATGAAGTCACCATCTCGCCCCCTCTGGTCTGCCGGCCATGGCTTTCGTTCCTCTGTTCTTGCTTTGTGCCGGCCGCTATGCCAGTAGTTTCAACATGGTGCTTATTCGCGCCAGCGATCCGCCTCCGAGGCGGTTTTTTTATTTTCTGGTTTCGCCGCCTGTCACTGCGCCCTTGCATTTCATCGCCGGATTGCCGATATGGGAGCCGGGAGGTTGGTGGTGGACGGTCCACTCGCCAACCGGGTCAGGTCCGGAAGGAAGCAGCCCTAACGAGCCCGGAACGGGTCATTGTTCCAGCCTCCCACCTCTTCGCCTTTCTCCCGCGACATTGACGGCGCCAAGCCCTGCGGGCGAAACTATGCGCAGGAATCGGCCGCCTTGAGCCGCGGCCCTTGGAGCTTTACGGGCGAATGAGCGAAGCCGGAAATTCGGGAACGGAAAAAGCCGCCGCCTATCGCGTTCTGGCGCGCAAATACCGTCCTGCCAATTTCTCCGAACTGATCGGCCAGGAGCCGATGGTCCGCACCCTCACCAACGCTTTCGCCACCGGCCGCATCGCCCAGGCCTGGATGCTGACCGGCGTGCGCGGTGTCGGCAAGACGACGACGGCGCGCATACTCGCGCGGGCCCTGAACTACAAAACATCGACCGTCGACCAGCCTTCGGTCGATCTTGCCGTGCCGGGCGAGCATTGCCAGGCGATCATGGAAGGCCGCCATGTCGACGTCATCGAGATGGACGCCGCCTCGCACACGGGCATCGACGACATCAGGGACATCATCGAGCGCGTGCGTTACGCGCCGGTGTCGGCGCGCTACAAGGTCTACATCATCGACGAAGTGCACATGCTCTCGACGCAGGCCTTCAACGGCCTGCTGAAGACGCTGGAAGAGCCGCCGCCGCACGTCAAATTCATCTTCGCTACCACCGAAATCAGAAAAGTTCCGATCACCGTTCTGTCGCGCTGCCAGCGCTTCGATCTCAGGCGTATCGATGCCGGCACGTTGGTCGCGCACCTCTCCTCGATCGCCGGAAAAGAAGGCATCACGGTCGATGACGACGCGCTGGCGATGATCGCCCGCGCGGCCGAGGGCTCGGCGCGCGATTCGCTGTCCATTCTCGACCAAGCGATCGCCCATGGCAGCGGCGCAGTCAGCGCCGAAGCGGTGCGCGCCATGCTCGGGCTGGCCGACCGCGCCCGCATCGTCGACCTGTTCGAACATGTGATGAAGGGCGATGTGGCGGCCGCACTGGCCGAATTCCGCAACCAGTACGACACCGGCGCCGATCCGGCCGCTGTGCTGACCGACCTGGCCGAGTTCAACCATCTCGTCACCCGGCTGCGCTTTGTGCCGACAGCCCTTGAGGACGCCTCGCTGTCAGAGGATGAGCGACGGCGCGGCGCCGATTTCGCCAAGGCGCTGTCGGTCAGGGTGCTGTCGCGGACCTGGCAGATGCTGTTGAAAGGCATTCCCGAGGTGCAGTCCTCCAACCGGCCGGTCAGCGCCGCCGAAATGGTGCTGATCCGGCTGGCGCATGCCGCCGACTTGCCGACACTGGACGAGGCGCTGAAATCGCTGGAGGGCGCAGCGTCGGCGCCGAATGGCGCGCCACGCTCGAATGGTGCACCCGCAACCTCTGCCGCCGCAAATCCCGGCCCGGCAAATCCCGGCCCAGCAAATCCCGGTAATGGCGGCGCCAGCGTGGCGCAGACGCGGATGCCGGCGGCCAATGGCGGCGCCCAGACCATGCGGCTGGTCGAACCCGAGCCGATGCCTGTGCCTTTCGTTCCGGCGCCGGAGCCGGTCGCCGATGCGCCGCCGGTGCCGGTGAAATCGCTGGCCGACATCATCGCCCTTGCCGACGCCCAGCGCGACATCGCCTTCAAGGTGCTGGTCAAGCGCTGCGTGCGCCTGGTGCGCATCGAGCCGGGCCGCATCGACGTCAGCCTGACCGATGACGCGCCGAAGATGCTGCTCAACGATCTGACCGCCAAATTGCGCGCCTGGACCGGACGCAGCTGGCTGGTGTCGCTGTCGAAGGAAGCGGGCGGCCAGACGCTGGCCGAGATGGAATCGACCAAGCGCGAAAACGCCCTCCTCGATGCCAAGAGCGACCCGACCGTCGCCGCCATCCTGGCGCGTTTTCCCGGCGCCAAGATCATCGACGTGCGCATTCCCGACGCACCGGAAGCCGATGCGGTGGAGGCCGAGGTTCCAATCGAGCCGGCCACCGACGAAGACGAAACCTGAGCAACCGAAGGTCAGCGAAGCAAAAAATGGGAGCCGGTTTTCGGAGACGATCATGCTTAAAAAAGAAACAAATCAATCGTAGAGGACCACGCGATGAAAGATCTTCTCGGCCTGATGGGCAAGGCGAAAGAAATGCAGGCCAAGTTCCAGGCCATGCAGGACGAGATCGCCACGCTGGAAGCCACCGGACAGGCCGGCGGCGGCCTGGTCAGCGTGACGCTGACCGGCAAATTCGAGATGAAGTCCCTGAAAATCGACCCGTCGCTGTTCAAGGAGGACGAGGTCGAGATTCTGGAGGATCTGCTTCTCGCCGCCCACAATGACGCCAGGGCCAAGGTCGAACAGATGATGCAGGAAAAGACCCAGGCACTGACCGCAGGACTGCCGATTCCGCCGGGAATGAAGCTGCCGTTCTAAGAGGCTTGGAAACTCTACTCCGGCGGCCATCTGATGGCGGTTTCTGCGCTTCCGGTGCTCACGGACCCAAATGTCCGCTCCGCTCCGGTTCTCGAAACCACCACCATACGACGCGCCGGAGCGACTTTCCAACAGCCTCTCAGCTGTATTGATGGTTGTGCCGATCGAGCGAGCCCGGGGAGCGCAGCGATTCACCGTCTGCCCGCCCGCTGTGTCTATTGGGCAACTCCGCAGACTTAATAACGCTTTAGCCATCTTTTTGCCCGAAAGTGTCTCATTCTTGCCGCAACTAGGGGCGGGCTGGCGACAGAATGAGGGGATATCTTTGATCGTGACCCGATGGAAGACGCCGTTGCTGCTCGGCGTCATCACCTCTCCGCTGTTTTTGGCCGCCTGCAGTCAGACCACGCACGGCCTGTCCGTGGCCAGCCTGACCGATACCGCCAGGTCACGGCCCTACAATCACACAGCGAAGGACAAGGAGTGCCTCCAGCGCGCGATGTTCTTCGAATCCAACCGGTCGAGCCGCGACGGCATGATTGCCGTCGGCACGGTGGTGATGAACCGGCTGCGCTCCGGCAAGCACGGCAACACCATCTGCCAGGTGGTCGGCGAACGCGGCCAGTTCGCGCCGGGCGTGATGACACGGCCGATGAATTCGAAGGCGATGCCCGATGTCGAGGAAGCTGCCGAGGCGGTGCTCAGGGGCGAGCGCAAGGCCAAGCTGAAGAACTCGATGTTCTTTCACACCGCCGGCCTGCGTTTCCCCTACAAGAACATGCACTACACCATGGTCGCCGGCGGCAACGCCTTCTACGAAAAGCGCGGCCGGAACTGGAAACCGTTGCCGGACGAGCCAACGGTCGCGGTGGCGCAGGCGACGCCGCGGCGGTCGCGCGCCGCAGGGGTGACGCTCATGGCCTCTGCTGCGCCGGCCGCCAAGGCGGCGCCCAGCAAGGTGACCTATGTGACGGCGGTCGCATCGCAACCGGCAAAGGCTGTTCCAGGGAAGGCAACGCCGGAGAAGGTGACCTTTGTGGCGATGCAGGAGCCGGACGCCGCCCGTTTCGGCAGCACCGCCGGTGCGCAACCAGCTACGTCATTTTCGGCGGCGCCGGCCGAGCCGACGATGTCGTTTGAATCGACACCCGAGAACACCGATGCCATCGGTGCGATGATCGCCGGCCAAGGCAGGCCGCTGGAAGCCTACTGAGGCGATCGACGGTCGACGTCGGCGCCGCCCCTCATCTGCCTGCCGGCACCTTCTCCCCGGATAGTGACGGGGAGAAGGGATCTGGCCACAACCTTGGCACCCTTCCTGCAACGCCGGAAATTGGCGAAATCATTTGAGATGGCGTCTTTCTCCCCGTCACTATACGGGGAGAAATGCCCGGCAGGGCAATGAGGCGCAGCGCAAACCTGAGCGATTGTTCGCAGCAGCCGCGCCGCAGGAGAGTTCCAAAACCAATTGAAAAATCCTAAACCGATGCGATGTCGAAGCGAATCGCCGGTCCCGAGATCGAACGCCTGATCCAACTCCTGGCCAAGGTGCCGGGGCTTGGGCCCCGTTCGGCCAGGCGGGCAGCGCTTCACCTCATCAAGAAGAAGGAGCAGTTGCTGTCGCCGCTCGCCGCCGCCATGAGCGAGGCGGTCGACAAGGTGCGCATCTGCTCGACCTGCGGCAATGTCGATACGTCCGACCCCTGCATGATCTGCACCGATCCGCGCCGCGACGCCGGCACGCTCATCGTCGTCGAGGACGTGGCCGACCTGTGGGCGCTGGAGCGGGCGGCCGCCATGAATGTCCGCTATCACGTGCTCGGCGGCTCGCTGTCGCCGCTCGACGGCATCGGCCCCGAGCAGCTCAACATCCGCTCGCTGGTCGACCGCGTCGCCGGCGGCGAGGTCAAGGAGGTGATCCTTGCCGTCAACGCCACCGTCGAGGGTCAGACCACCGCGCATTATCTCACCGATCAATTGTCCGGCTTCGATATCAAGGTGACGCGGCTGGCGCATGGCGTCCCGGTCGGCGGCGAACTCGACTATCTCGACGAAGGCACGCTGGCCGCCGCGCTGCGCTCGCGGACGGCGTTTTGAGGAAGGGGGGCCTATTGAGATGATTGCATTCCGTCGCGCCCCCCTCTGTCCTGCCGGACATCTCCCCCACGAGGGGGGAGATTGGCTGTCGCGCCTGTTTTCGCCAGTCTTCAATGTTGCAAGATTGGCGACAAAACCAAAGCTGCGAATCTCCCCCCAAGTGGGGGAGATGTCCGGCAGGACAGAGGGGGGCGCGACAGAACGCGGACTTTGCAGATTGGCTGCTTTTTTTCTCGT
>NZ_JBVVPV010000018.1:0-107409 GCF_055811735.1 Mesorhizobium sp. WSM4850 | reverse complement strand
CCCCCTCCCCCTCCCCCCCCCCCCCCCCCCCCAAACCCCCCCCCCCCCCCCCCCATCCCCCCCCCCCCCCCCCCCCCTCACCCCCCCCCCCCCCCCCCCCCCCGGCGCCCCCCCCCGCCCCCCCCCCCCCCCCCCCCCATACCCCCCCCCGGCCCCCCCCCCCCCCCCCCCCCCCCCCCCCCCACGGCAAGGGGCTGTTCCGCAAGCCCGCGCTCGACGAGATGGGCGCCGACGGGGCCGTGCCGGTCAAGAAGCCGCTATTCGCCAAGCCTTCGCTCGATGCGATGGGTCCGGGCACCGACATGCCGACGCCCGCCGGGGCGGTGTCACGCTCGCTGTTCAAGAAACAGTCGGCCGAGGAGGCGCACGGCTCCGATTTCGGCATCCCCGGCGAGCCGACCAAGCCGCTGTTCAAGAAGAACTCGCTCGATGAAATGACGGTGCGACGGACTGAAAAGCCTGTTGAGGGCAAAGTGCCGGCCAAGCCACAGCCGATCTCCCGCCAAACGGGCGCGGA
The DNA here is from genome assembly GCF_055811735.1 of Mesorhizobium sp. WSM4850. NCBI lineage: Bacteria > Pseudomonadati > Pseudomonadota > Alphaproteobacteria > Hyphomicrobiales > Phyllobacteriaceae > Mesorhizobium > Mesorhizobium sp. WSM4850. Next base: position 106,892 of record NZ_JBVVPV010000018.1, on the reverse strand, counting down.
GGAACGCGACGATTCGGCCAAACCAGTTATCCGCCAGCGCGCCGGCATCGGCTCCTACGAAGATCCAGCCGATGCCCGCCGTGAAAAGCGCCGGCCGGGTAAGACGGGCAGGCCGGGACGGTAGCGAACTTCCCTTCTCCCCTTGTGGGAGATGGTGGCCGAGCGAAGCTCGGTCGGATGAGGGGTGTTCCAGCTTGGCAAAAGCGGTGCTCCGTCCAGCACCCCTCAACCGTCTCGGCGCTGCGCGCCGATCCACCTTCTCCCACAAGGGGAGAAGGGATGCGCCCGCCCTTGCCATCGGCCCCTCCCTTGGTGTAGCCAGTTCTACAACTCGAACGTCTTGAAAGGAGGGCTGCGTGCATATCGACCACCACCGTCAGCGCGGCCCTGCCCCTGCCCTGCGAGCTTGCTTGCAGGGCTGACCAGAGACGGTCCGGGTTCTCCCGCTTCGATTTTCTTGGTCTGCCTTCGTGGTGCCGTAACGCCGAGCCTGCTGGCCTGCCTGCGCACCGTCAAAGTGCATCGAACCGGACCTTTATTCCGGGCAGACCAGAGAAACCAACATGGCCCTGATCAGCCTCAAGTCCCTCGGCGTCACCATGAGTGCGCCGCTCTTTTCCAACCTTGACCTCAGCATCGGCACCGGCGACCGGCTCGGCATCGTCGCCGCCAACGGCCGCGGCAAGTCCACCTTGCTGAAATGCCTGACCGGCGAGGTGGAGCCGACAGCAGGCGACATCACCCGCACGCGCGGCCTGCGCGTCGGCTATGTCGAGCAAGCCGTTCCCGCAGCACTGGCCGAGCATGGCTTTCAGCAGATGGTGGCCGACGCCTTGCCGGCCGAGCAGGCCGAAAGCGAGCAATGGCGCGTCGATGTCGTTCTCGATTCACTCGACGTGCCGCAGCCGATGCGCGAGCGGCCGATGCGGGCCTTGAGCGGCGGCTGGCAAAGGCTGGCGCTGATCGCACGCGTCTGGGTCACCGATCCCGATGTCCTGCTTCTCGACGAGCCGACCAACCATCTCGACCTCGCCAAGATCAGCCAGCTCGAAACCTGGCTGAACGCACTGCCGCGCGAGGCGCCGGTGGTGATCGCCAGCCACGATCGGGCGTTCCTCGACGCAACGACCAACCGGACGCTGTTCCTGCGCCCCGAACAGTCGCCGGTATTTTCGTTGCCCTATTCGCGGGCACGCGATCCGTTGAGCGAAGTCGACGCCTCGACCGAGCGCAAATTCCAGCGCGACATGAAGGTGGCGCAGCAATTGCGCCGGCAGGCGGCCAAGCTCAACAACATCGGCATCAATTCGGGCAGCGACGTTTTGACGGTCAAGACCAAGCAGCTCAACCAGCGCGCCCAGCGCCTCGAAGAGGTCGCAGCACCGGCGCACCGCGAAAAATCGGCGGGCCCGATAAAGCTCGCCAATCGCGGCACCCATGCCAAGGTGCTGATCACGATCGACGACGTGGCGGTCGAAACGCCTGACGGCACGCTGCTGTTCAGGACCGGCAAGTGCCACATCTGCCAGGGCGACCGCATCGTGCTGCTCGGCCGCAACGGCGTCGGCAAGTCGCGGCTGATCAGCCTGATCAGAAATGCCGTCGTCGAGCTAGAGACGGCAACACAAGGCGTGAAGGTGACGCCGTCGACGGTGCTCGGCTACAGCGACCAGGCATTGTCGGGCCTCAGCGGCGACGACACGCCGCTGGCGATGCTCTCGCGCAGATTTGATGTCGGCGAGCAGCGCGCCCGCTCGCTGCTGGCGGGCGCAGGCGTCGGCATCGACATGCAGGAGCGCAGGATCGGCGTGCTGTCGGGCGGACAGAAGGCGCGGCTGATGATGCTGGCGCTCAGGCTTGCCAATCCCAACTTCTACCTGCTCGATGAGCCGACCAACCATCTCGACATCGACGGCCAGGAGGCGCTGGAGGCGGAATTGCTCGGCCATCAGGCGAGCTGCGTGCTGGCATCGCACGACCGCTCCTTCATCAGGGCGATCGGCAACCGCTTCTGGCTGATCAAGAAGCGGCGGCTGGCCGAGATCGACAGCCCGGAAGACTTCTTCCGATCGGTGGCAGAAGCGGACGGTTGAAGCTTTGCGGCAAAAAATCCGACGCGCTGTCGGATCATGGCCGCGCGCCACGTCCTTGGGTCGCCGACACGGTGATGCCGGCGCCAATCGAGGAGAGAGCATCATGTCCATTCTGTCGTCCGTAGGTCGCATCGCGACCCGTTACTCGGCGGCTCGCGCCCGTTACCGCAGCGAGCGCGCCCTGCTTTCATTGCCGATCGAACTGCGCAAGGACATCGGCTGGCCGGAGATCGTCGTCGACGCGCAAAACAGCCGTCGGATTGCAATCTCCTTGTCCGAGGCAAGATGATAAGTTGAAGAGACCAACCGGCCGCAGCGGCGCCGTCATAAGCCTTGCGCGTCGCCCAGGGTCACTCCGCCGGCGGCCCGGCGCATCTGGTCCCGGCATTAAAAAAATGCGTCTGACGTGTAGGATCGCCGCCGCTTCATTCGTCCTGTGGTCCGCAAGGTCAAACCAAACGCAGAGAGGAGCAAAGAGATGAACGATCAGCCCCAAACCCAGCCTAAAGCGAAAGTCCTCGGCGGATTGACGCCCTACCTTCAGCTGGACGGCGCCTTCAAGGCTTCGGAATTCTATCAGAAGGCGTTCGGCGCCGAGCAGGTCTTCTTCTACCCGCCGGACGAGCAGGGCCGGACGATGCACATCCATCTCCACATCAACGGTTCGACCTTGATGATTTCCGACTTCTATCCCGAGCACGGAATGGCCCCGGTGAAGCCGCAGGGCTTCACCATGCAACTGCATCTCGGCAGCGACGACATCGACGCCTGGTGGCAGCGCGCAGTCGACGCAGGCTGCACGGTCGGCACGCCGCTGCAGGTGATGTTCTGGGGCGACCGCTGGGGCCAGCTTACTGATCCCTTCGGTGTCGAGTGGGCAATGAACGCGCCCGTGAAGGCGGCGTAGCCTCCTTTCCTTCTCCCCTTGCGGGAGAAGGTGGCCGAGCGAAGCTCGGTCGGATGAGGGGTGTTCCAGATTGCGATGACGGCACTCCGTCCAACACCCCTCATACGTCTTGGCGCTGCGCGCCAATCCACCTTCTCCCAGAACAAGGGGAGAAGGAAAACCCTACCCAACCCAAGGAGAACCACAATGTCCTATGTCGATGGTTTCGTACTCGCCGTGCCCAAGGCGAATCTCGATGCCTACAAGGAAATGGCGCGGCTGGGCGGCACTGTCTGGATGGAGCATGGCGCGCTTGCCTATGTCGAGTGCATTGGCGACGACGTGCCCTATGGCGAAATGACCTCGTTCCCGCGCGCCGTGCAGGCCAAGGACGACGAGATCGTCGTCTTCTCGTGGGTCGTCTATGAATCGCGGCAGAGCCGCGATGCGGTGATGGCCAAGGTGATGGCCGATGAGCGGCTGAAGTCCGACTGGTCGGCGATGCCGTTCGACGGCAAGCGCATGATCTTCGGCGGCTTTCAGCCCTTCCTCGAGCTGTAGGCCCGCATTACGCCAGCCGGTCGAGCAGCGGCTTGAGCCGGTCGCCATAACGCTTCCACAGATCGACCGAGCCCTGGTACATTGGCTGGCGCACCTGCGCCGCCGACGCCGTGCGCACCGGCCGGTCGGTCTCGTGGAACGACAGCACTGCATCGTCCCATGGCAGGCCGAGATAGGCGATCAGCGCCCGCGTCTGCCCTTCCTGGTCGGCAACGAAATCCTCGTAGCGCACATCATGCACGACATCAGGCAGAACGGTGCGCCAATGCGCCATGATGTCGGTGTAGAGATTGTGGAAATCGGCAAGCTCGCCGAGGTCGTAGCCGTAGCGGTGGCTGTCGCCGCGGAAATGCACCTTGTAGATCGACAGGCAGGTCGCCGCCGCGTCGCGCGCGCAATGGATGATCTTGGCCTTGGGCAGCATCAGATGGATGAAGCCGACCAAAAGGAAATTGCCGGGCATCTTGTCGGTGACATGCCGGAAACCCGGATAGCGGGCGTGCAGCAGGTCCAGATAGGCCTGGCCTGCCTCGGCAAAGGCCTTGTCGGGCAGGTCGGCGATCCCGCTGGGGAAACCGCCCTTCATACCAGGCGGAAACTGTTTTCCCACCGCCGTCTTCAATATGCCGAGCTCGCCCGCGCCATAGACTTGGCGGTGGCTGGCGATGATCTGCTCGACCAGCGTGGTGCCGGAGCGCGGCATGCCGACGACGAAGATCGGCGTGTCGTCGGCAATCCCGCTCGGTCTGTGCTTGTCGAAGAAGGCCTTGTCGAACACCGCCTTCATCGTTTCGAATTCGGCGCGTGTCTTGTCCGCGTCATAGTCGATGCCCATGCGGCGGATGGCATTGCCTTCGGCGAAATAATCGAAGGCACGGCCATAATCCTTGAGGTCGTCATTGGCCTTGCCGAGGCCGAACGAAAGCTGCATGCGCGCCAGGCTGCCTTCCGGCGCCTTGGCGTGCTGCGCCTCCATCCCGGCAAGCTCGGCGTCGCGCTCCTGCTGGCGCTTGACCTGGGTGAGCATCAGCCAGGCCCTGGCCATGCCGGGATCGACCGCCAGCGCCTGCCGGAAATGCTCCGCTGCCTCTGCGAGGCTGCCCTTCTCCATCAGCCCGACGCCCAGACCGTGCAGCAGGTCGGCGTCCTTCGGCCGAATTGCCAATGCTTCGCGGAAGACGGCGAGCGCCTCGTCGAGCCGCCCAGCCTCCTGCAGCGTTTCGGCAAGCCCGATGCGGGCGCGGACATGGAACGGGTTGCGGCCGATGGTGCCGCGATAGATCTCCTCCGCGCCCTCGAAGTGGCCGAGTTGCTTCAGCGAGGAGCCGAGATTGTCGCGCGCCGCGAGTTGCTCCGGCCGGATTGCCACCGCGCCACGGAAGAAATCGACGGCTGCACCGACACGGCCGAGGTCGCGCATCACCGTGCCGAGATTGTTGAGGAAATCTGGATTCTTGGGTTGCAGACGCACCGACTGTTCGAGGAGATCAAGTCCTTCGGCGCTGCGCCCGGTCTGGTGCAGAAGCAAACCGAGGAAATGTGCTGCCGCCGCATGATTGGCCTTTTGCGCCAGCACCTGCCGGTAGAGCATCTCGGCTTCCTGCCGGCGCCCCGCCTGATGCAATTGCAGTGCCTGCTGCACGCGCTGGTCGAGCCCCAGCGGCGGCTGTCCGCCTGAGCCGAAATTGCCGCCCGCGCCTGCCGGTCTTCTCGGATCTCTGTTGATGGGAAACCTGCCGTGTTTTGTCCGCCTGCCGCGATCTAGGCCATCGGCGCGGCAGGTTCAAGGGTTCGCAGGCCAGCTTGCCGGAAATCCTGGGCTCGTGGGCCGGCCGTGTCAGATCAGGCGGTTGGTCTCCGCAACCTGTCTGGCCCGCCGCAGCGTGCCGTCGGTATCGGCGATCCTGCGCCTCGCTGCCTCGTCACTTCGTATCGTCAGCCGTGCCGACACGACTTTCGCAGGCCCGGCGATCTGCTTGACAATCGGCTTGATGGTTACGGTCGAACCATCAGGTGTTTTCACGGAAAACATGATTTTTCCTTTCAGATGTAAATAAAAATCGATGCCGAGATGAATTTTTCCGGCACAATCTCAAACAATTCTTGTGAAGTTTCCGGACCGTATCACCATTTCCCAAATAGCCCTAGAAAAGTAAATTTACGACGATGTCGGCGACAGGCGGGAATCTTCTTGAATAAACCGCATTTTGGGATTAGTGAATTGAGATCGTTTTTTGGGCCAAGCTTGGCATCTCGCGGCGTCAGAAGTTCTCGACCCGCCAAACTCATTCCAGATCGCCGATACCCAAATTGCCGATACCCAAATTGCCGAACAGGGACCCACGATCTTAGGTCCCGGTGCCGCGAAGTGGGCACCACCCAATCGGATCCAAGACGACACTTCGAGGCACGAGAATGTCTGGCCGAACTACCCATTCCATCGCGCATTTCGAGGCACCCTTCATGATTGGCGGCCTGGAAGGACAATTGCCGGCCGGCGACTACGACATCGACCACGATGAGGAGCTTGTCGATGGCATCTCGTGGCTTGCCTGGCGCCGTGTCGGCACATTCATCCACCTGCCGGCAAGGACGGTGAAAAGCCAGACCAGCCAATTGGTCGCCATCGACTTCGCCGAACTCGAAACCGCGCTGAGGCGCGACCAGGAGAATGCCGCATGATCCGCTTCCAGCAGAACGCGCGCCCGCGCACCGACACGCCTGCGCATCTTTTCGCGATCGGCCAGACCGTTCGCATGAAGAGCCGCACCGGCCTTGTTCAGAAGACCGCCGAGCTGTTCCAGATCAAAAGCAGGCTGCCGGTCAAGGACGGCTCGCCGCAATACCGCATCCGCAGCAACGAGGAGACCCATGAGCGGGTCACCACGGAAGACAATCTCGAAGTGGCCGACGATCCAAACGGCTAGCCGCCCATCAACCATCGCCACCATGTTCATCAATCACGAGGGACCAGGAAATGGCCAAGGGTCAACAGCGCAGCAACCGCGAGACACGCAAGCCCAAGAAGGACAAGACGGCAGCAAAGCCGGCCTCGCCCTTCGGCTCGGCTGTCAAGCAGGCGGAAGCCGGTTTGAAATCGAAATCCAAGGGCTAGCGGCAAACGGATGAGCAGCCCTGCATTCATCCAGCCACCGCGGGCCGGATTAAAGATCACGTAATTTCGAAGCCCTATAAGGTCCGCTGGAACCGGGCCCGATCACAGTTGGCTGCCTGGCGGGCCGCGCGCGAAATCGTCGCTCGCAGCCGAATGCAGGGAGGCGCACATGGACAGGTCGCGCATCATCGTGACTGCGGTGGTGCTGGCCCTGCTCGGTGCGATAGTGCCCATCGCGGCGATGTTCCACTTTTCATGGGTCCTGGCGGTTCAAGAAGAACACGAGCGGCTGGAGCTGTTCGCCAACCGCGCGATCGCCAGGGCCAGCATATCCCTCATGGATGCAGCCGGCGCGTTGCGGGAGATCGACCGGTTCACCGGCGACCGCTGTTCGGTGGACCACATTGCCCGCATGCGGCGGCTCACCATCAACACGCGCTCGATCGAAGAAATGGGCTATTTCGAAAACGGCCTGCTCAAATGCACATCCTGGGGACCGACCGAAGGACGCGTTACGCAAGCCGCACCGGATTTCACCGCTGCAGACGGCGTTACCGTCACTGCCCGGATACGGCCCCTGGCCAACCAGGACCATCCGCTGATGGCCCTGCAGTACAAGCGCCATAATGTCCTTATCGACCCCCTGCGCTTTGTCGACATCGTCGTCGATCCCGACGTTCAGCTTGCCCTGGCGACAAACACGGGCGTCCTGCTCAGCGCGCTGAACGGGCCTGATCCTGCCCGCATCGGCAAGATCATCGCCGACCCGGGCAAAGGCCTGGATGACGGTCAACTGTTTGCCGCGGTGCGCGGGACGGACTGGATCGCCGTCGCCACCGAACCGGAAAGCCAGATTGTCGACAGCGTGCGTAGGCGGCAATTGCTGTTGCTTCCCCTCGGCGCTTTCATCGCCGCCTTCATCATCGGCATGGTTGTCTGGCTGTCACGGCGGCGGCTGTCGCCGCTTGGAGAATTGCAGATTGCCGTGCGCAAGCACGAGTTTATCGTCCACTATCAGCCGATCGTCGCGCTCAGGACAGGCAATTGCGTGGGTGCCGAAGCGCTGGTGCGCTGGAGACGACCCGACGGCTCGCTAGTCCGGCCCGATCTTTTCGTCCCGCTGGCCGAAGAGAGCGGCCTGATCGCGGCAATCACCGATCAGATCATCGCCCTTGTTGTTTTGGACCTGAAAAAACTTCTTGTCGCCAATCGTTCGCTCCACATCGCGATCAATCTCAGCCCGGCCGACGTCAGAACGGCAAGGGTCCTTCCGGTCATCGAAAAGGCCCTGCAGCACACCGGAATTCAGCCTCGGCAGATCTGGCTGGAGGCGACGGAGCGCGGTTTCGTCGACGTCGATTCAGCGCGTTCGACCGTCATTCGCGCCCGCGAGCTTGGCCATGCGGTCGCAATCGACGACTTCGGCACAGGCTATTCGAGCCTGTCCCATCTCGAGGGGCTGCCGCTCGATGCGCTGAAGATCGACAAGTCGTTCATCGACACGATCGCTACGGATTCCGCCACCAGTTCCGTCACGCCGCATATCATCGACATGGCCAAGACGCTGAAGCTGAAGATCATTGCCGAGGGCGTGGAGACGCAGGCACAGGTCGACTACCTGATGGAACGCGACGTCGACTATGGTCAGGGTTGGTTGTTTGCCAAACCTATGCCCGCGGCCGAGTTCATCGCCTATTGCCGCAGGGCGGGGCTGCCGGCGTAGAGGCAAGAGCCGCCAGCTGCCGTCGCGCGGCTGCGCCCAGTTGATGGATGAGCCTCCCCGCCCGGAGACGGGGAGGAAACCAGCCTCTCAGCAGGGACCGTCGTCGACGATGCGATAGTCGGCGGCGCGAGCCTCGCAAGCGTTGGGGAAGGTGCGCAACTCGCCGCCGCGGCGGGCGCAGACCGGGCGGTATTCGCGCGTGCAGAATGTCTGCTCTCCATCACCGCCACCGTCGCGGCACCGGCCGCCGCTGATGATGCGATATCCGGCCCGCTCGGCAAGGCAGGCATTGGCGAAGGTCTGACGGTCGCCACCGCGCCGGGCGCAGACCGGATCATATTGTCTGGTGCAAAATTGCGGCTCGGGCCGAGGCGGGCGGTACCCCGGTCCGTCCTCCTCCACCACCACCGCGGTACAGGCTGCAAGTACTGCCGACAGCAACAGGATGGCAAAACCCTGTCGCGAGAAGATTGCCGCAGGAAATTTCATCACCAGGCCTCCCTCGAGCCCCCGCTCCAATGCATGTCACCCAAAGCTGCCCACGGGACTCTGACCCGAGGGTGCGAAGCGGTTTGGGACAACGGCATGCCAAAAATGAAGCCGATCCTCGCCATTCCACCCGCCGAATGCAACCCCTGTTTGCAGGCCCCCAGCCGGCTGGACCGTGCGTGGCCGGGCTATGGCTTATGACCACCGGGCGAGCACCCCCGCTTTGTCGATGCCATGTGCGCGAAGGCGTCCATGAGCGGCCGTTGGCGCTACCTTGCAACCACCGCGTTTCCGTGCGATAAATTTTGTGTTCGGGCATTTGCGACCCGGAGAGCGGAACGTTTTGGACGACCTTTCCCCGATACTGTGAATCTCTGACGGCCCCGTTTTTCGGCGGGGGGTTTTGACCATGCGCCAATGCATGACTGCCGAAGCAACCACCGGGACTTGCCCACGGCGTCAGGCGGCGGGCAAACCACAAAGACTGACACGGGTGAAGGAGTTTCCCCAATGGCCCAGACCGGCACCGTTAAATTCTTCAACGCTACCAAAGGCTTCGGCTTCATCACGCCAGATGACGGCGCCAAGGATGTGTTCGTCCACATCTCCGCGATCGAGGCTTCGGGCCTGCGCACGCTCGTCGATGGCCAGAAGGTCACGTTCGATGTCGAGCCCGACCGCATGGGCAAGGGACCGAAGGCGGTCAATCTCCGCGCGGACTGAATCGTCGGCCCGCGCACGTCCGCGCGGACGTGCCAGGAATGAGCCCGAGGCCCCTCCAAAGGCCTTGAACCGGCTTTCAGCGCCGGACCCGAGTTTCGAAGGCGCGGCGGTTTCGTCGCGCCTTTTTTCGTGGCAGGGCGGCAAGCCACTGCTCGCAAAACTTTCTCTTGCCGATGGCGCTAAAATAAACGACAAATTTCCACTCGGGCATTTGCCGGCCCGAGACTGGACTTGATGGGATCAAAGGAGCTTCCCATGCCGCAGACCGGCACCGTCAAATTCTTCAATCATGCCAAAGGCTTCGGCTTCATCACGCCGGATGATGGCGCGAAGGATGTCTTCGTCCATATTTCGGCCGTGCAGGCGTCGGGTCTTCCCGGTCTTGAGGATGGGCAGAAGGTAACATTCGACACCGAGCCGGACAAGCGCGGCAAGGGTCCGAAAGCCGTCAACCTGTCGATCGGCTGAGCCGAGTTCGAGACAGCGTCGGACGGTCCGCTGGCGCAGCTCCGCTCGTTGTCGAGCGTATGATATTTGTGCCATGCGCCATGCCTGATCGATGAATCGACTGGTCCCAGCCCGCCAATTTCGTTCAGCCCCCGTTCAGCCACGGTCGCCTATTAATCTTCGGTAAAGCCGGACCGCATCCCCCAGATTACCCACAGATTACCCGGGCCGCAGATTACCCGGGCCGGCATGAAGGAGACCGAGATGAACCGAATTTTCAAGACCGCCGTCCTGTCCGCCGCAATTGTTGCAACCACGCTCGCGACCTTGCCGGCGGCCAGCGCAGGTGACTGGCGCCACCGGCACCACCATCGTGGTAATGGCGATGCGATCGCGGCAGGCGTCCTTGGCCTCGCGGCCGGCGCTCTGATCGTTGGTGCGCTCAACAACCCGCAGCCCAGCTATTACGACGCCGGCTACGACGATTATGGTCGCTATCCACAGCCCGCCCCGGTGCGCCGCTACTACGCGGAACCGCGGGTCGTCTACAATGACGGCTATGCCGAGCCATGGACCCGTGGCTGGTATGACTATTGTTCGGATCGCTATCGCTCTTTCAACGCCCGCACCGGCACGTTCACCGGCTATGACGGCGAACAGCATTTCTGCACCGCGAACTGAGGCTTCCCTGCCCCCCAAAAAAGCGCTGTCCGCAAGGCCAGCGCTTTTTTGTTGTCGGCATATCAAGGCAAGAGACCGATGCGCGTCGCGTGAAGCTCCGCAGCCACGACGCGTTAAATCAGGAAGGGATTGCTCCGGCGCTCCTCGCCGAAGCGGCCGCCGGGACCATGGCCGCAGATGAAGCCGATGTCGTCGCCGAGCGGCAGAAGCTTGTCCTTGATCGAGGCGATCAACGCGGCGTGGTCGCCGCCCGGCAGGTCGGTGCGCCCGACCGAGCCGCGGAACAAGACGTCGCCGACATGGGCGAACTTCGCAGCACGATTGTAGTAGACGACATGGCCGGGCGCGTGGCCGGGGCAATGAAAGACTTCGAACACGTGCTGGCCGAACGAGACGGTATCGCCTTCGCTGAGAAAGCGGTCGGGCACGCAGTTGCTCACCGGATCGGTGATGCCGTAATGTTTCGCCTGCTTCTCGAGATTGGCGAGCAACGGGCGGTCGGCCTCATGCGGACCGATGATCTCGATGCCGAGGGCCTCCTTCAGCTCCATGGCGCCGCCGGCGTGGTCGATGTGACCATGCGTGATCCAGATCGCGCCGGCATCGATCGCATTGTCCTTGAGCACTGCCAGCACCTTGTCGATGTCGCCGCCGGGATCGACGACGACGCCTTGCCTGTCGTCCATGTCGAAGAGGATGGTGCAGTTTTGCTGGAAGGCCGTGACCGGCACGATGCCGGCGTTGAGCTGACCCATGATCGTCCTTTCGCTGTGTCGCTTCTGATTTAGAGACACACGCGAACGTCGTCCACCGCATCCGGCTGTCGCGACAACGCAAAAATGAAATGGGCGGCCGAAGCCGCCCACGCAAAACCCGGAACCGCTAAAGCGCGTCGCGGCTGAATGGATTCATGCGACGCGCTTTAAGTTATTGATTTATGCATGTCGTTATCGCAAACCACTGCGCACCCTCGGGTCAGGCCCCAGGGCATGCTTTTGCGCGACATGCATTTGGCTTACTTCTTCGTCGCGTTCATGACCGCGCCGATGATGGCCGTCAGAATGGCGCCACCACCGGCACCGCCGAGGATGTTCTGCACATTCAGCGCGCTGCCAAATCCGCCCGTTGCCGCTGCGGCCGCAGCCGGATCGATCGTGCCGCCGCCGAGCAGGCTGCCGAGGATGGCCGCACCGCCGACGCCGCCAAGGGCGCCGCCGAGGATTTTGGTAAGCTGCCCCATTGCCGCTGTCTTGAGCGCGGCGCCCACCGCCTGGCCACCAATGACACCCATAATCACCTGAACAATGATCTGAAGAAGCGTGTTCATGTCCATATTACCAGTCCCTCCATAGCTGCCAGCCTCCCGGGCCGACAGCATCATGAGACGCCGAACTGGACGAAAGTCAAATGCCGCGGTGCTTAAATAAAAGGGGCAGTCCGAAAACCGCCCCTACTTGTTAAAAAAAGTTGTGACTTTCGTTATTCTGCGGCAATCGCATGCTTGGGTTGAACGGCTGCAGAATAGTCGTTCATCAGAGTCTTGGCGATTTCGCCCACCTCGAATCGGTATGGACCGATCTCTGAAACGGGGGTCACCTCGGCCGCCGTTCCGGTGAGGAAGCACTGCTGGAAGCCTTCGAGTTCTTCTGGCATGATGGTGCGCTCGATCACCTCGAAGCCGCGATCCTTGGCAAGACCAATGACTGTACGGCGGGTGATGCCGTCGAGGAAGCAATCGGGGGTGGGTGTGTGGATCTTGCCGTCCTTGACGAAGAAGATGTTGGCGCCGGTTGCTTCCGCAACCTGGCCGCGCCAGTCGAGCATCATGGCGTCGGCATAGCCTTTGGCTTCGGCGGCATGCTTGGACATGGTGCAGATCATGTAGAGGCCGGCAGCCTTCGATTTCGACGGCGCGGTGCGCGGATCGGGGCGGCGCCATTCGGCCAGATCGAGGCGGATGCCCTTCAGCTTCTGTGCCGGATCGAAATAGCTGGGCCACTGCCAGATGGCGATGGCGCAGTTGATCCGGCTGTTTTGCGCCGAGACGCCCATCTGTTCGCTGCCGCGCCAGGCGATCGGCCGGACATAGGCATCCTGAAAACCCTGCTTCTTCAACAGCGTGCGGCAGGCGTCGTCGATCTCGGCAACCGAATAGGGAATCTTGAAGCCGAGCAGGCGTGCCGATTCGTGCAGGCGCTCGCTGTGGTCGGTCAGCTTGAAAATCTCGCCGCCATAGGCGCGTTCGCCCTCGAACACCGCGCTGGCGTAGTGCAGGCCATGGGTCAGCACGTGGATCTTGGCGTCGGCCCATTGGACGAACTCGCCGTTCATCCAGATAAAGCCGTCCATTTGGTCAAAGGGAACGGATGCCATGGTAACCTCCCGCGGGCGGCCGCCCGCACATTATCTTTGCGCGTTTCCTGTCAGCCGCATCGGGCGGCCGGCATCTCGAAGCGTAGGCGGATATATAAGGTCTGGCAAACACAGGAAGTTCCGGAAAAACGGCTTTCCCTTGCCTTTTCGTTCGCAATCCGCCGAAAAGCTTGTCAAAAATTACCATTGCCGGGAAATTACGTCAATAGTACTGACATAATTTCCCTTTCGCACGGAGAAATGATGACGGATCGCAGCCACCCAGCCGGAAAACCGATCAGGACGGCGATCACCGACGAGGACGGCATCGACTTTGCCATCATCGAACTGTTCTTCTTCGCCTATCGCGATTTTACCTCCGATCCGGACCAGATCCTGTCCGATTATGGTTTCGGCCGCGCCCATCACCGGGTTCTGCATTTCGTCAATCGCAGGCCGGGCCTGACCGTCGCCGAACTCCTCGACGTGCTGAAGATCACTAAGCAGAGCCTGGCGCGCGTGCTCAAGCAACTGATCGATACCGACCACATCGTCCAGTTGCAGGGTCCGCGCGACCGCCGCCAGCGCGAGCTCTATCCGACAGCCAAGGGCCGCGCCCTGGCGCTGGCGCTGGCACGGCCACAGTCACGCCGCATCCATGCTGCATTGGAAGATTCCGGAGCCACCGAACGCGCCTTGATCGAGCGCTTCCTGGAAGCGATGGTCAATCCGGAACTAAGGGCGCAGATCGACATTGTGCCCGCAAAAACGTCAGGGAAAAGCCATGGAGACCATTGAAAGGGTTGATCAACCGGCAGCACCGGACGACGATGCGCCGCATCTGCTGGTGATTGATGACGATACCCGTATCCGCAATCTTCTCAAACAATATCTGACCGAAAACGGCTTTCGTGTCACCGTTGCCGGAAATTCCGGCGAAGCGCGGCGCAAGCTCGCCGGCCTCGATTTCGATCTGCTCGTGCTCGATATCATGATGCCGGGCGAAACCGGCGTCGATCTCGCCAAGGCATTGCGGGCAACCAAGAACGTGCCGATCCTGATGCTTACCGCGCTGTCCGAGACCGACAGCCGGATCACCGGGCTCGAGGCCGGCGCCGACGACTATCTGCCGAAGCCTTTCGATCCCCGAGAATTGATCCTGCGCATCAACAACATCCTGCGCCGCGGCGGTCCTGCAACGACGCCCAAGGTCGAGCAGCTGGTTTTCGGGCCTTACACGTTCCAGATCGCCAGGCGGGAACTCAAGCGCGGCGGCGAGGCTCTGAAGCTGACCGACCGCGAGCAGGAGATCCTGGCGATCTTCGCGGCCCGGGCCGGCGAAACGATACCGCGTCATGAACTTGTCGGCGACGAATCCGAAGTCGGCGAGCGCACCATCGACGTCCAGATCAACAGGCTGCGCCGCAAGATCGAGCGCGATCCGTCCAATCCGGTCTGGCTGCAGACCGTGCGCGGTATTGGGTATCGGCTCAGCGTGGAATAGACTGCCGCCCGCAGCCCCCTTGTCGAGCGGCTGCGGATGAGCAAAAAGGGCGAATGGCGACCACGCAACTGGAACGGCCGGGAGATCGCGGCTTGAGCGCTCGCGCCAGGCGAGCGCTGAAGGCCGTGCCGCTTGCCTGGAAACGGTTCTGGCGCCTCGTTTCGCTTTACATGCCGAAGCGGCTCTATGCCCGCTCGCTGATCATCGTCATCGCGCCGATGATCCTGCTGCAATCGGTCCTCGCCTTTGTCTTCATGGAACGCCACTGGCAGACCGTGACGCAGCGCCTGTCGCAGGCCACGGTCCGCGACATTGCCGCGATCGTCGACCTGGTGGAAACCTATCCGCACGACGCCGACTACGCCAACATCATCCGCATCGCGCAGGATCGCATGCAGCTGAAGATCGACTTGCTGCCGCCCGATCCTCTGCCGGCGCCCGGTCCAAAGCCGTTCTTCTCGATCCTCGACGAAATTCTCTCGTCCGAGATCACCCATCAGATTAACCGTCCGTTCTGGATCGATACGGTCGGCAATTCCAATATCATCGAGGTCCGCGTCCAGCTCGAAGGCAAGGTGCTGCGCGCCTTCGTGCGCCGCAGCCAGGCCTATGCCTCGAACACGCACATTTTCCTGATCTGGATGGTCGGCACCTCGCTGGTGCTGCTGATGATCGCCATCCCGTTCCTTCGCAACCAGATCCGGCCGATCCTGACGCTGGCCGAGGCCGCCGAAAGTTTCGGCAAGGGCCGGCCGATGCCGCTCGATTTCCGTCCGCGCGGCGCCGACGAGGTTCGCCGCGCCGGCTTTGCCTTCATCCAGATGCGCGAACGCATCGAACGCCAGCTCGAACAGCGCACCGCCATGCTGAGCGGCGTCAGTCACGATTTGAGGACCATCCTCACCCGCTTCAAGCTGCAGCTTGCGCTGACCGGCACCAAGGCCGACACCGAGGCGCTCGGCCAGGACATCGACGACATGCAGTCCATGCTGGAAGGCTATCTCGCCTTTGCCCGCGGCGAGGCAACGGAAGACGCCGGCCGTTTCAACCTTGAAGCCTATTTCGACAAGCTCGGCGAGGAGGCGACGCTGCGCAAGCGCAAACTGTCGACTTCGCTCGCCGGCGATCCAAATGTGCACGTGCGGCCCCACGCCTTTGCCCGGCTGTTGTCCAATGTCGTCGGCAACGCCTTCCGTTATGCCAAGACGGTTGAGATCAACGCCAACCACGGCCGCGGCTCGCTGCTCGTCACCATCGACGACGACGGTCCGGGCATTCCGCCTGAAAAGCGCGAGCACGTGTTCAAGCCTTTCGTGCGACTTGACGAAGCCCGCAACCTCGATGCCAGCGGCACCGGCCTTGGCCTTGCCATCGCACGCGACATTGCCCGCAGCCATGGCGGCGACATCATGCTCGACAAGAGCCCGCTCGGCGGCTTGCGCGCCGTCATCAAGGTTCCTGCCTGATTAGAGTGACGTGCGTCCAATTGGACGCACAAAGTACGCTCTACACTTTGAACCCTCGCGACGTGCGTCCAATTGGACGCACAAAGCACGCTCTAACACTTTGAACTTACGCATCGTGCTTTCAGGTGTTGTAGACGGCCATCGGCTATGCCTTCATCGGCCCGTCATGAAACCATGCTGAAGAGCGCGCATGAAGCGCGTGATCCTGATTGATTCGGCCTTGCGGCCCCGCATCAAGGAAACCGACGACCTTTCAAGCAAAGGCCTGCTATGCGCATCCTGATGGTCACCGACGCCTGGCGCCCGCAAGTCAACGGCGTTGTCCATACGCTGGAACGGCTTTCAGAAACCCTGAAATCCTTCGATGTCGAGACGGACTTCCTGACCCCGAATATCTTTCGCACCTTGCCGCTGCCGACCTACCCGGACATCCGGCTGGCGCTGACGACGCCAGGCCGCGTGGCGCGCCTGATCGAAGCGCGCAATGCCGATCATATCCATATCGTCACCGAGGGCCCGCTCGGCATCATGGCGCGGCGCTATTGCCGCAAGGCCGGCCGGCCGTTCACCACAAGCTATCACACGCGCTTTCCGGAATATCTGAGCGCGCGGCTGCCAATACCGGAAGCCTGGGCCTATCGCTGGCTTCGCGATTTCCACAATTCCGGGCAAGGCACGCTGGTCGCCACCCAGTCTTTAGCGGACGATCTGGCGGCGCGCGGCTTCACCAAGCTCAGGCCATGGACGCGCGGCGTCGATACCGACCATTTCCGGCCGGACAAGAAAAAGGATATGGGGCTCAAGCGACCGATCTTCCTCTGCGTCGGCCGCGTCGCGATCGAAAAGAACCTGGCCGCCTTCCTCGACCTGAATTTGCCCGGCAGCAAGGTGGTCGTCGGCGAGGGACCTGAGTTGGCCAGGCTCAAGGCCAGATATCCCGATGCCCATTTCCTTGGCCACCGCCCGAACGACGAACTGGCCGAAATCTATGCCTCGGCCGATGTCTTCATTTTTCCCAGCCGCACCGACACGTTCGGCAATGTCATCATCGAGGCGCTGGCCAGCGGCACGCCGGTCGCAGCCTATCCGGTGACCGGGCCGATCGACATTGTCGGCGACGGCGTCGGCGGAGCCGTATCGAACGATTTGCGTGAGGCCGCGCTCGCCGCGCTCGATGTCGACCGCGCCGAAGCGCGCCAACGGGCAATGCGCTATAGCTGGAAGGCCTGCGCGGAGATGTTCCTGGAAACGGTTGGAGAGGCGCTGGGCACCCAGCGAAAACTGACACCACCTTTCGTCATCCACGGGCGAAGCGGCGGCAACGCCGGCGCGCAGACACGAGGATCCATTTCGTGACCTGCGAGCGGCCCCTTCGGTGAAGAACTTGTTGGGTTGAGGCGGCGGCGGGCCGCACTTGCTCCACAGGTTCATCCGGAACGCGTTGCCGAAAACAGGGAAGCGGAGGCGCTGATCGATTTCAATTACTTGCACGAGCCAGGGTCCAGCTCATGGCGTCCGTCTGGATCGTGACTGCGCAGCTGAGGCAGCGACCCGGTAGCGCACCCCTCCCGTCGGAAAGCAGAGAACGCCGTTGATTAGTTGAAGGTGTGCAGCCGGAGTTTCAGGCTGCCATCTGCCTGCTTTTCGAAGACGTGGGTTGCCACCCCGGCCCACGGCTGATCCGCACCATTGGCGTCTTTACCCTTGGCCGACCATTTCGCCGTGCCAAACAGCAGGTTGCCGTCACCTCCTGCTTCGATCAGTTCGAGCTTGTGGCCTGTCACTCCCATGCCGAAGAGGCCGCCAAAGAATTTCTCGACTCCGTCCGGTGCCTTGATGACGTCATGGGTGGCGGGCAAGAAGATCGCGTCGTCGGTGTAGAACGCCGCAACCGCCTTTGCGTCTGCTTTGTTGAACGCAGCGTCCCAGGCCACGTAAGCGGCTTTCACCTGATCGTCGACGGGGTCAGCGTTGGCGGGCGACCACGAAAAGAGGCAAAGGGAAAGCACAGCGAAAATCGCAGTCAGCAGTCGAACCATCGTATCCTCCCGAGAATTGGCGGCACAGCCCGACAGATGCCGCGTCAAAACAATACGCCTGGGCCGTTGGGCTGTCGACTAGTCCGTTTGGGGTGGCCGCCCACAACGAAAACCTCAAATCGATGTTGTCGCCGAGAACGGCAATCACGTGCAGGTCAAGACTGCGGGCACGCTTGGTTCATTTCGCGGGCATTCGGCGTGGTCGCGATACTGCGGCCGAGGTTTCTGGTGATAACGACTTTTGGGGAAACCACGCGCTTCTTGAAATCAAACCCTGGAGCAGCCAAGGAAAGTCTGCGCGTCGGCTTCGCTCCCGCTCCGCCCGTGGATGACGAAGCTAAAACAGTTGGCCGCCGTCAGGCACCCTGCGTTCGATCGCGCCGAGGACGACCGCACCCTCCCCGTCGGGAAAGCCAAGCGTCAGCACTTCCGACATGAAGGGGCCGATCTGCCGCGGCGGAAAATTGACCACCGCGAACACCTGCCGGCCGATCAGCGTCTCGGGCGCATAGTATTTGGTGATCTGCGCCGACGATTTCTTCACTCCGATGTCGGCGCCGAAATCGATCTTCAGCTTGATCGACGGCTTGCGCGCCTCCGGAAACGGCTCGGCCTCGACGATCGTGCCGGCGCGAATGTCGACACGGTCGAAATCGGCGAAGCTGATCTCGGGCTTGCGCTGGCTGCTCGAACTCATGGAGGGAAGGTCCTGGATCAGGCGTTTCCGTAGGTCTCGAACAGGACGCCGGCCAGCGCATCCTTGGCCGAGGTTCCCGACCAGACGACGAACTGGAACGCCTGGAAGTAGCATTCGCAGGCTTCCAGCGCCGACGACAGCAGCACCTCGACCTGCTGGCTCGACGGCTCGACCCCGCCGGCGAGCAGCAGCGACTGGCGGAACATGATCGCGCCCTCCTGCTCCCAGAGGTCGAAATGGCCGAACAGCATCTGCTCGTTGATCAGCGAAAGCAGCCGCATCACTTCGAGCGCGCGCGCCTCCGGCACCTTGATGTCGAAAGCGCAGGCCAGGTGCAGCGCCTCGAAATCCTCCATCCAGGAAAATGAGACGTGGTAGTCGGTCCAGCTTCCGGCAACCGAAATCGAAATCTCGTCGTCGCCGGCCCGTTCGAAGGACCAGTCGTTGTTGTGCGCCACCTGCTCGATAACATCCACCGGATGGATTTCGCGCGAGAATTCGAGTTCGAGAAGTTCCATGAATGCTTCCTGTCGTTCCTTCGCCTCGGCCGGCGGGGCACCCACAACGAACAATTTTGTCTAGAACTCGGACGGCCGGGACTTCGTCAACGCACAAAGACCCCAGACCGGACCCCACCGCCCGGCGCATGACCCTGCTCCGAATCATGCAACAAATTCAGTCTATTGATCGGGAGTCGCGTGACCAGCCCAATTTTTCGCACTGCGTCATTCGCATGTGGAAAGCCGCTGTCACAAAGATTCACGCAATGCCGGTAAGCGATTCACGACAAAGCGCTTTTTGCGATTGTGCTTTGTGGAAAAGTTTAACGTTATTTTTTTAACCTGGGCTTTGCCGCAGCCGCAGGCGCGGCCTGCCCGGTCAGATCGGCGAGCTTTGCCTCAAGCGTCTCGATGCGCGCAGCGAGACGGGTGTTTTCTTCCCTGGCTTTTACCGCCATGTCGCGGGCGGCCTCGAATTCTTCGCGCTGCACCAGGTCCATCGAGTTG
Organism: Mesorhizobium sp. WSM4850; assembly: GCF_055811735.1. Taxonomy (NCBI): domain Bacteria; kingdom Pseudomonadati; phylum Pseudomonadota; class Alphaproteobacteria; order Hyphomicrobiales; family Phyllobacteriaceae; genus Mesorhizobium; species Mesorhizobium sp. WSM4850. Next base: position 87,109 of record NZ_JBVVPV010000018.1, on the reverse strand, counting down.
AGAACACGCTCGGCCTGCCCCTTGAAGGCGGTTTCCACTTCGCGGCGCACGCCTTGCGCGGCACCCGCAGCGTCGGTCATCAGCTTGGCGAACTCATCGAGAATGCGGTTCGGTCCGGTCGACATGGCAAATCCTCGCTTGCTCGATTTGACGTAGTGGCGCGCGACGCGGAATGCAAGAACGTTGAGGCTGCTGCGTCATCAAGTCGATGCAATTTGACCTAGTCTCGCAAGCCATAGCTGGTACCATCCAAGGAAGAGCATTCTGACGGGGACTGCAATGGCTTTCAGTGCGAATTTGGACCAGCGTCTTGCCGCACGCGACGCCGCGCTCGCCAAGGGCCTCGGCGATGCCGACGCAGGGCGGGTGAAGCCTGCGGAAGAGGTGCTTGACCGCCTGGAGGCCAAATACAGGGCATTGGCCGGGACCAAGCTGTGAGGCGGCAGTACCGGCACGATCAGCCTGCTTCCCGAAGCCGTATTTGCCGCGCCAGCGTCGCCTTGACCGGGCCAAAACCCTGCCGCATGGTCCGCGCCCGAACGTGATCGCAACCGGGAGATCCTGTTGAGCGAATATCTTATGCTGCCGCTGGCCGCCCTGCCCTTCCCCAACATCGACCCGGTCATCGTCCAGATCGGACCGCTGGCGGTGCATTGGTATGGCGTCGGCTATATCGTCGGCATTCTCTTCGCCTGGTGGTATGCCAAGCGGCTCGTCACCAATGCAAGGCTCTGGCCCGACGGCACCGTGCCCATGAAGCCCGAGGATCTCGACGACTTCATCGTCTGGGCGGCTATCGGCGTGGTGCTTGGCGGGCGTGTCGGCTACGTGCTGTTCTACGACCTGCCGCGCTACATCGCTCAACCCTTCGATATCCTTGCCGTCTGGCAGGGCGGCATGTCCTTCCATGGCGGGCTGCTCGGCGTCATTCTCGCCATGACGCTGTTTTCCTGGTCGCGCGGCATCCGCACATGGTCGCTGTTCGACGTGGTGGCGGCCGGCGTGCCGGTCGGCCTTGGCCTCGTCCGCATGGCGAATTTCATCAACTCCGAACTCTGGGGCCGGCCGACCGACGTGCCATGGGCGGTCGAATTCCCAAATGGCGGGCCCTTTGCGCGCCATCCGAGCCAGCTCTACGAGGCGCTGCTCGAAGGCCTGGTGCTGTTCCTGGTCCTGCGCTTCCTCACCCATTCCAGGCTCAAGCTGAAGACGCCGCGCTTCGTCGGCGGCGCCTTCATCGCCGGTTACGGTCTCTCGCGCATCCTCGTCGAATTCTTCCGCGAGCCCGACCAGCAGCTCGGCTACCTCCTCGGCACCAACTGGCTGACGATGGGCATGGTGCTGTCGCTGCCGATGCTGCTGGCCGGCATCTGGGCGATGGTGACTGCAAAGCCGGTAACACAGCCACAGCCGGTATGACCCGACTGAAAACCCGCATCGTGGAGCTGATCGGTGCGGCGGGGCCGATCCCCGTCAACCACTACATGGCGCTCTGCCTGTTCGATCCGCTGGACGGCTATTATACGACGCGCGATCCGTTCGGGGCTGCCGGCGACTTCGTCACCGCGCCGGAGATCAGCCAGATGTTCGGCGAGCTGATCGCCGTCTGGCTCTACGAAGCCTGGCTGGCGACCGGCCGGCCGATGCCGGTCACCATCGCCGAGATCGGCCCCGGCCGCGGCACGCTGATGAAGGACATCCTGCGCACGCTTTCGCGGCTCGATCCGGCGCTGACCGCCGGTGCGTCGTTCGCCATGATCGAGACCAGTCCGCGACTGGCCGATGTCCAAAGGCAAACGCTTGTCGCCACGCCGGCCGCGATCGGCTGGCACGAAAGCATCGACACGCTGCCGCAGACCCCGCTTTTCATCGTCGGCAACGAATTGTTCGACGCGGTGCCGATCCGCCAGTTCGTCCGCGCCGGAACAGGCTGGCGCGAACGGATGATCGGCCTCGATGGCGCCGACCAATTGCACGTCTTCGCCGGCGCCGGCTCGGTCGATCCAACACTGTTGCCGGACGATGCCGAAAACGCGCCACAGGGCGCGATCGTCGAGGTCGCGCCGGCCCGAGCCGCGCTGATGGCGACCATCGCCGAGCGCTTGGCCGGGCTCGGCGGCGCCGGCCTGTTCCTCGACTATGGCTACCTCCAGCCAGGGATCGGCGACACGTTGCAGGCCTTGCGCAAGCACGATCACGAAGATGTGCTGGCCAATCCGGGCGAAGCCGACCTCACCGCCCATGTCGATTTCGCCGCCCTTGCCGCGATAGTGCGGGCGCATGGCCTCGATGCCCATCTCTCCACGCAAGGCGAATTCCTGGTGGAAATGGGGCTTCTCGAACGCGCCGGCCAGCTCGGCGCCAATGCCAATGAGGCGGCTCGCGAAAAGATTGCGGGCGAGGTCGAACGCCTCGCCGGCCCGCAAGCCATGGGCGACCTGTTCAAGGTGCTTGCCGTCCTGCCTGCCGGCATCGCCGTTCCGCCCTTTGCAACGGCGGATTGACTTTTCACTGCCGCCTCTCCCACTCTCCCGCCTTCCGACTGTCGCCGTTGGACTGTCGCCATCTTTCGACTGTCGCTTGACGAAATCGCTCTCACGGACAACAACGCAGCCATGCTGAATCAGACCAAACCGGATCCCGTTCGGTCGCCCTTGCTGGAGAAAGCGCGGGCGCAAGGCATTCGCCACGGCTATTTCACCCGCGTCGGCGGCGTCTCCAGCGGCATCTATCAGGGCCTCAACATCGGCACCGGCTCGAGCGACGACCAGACGCAGGTCGCCGAGAACCGCCGCCGCGTCGCCGACTGGATGGGCGTGCCATCAAGCCGTCTGTTGACCGCCCACCAGATCCATTCGCCCGATGTCGTCATCGCCAGGGAGCCCTTTCCCGGCGAGCGGCCGAAGGCCGACGCCGTCGTCACCGACCGGCCGGGGATTGCGGTGGGCGCCTCGACGGCCGATTGCGGACCGGTGCTGTTCGCCGATGCCGAGGCGCGAATCGTCGGCGCAGCCCATGCCGGCTGGAAGGGCGCCTTGTCAGGCGTGCTGGAAAACACCATTGCGGCGATGGAAAGCCTCGGCGCCCGGCGCGAGCGCATCGTTGCGGTGCTCGGTCCGTCCATCGGCCCGGAAAACTATGAAGTCGGCCCGGAATTCATCGCTCGTTTCATCGAGGCCGATGTCGACAATATCAGCTATTTCGCGCCATCGGCGAAGCCGGGACATGCAATGTTCGACCTCAACCGCTATACGGTCGATCGGCTGACCCGGGCCGGCGTCACCGCCGATGGGCTCGGCCGCTGCACCTACGCCGAGGAGGATCTGTTCTATTCCTACCGGCGCAGCACCCATCGCAAGGAGCCGGATTACGGGCGGCAGATTTCGGCAATCGTTTTGGAGACAGAATAATGGCGCTGCATTTCGAACGGTCGGAATTTGACGCGCGGCGCGATCGGCTGATGATCGAGATCGCCGAGAAGAAGCTCGATGCCGTCCTTTTGTTTGCGCAGGAGAGCATGTACTGGCTGACCGGCTACGATACGTTCGGCTTCTGCTTCTTCCAGTGCCTGGTGGTGAAGGCGGACGGCTCGATGATCCTGCTCACGCGCTCGGCCGATCTGCGCCAGGCGCGCCACACCTCGATCATCGACAACATCGTGCTGTGGACCGACCGCGACGGCGCCAATCCGGCGATCGACCTGCGCAATTTGCTCAACGACCTCGACCTGCTCGGCGCCCGCATCGGCGTCGAATACGACACCCACGGCCTGACCGCCTACAATGGCCGGCGCCTGGACGAGCAATTGCAGACCTTTGGCCAGATCGCCGACGCGTCCGGCATCATCAGCCGGCTGCGCCTGTTCAAGAGCCCGGCCGAGATCGCCAAGGTGGAAAAGGCCGCAAATCTCGCCGACGACGCTCTGGACGCGGCCCTGCCGCTGATCAAGCAGGGTGGCGACGAAGCCTTGATCCTCGCCGCCATGCAGGGCGCGATCTTTGCCGGCGGCGGCGACTATCCGGCCAACGAGTTCATCATCGGCTCTGGCGTGGACGCACTGCTTTGCCGATACAAGGCTGGCCGCCGCAAGCTGAGCAAGAACGACCAGTTGACGCTCGAATGGGCCGGCGTCTTCCACCATTACCATGCGGCGATGATGCGCACCGTGCTGACCGGCAAGGTGTCGAAACGTCACCAGGAGCTGTTCGATGCTGCGCGCGCCGCACTTCTGGCGGTCGAAAAGGCGATGACGCCCGGAAATACCTTCGGCGACGTGTTCGACGCGCATGCCCGCACGCTCGAAACCCACAATTTGACCAAGCACCGGCTCAACGCCTGCGGCTATTCGCTCGGCGCCCGCTTCACCCCATCATGGATGGACATGCCGATGTTCTATCAGGGCAATCCCGAACCGATCGCGCCGAACATGACGCTGTTCGCCCATATGATCATCATGGACTCCGAAACCGAGACGGCAATGACGCTTGGCCGCACCTATCTGACGACTGAATCGCAGCCGAAGCCGCTGTCCCGCCATGATCTCGACTTGATTGTGCAATGAATCCATAATGGTAAGAATGCAAGAGGCGTTCATCGCCAGGGAGTTTTGAGGCAAATGAGGCGATCGCATGCGACGACCGTGTCATTGCTCGCGGCGCTGGCGCTGGCCGCCTGCACCAACGCGAAGGACGTTCTCGAACCCTCGGCCATCGCCCCGCAGTCGACACAGACCGTGCCAACGGCCGGAAGCGGCACGGCTGCAACACCCATCGCACCTGCGACCACCGCCCAGCCGTCCGCGACAACACAGCCTTCGGCCCCTGCGCAGCCCGCAACCGAGCTGCCGGCAAAAAGCGCCGCCGTCATCGCACGCACCCGTCTGCAGGTGGCGCCGATCGTCGGCGCCTCGGTGGAAGCCGCGACGCCATTGACCGCGCAGCTTCAGACGCGAGCCAAGCAGCGCGGCATCACCTTGGCAGGAAGCGCCGGCCAGACCCCGACGCACGTGCTGAAAGGCTATTTCTCGACGATGTCGGAAGGCAAGGATACCACCGTCATCTATGTCTGGGACGTCTATGACCCGGCAGGCAACCGGCTGCATCGCATCAACGGCCAGCAGAAGGCGGCCTCGGTCAATGGTGGCGAAGGCTGGGCTGCGGTCGCGCCGGAGACCATGCAGGCGATCGCCGACCAGACGATCGACCAGTTTGCCACATGGCTTGGCGGGCAAGCGGGCTGACGGCGGACTGACATGTTGCCGGCTTTCCTCGCCGTTCATGTTTATTGAGATTAGCCGGCGGATTCCGATCACGACGCTTGCAATACCGGCACGGGCCGCTAAAAGCCCCGACTAAGGGGCTCAAGAGAGTCTGCCAGAGTCTCCATCCTTCACCAGGAACGGTGCATGAAGCTTTTCGCGGGCAATTCCAACAGGGTGCTGGCCGAAGCGGTCGCCCGCTATCTCAACATCCCGCTGGGCAAAGCCAGCGTCAGGCGCTTCGCCGATCAGGAAATCTTCGTTGAGATCCAGGAGAATGTGCGTGGCGAGGATGTCTTCATCCTGCAGTCCACCTCGTTCCCGACCAACGATCACCTGATGGAACTGCTCATCATGATCGATGCCTTCATGCGCTCGTCGGCCAAGCGCATCACAGCGGTCATTCCCTATTTCGGCTATGCAAGGCAAGACCGCCGCGCCTCGGGCCGCACGCCGATCTCGGCCAAGCTGGTCGCCAACATGATCACGCGAGCCGGGGTCGATCGCGTCTTGACGCTGGATCTCCACGCCGGCCAGATCCAGGGCTTTTTCGACATCCCGACCGACAATCTGTTCTCGGTGCCGGTCATGGCCCGCGATGTGAAGGCGAAATACAAGCGCCTTGCCAATGTCATGGTCGTGTCGCCGGATGTCGGCGGCGTGGTCCGTGCCCGCGCGCTCGCCAAGCGCATCGACGCCCAGCTTGCCATTGTCGACAAGCGTCGCGAGCGCCCTGGCGAATCGGAAGTCATGAACGTCATCGGCGACGTGCGCGGCAAGGATTGCCTGCTGATCGACGACATCATCGATTCGGGCGGTACCTTGTGCAATGCGGCCGATGCGCTGCTTGCCGCCGGCGCCACCAGCGTCACCGCCTACACCACCCATGGCGTTCTGTCCGGCGGCGCCATCGCACGCATCGGCGCCTCGAAGCTGCAGGAACTGGTCATCACCGATTCCATCCAGCCGACCCAGGCGGTGCTCGACGCCAGCAACATCCGCGTCGTCTCCATCGCCGACCTGATGGGCGAGGCGATCTCGCGCACGGCGACCGAAGAGTCGGTGTCGAGTCTGTTCGACTGAAATCTGCCCGCGATACAGCGCCGCGCGTCCAGAGACGCGCAAAGGACGCTGTAGCACCTTGATTTTGCGCATGATCCTTTCGGGGTCATGCGCTTCCGTTCGACACCCTGATGTTGTCCCTTGAGCCGCGCATATAGCCGCGTGGCGACGCCCCCAGCATGCGCTTGAACATGGTGATGAAGGCCGGCACGCTGTCATAGCCGAGATCGAGCGCCACCCTTGTGATCGGCTCGCCGTCTGCCAGCCTCGGCAAGGCCGCGAACAGGCAGGCCTGCTGGCGCCATGTCGACAACGACAATCCGGTCTGGCGATGAAAGGCGCGGGTGAAGGAACGCCGGCTCATGCCGACGATATCGGCCCATTCGTCGATCGTCGCGTGCGGCGAGGGTGCTGCGACGAAGCGCCGGCACAGTGCCGCAAGCCTTGCATCCGAAGGAAAAGGCAGGCCGAGCGGCCGTTCCGGCAGGTTCGGGATTTCATGCAGCAGGAGGCTCATGATCAGCCCGCCGCGCCCCTCCAACTCGGCGCCCTGCGGCAGCTTTTCCGATTCCACGATCAGGCTGTGCATCAGATCGGTGATGCCGACGACGCGCAAGCCATCCGGCAGCCCGGCAATGGCGTCCGGCATCACATAGACCGAGCGCATGCTGACGTCGCCAAGCATCTCGACGGAATGCTCGGTCCCGGCAGGAATCCACATCGCATGATCGGGCGGCACCATCCAGCGCCCATGCCGCGTCGTCACCAGCACGACGCCGACAAGCGCATGCAGCAATTGACTGCGGCTGTGCCGGTGCTGCGGCACGTGGTAGCCGTCGGGAAATTCGGTCGGCAGGGCCACCGCCGGCCCGACGGCCTGCTCCAGCCATTGCCAGCGGCGCAGCAGCCCGAGATCGGTGAACTGGCCGAGATCGGTGTCGCCCGCTTTGAAGATTTCTTTGCCATGCGGCATTGGCTATTGGCCCACTCGCGAAACTATTGGACCAAACCACGAAAGAAGTCGCCCGGCAAGTAACTTATAAGGCAGCGGGGCCATAAGGGCCGCCTGCGGGAGCGTCCGCCAAAAAGACCATGGAGCCTGCGTTGACTGATACGACAGCCACCTCCGCCGCCACGCCGGCGACGGCCAGCCACACTTCGGCGCAAGCGACGGCCTTCACCGTCATCCTTGCGGTGAGCTTCTGCCATTGTGTCAACGACATCATGCAGTCGCTGCTGTCGGCCATCTATCCGCTGCTGAAGGACAATTACCGTCTCGATTTCTGGCAGATCGGCCTTTTGACCTTCACCTTCCAGGTGACGGCGTCATTGCTGCAGCCGCTGATCGGCATGGTCACCGACAAGCGGCCGATGCCCTATTCGCTGCCCTACGGCATGGCGTCCTCGCTGATCGGCCTGATCGTGCTGGCCTATGCCGGACACTATTGGCTCCTGCTGATCGGCGCGTCGCTGATCGGCATTGGCTCGGCGATCTTCCACCCGGAATCCTCGCGCATCGCCCGCTTCGCCTCGGGCGGCAGGTTCGGCCTGGCGCAATCGCTGTTCCAGGTCGGCGGCAATCTCGGCCAGGCCATCGGGCCGCTGCTCGCCGCCTTCATCGTCGTGCCGTTCGGCCAGACCAGCATTGCGTGGTTCGCAGCCGGATCGCTGATCGGCATCGTCGTGCTGTGGCGGGTCGGCGGCTGGTACAGCCGGCTGCGCGCCTCGCTCGCCAACCGCAAGGCGGCAGGCTTCGTTTCGCCCTTCCCGCGCCGCAAGGTGATGAGCGCGCTGGCGGTGCTGACCTTGCTGGTGCTGACAAAAAACGCCTATGTTGCCAGCCTCGCCAGTTACTACACCTTCTACGCCATCGATAAATTCGGCGTTTCGGTGCAGATGTCGCAGGTCATGCTGTTCCTGTTCCTCGGCGCCTCGGCGCTGGGCATCCTGCTCGGTGGCCCGTTCGGCGACCGCTACGGACAGAAGCCGATGATCTGGTTCTCGATCGTCGGCGTGCTCCCCTTTACGCTGGCCCTGCCCTACGCCAATTTCGAATGGACCATGATCCTGACCGTGCTGATCGGCCTGATCCTGTCCTCGGCCTTCTCGAACATCGTCGTCTTCGCCCAGGAACTGGTGCCCGGCCGCGTCGGCATGATCGCCGGCATCTTCTTCGGCTTCGCCTTCGGCATGGGCGGCATCGCAGCCGCCGTGCTCGGCGTCGTCGCCGACCTGAAAGGCATCGACTTCGTCTTTCAGGTCTGCTCGTATTTGCCGCTGCTCGGGCTGCTGACGGTTTTTTTGCCGAACATGAAGGAGGCGAGGAAGCTCGAGGAAGAGCCCACGATCGAGTGAGGTTGAGTTGGATTTCGGCCTTAAGCCACGCTTCCAACTCACCCAACGCATGAGAACAGGCACAGATCGATTTTTGCCATCACGTGCCGCAAAGCTTTTTAAATGCACTGATCGCGGCAACCACTCTTGAATGGACATCCCTGTCTGAAGGAACCGACAGAGCGTGAATGGCCCGCCGGATCTGCAGATCACCAATCAGCAGGTTCAAGAACCAATCGGCCGCCATCCGCGCAGATGGCGCGGCCAGCGCACTGCTCTCCAAGCCGCGCTGGATCAATTTCTCGATCAGCGGAAATACAGAATCGCGCCCGGCTGCGGCAATCGTCGCACCCAATTCGTCACCTTCGTCAGATGCAGCCGCGCGGTTCAGGGAAATTGCCCGCTCGCCAAGCAACATCGAAAGCAGGACCGGAGCAACATCTTCCAGGGTTGCCAGGGGATCGGCCTCGTCCCTGATTGCCTCATCCAGTGCCGCCTTCGTCGCCCTTGCATTGTTTTCGACCATCGTCTTGAACAGCCCCTCTTGTCGCCATACCAGCGGTAGAGGGTTTCGTTTGACGCCTTTACCTCTTTGGCTATGCCAAGCATGGAAGTCCCGCCGTAGCCTTTCTCCTTGAGAAGCTTGTAGGCTGCCCGCTCGATCTGTGCCCGACGCGCAGCCTTGGTGGCCGGCTTCGGTCTGGCGAGATTGTGACCGGGAGTGCCCAGCGATACTCGGGCGTGCCCCGGCGACGCCGGCTTCGGCTTCTGTCAGCCGCTTTCGTAGTTCATGCCGTCGACATCAAGGTCTGAGGCCAGCCACTCGGGAAAGCCACCTTCGAACCGACGTGATGCCCAGCCTCGCGCCCTCAGGATTGCCAGCGCGTCGGCAGAGAGAACGCACTGGACACCACGACAATAGGCGACGATGACCTTCTCTCGTGGAAGCTCCGCAAGTCGTTCTTCCAGCTCACCCGCGGGAATGTTGATCGCACCCGGCAAATGCGCGGCCGCGTATTCCTCTTGCGGCCGGACGTCGAGCAGCACGATTTCGTCGTCCCGTATGCGGCGCACCAGTTCCTCGCGCGAGATGTTCTCCAGCCTGTCCGGCCGGCTCATTGTGTCATCGATAAGCTCGCGGATTTGCTCGCGCCTGTGGTTCGCAAGGCTGCGCAGGGCCCCAAGCACGTTTTCGATCGGACCATCGGCCAGACGATAAAGCACGCGTTTCCCGTCTCGCCGGGTCTGCACCAAGCCGGCCCGCTTGAGCTGTTGAAGATGCTGCGACGTGTTGGCCAAGGCGATCCCGGAAAGTTGCGTCAGGTGCTCCACGGCCACTTCGCCGTCGGCAATGTGGCGCAGAAGAACCAGCCGGTGTGCATGCCCCAGCGTGCGGGCGAGATCGGCTATCTCGTCAAAGATCGGATGATGGACATCTGCGTTTTTCATATCGCATGGTACAATCAATCAAACGATCAATCAATACATTGAATGTCTTATTTCAACTGGCTAGTGTCCGGACGCCCAAGACAGGAGCATGGACCAGACAGGAGCATGGAAATGAACGAGCAGTTGGAGTTCGTTGTCCGCGCAGCCGCGATTGGAACGGGGGCGACGGCGGTGATGGATCTTTGGGGATTGTTTCTGAAACGAACGTTGGCGATTCCGCCGCTTGATTATGCCTGGGTCGGCCGCTGGATCGGCCACTTTCCGCGGGGACGTTTCGCGCATGCGAATATCGCGCAGGCTCCCCGAATTCGCGGCGAAACGCCGATTGGGTGGGTCGCGCATTACGCGATCGGCATCGTCTTTGCTGCATTGCTGATGGCAGTATGGGGCCTCGACTGGGCACGACACCCGACATTGCTTCCCGCCCTTGTTGTCGGCATGTCCACTGTCGTCGCCCCCGTTTTTCGTAATGCAGCCGGCCTTTGGCGCCGGAATTGCAGCCTCGAAAACGCCCAATCCGAGCACCGCGCGTCTGCGCGGCCTCATGACTCATCTGTCCTTCGGGGTCGGGCTGTATGCCGCTGCGTTGTTTTCCGCACACCTGTTCCCGATCTGATACCGGTCGATTGCGGTCGGCTTTCAGGACGCAACCCCAATATTCTTGAAAATGGAGAGCAAGCACGAAATTCAAAAGCGAGACACTGCCCACCCGCATTGGCCACCCGCCTTTGGCTTGCACCCCGCCCCACCTTCCGCTATAGAGCCGCCACCCGCGTAGACACCCTTGGAGGCAACGCGGCGGAAGGCTGTCCGGCCTCACGTGATCCCAAATAGATTTTGGACCAGATCATGTAAGGCCATGACGGCTTTCGACGTTTACGGCCCAGGCATCTCGCCGGCCGCGAACGCTCCAGAACAACGCGAAAGGAAATGCCATGAGCCAAGCTTCTTACGAGCTCAAGGCCGAAGCGCGCGAACAGGTCGGTAAGGGGTCCGCCCGTGCAGTTCGCCGCAACGGTAAAGTGCCTGCAGTAATCTACGGCGACAAGCAGCCTCCCCTGGCGATTGCGCTGACCTACAAGGACATCTACTACAAGATCCATGGCGGCGGGTTCCTGACCACGATCGCCACGATCGATGTCGACGGCAAGAAGATCCAGGTCCTGCCGAAGGACTACCAGCTCGACCCGGTCAAGGATTTTCCGGTCCATGTCGACTTCCTGCGCATCGGCAAGGACACCGAAGTCAATGTCGACGTGCCGGTCCACTTCATCAACGAGGACAAGTCGCCCGGCATCAAGCGCGGCGGCGTGCTCAACATCGTGCGTCACGAGGTCGAGTTCCACTGCCCGGCCAATGCGATCCCGGAATTCATCACCGTCGATCTCACCGGCACCGATATCGGCGATTCGATCCACATCTCGGCGGTCAAGCTACCGGCCGGCGTCAAGCCGGTGATCTCCGACCGCGACTTCACCGTCGCGACCATAGCCGGCTCCGCGGCGATGAAGCCGGAGGCTGAAGAGACGGTCGAAGCGGCTGAACCCGAAGCGGCTCCTGCCGACGAAGAGAAGTAATCCTTTCCGCCCGGAGGTGACGATGCTGCTGTTTGCAGGCCTCGGCAATCCGGGCGCGAAATACGCTGACAACCGGCACAATGTCGGCTTCATGGCGGCGGACGCAATCGCCCGCCGCCATTCCTTTTCGCCCTGGTCGAAAAAGTTCCAGGGCCTGGTCGCCGAAGGCACGCTTGCCGGCGAGAAAATCATCCTGATCAAGCCGCAGACCTTCATGAACCTGTCCGGCCAGTCGGTCGGCGAGGCCCTGCGCTTTTACAAGCTCGACGCTTCGGCGCTGACCGTCTTTTATGACGAGATCGACCTTGCCGCCGGCAAGGTGCGGGTCAAGGTCGGCGGCGGTTCCGGTGGCCACAACGGTATCCGCTCGCTCGAGCAGCATGTCGGCAAGGATTTCCGCCGTGTGCGCATTGGCGTCAGCCACCCCGGCGTCAAGGAAATGGTGCATGGCCATGTGCTTGGCGATTTCGCCAAAAGCGACCGCGAGTGGCTGGACGTGCTGCTCGACACCATCGCCGACGATGCCGGACTGCTTGCCAAGGGCGACGACAATTCCTTCATGAATCGCGTGACGCTGGCCTTGCGCGACAAGCTCACGCCGACGGGCGACGACGACCGCCCGCCACCCAAGGCGCCGAAAGCACAAAGCCACGTTCGCCAGGCGCGGCCGCAGCAGCCGGCAGCCAAGCTGCCCGAAACCGGCCCGATGGCCGCCATGCTGAAGAAGCTGTTTGGCGGCAAGGATTGAGCCTAGCCACGGATCGGGGCTGCAGGGCTTGACGTTCGTCACCCCTTTCGCCCATAGCCCTCAACAAATTACGATTTCCCGATAGGACCGGATAAAAATGGGTTTCAAATGCGGCATCGTTGGTTTGCCCAACGTCGGCAAGTCGACGCTTTTCAACGCGCTGACCAGAACGGCGGCGGCGCAGGCCGCCAACTATCCGTTCTGCACCATCGAACCGAACACCGGCGAAGTGGCGGTGCCCGACCCGCGCCTGCAAAAAATCGCCGCGATCGGCAAGTCGAAGGAGATCATCCCGACCCGCATCTCGTTCGTCGACATCGCCGGCCTGGTGCGCGGCGCCTCGAAAGGCGAAGGGCTGGGCAACCAGTTCCTGGCCAATATCCGCGAGGTCGACGCCATCGTCCATGTGCTGCGCTGCTTCGAGGATGACGACATCACCCATGTCGAGGGCCGCATCGATCCCGTCGCCGACGCCGAAACCGTCGAGACCGAACTGATGCTCGCCGATCTCGACAGCCTCGAGCGCCGCATCGTGCAGTTCCGCAAGCGCGCTTCCGGCAAGGACAAGGAGGCGCTAACCGTGCTTCCGATGATGGAAGCCGCCCTTGAACTCCTGCAGGCCGGCAAGCCGGCCCGCATCCTGCTCAAAAATATCTCCGCGGAGGATCTGCGCATCCTGCAGGGGCTGAACCTGCTGACATCGCACCCGGTGCTCTATGTCTGCAATGTCGCCGAGGCCGATGCTGCCACCGGCAACGCACACACCAAAGCGGTCGAACAGATGGCTGCCGCGCAGGGCGCCCGCACCGTGGTGATTTCAGCGGCGATCGAGGCCGAGGTCGCGCAGCTTAGCGACGAAGAGGAAATGGAATTTTTGGCGACCCTGGGGCTCGACGAGCCCGGCCTAAACAAGGTCATCCGCGCCGGCTACGAGCTGTTGCAGCTCATCACCTATTTCACCGTCGGGCCGAAGGAGACGCGCGCCTGGACCGTGCACAAGGGCGCCAAGGCGCCGCAGGCTGCAGGCGTCATCCACACCGATTTCGAGCGCGGCTTCATCCGCGCCCAGACCATCGCCTACAACGACTTCGTCACGCTGGGCGGCGAAGTGGCGGCCAAGGAAGCCGGCAAGGCGCGCGACGAAGGCAAGGAGTATGTCGTCCAGGACGGCGACATCATGCTGTTCAAGTTCAACACCTGAGCTCACCGACGGCGCCTTCTTCCTTCTCTGGTGCCAAGCTGGAACACCCCTCATCCGACCTCGCTTCGCGAGGCCACCTTCTCCCACAAGGGGAGAAGGAAGAGGCTTCGCGGCTCCCTCCGGCGCGGCTTGACTGCCCGCAACGCCCGGTCTAAGGGGCGTCTGCACCGGCCCCTGCTTTCGTCGAAAGCGCCCCGCCCGGTGCAATCCGAAACGACGCGTCCGCTCGAACCCATCCTTTTGGCCTCAGCAAGGGAGACCCGGCGATGATCAAGGCATTCGTCGTCGACAATGATCGCCTGCGCCTTGTCGACGATCTCCTGGCAAACAGCGACCAGGTCGTCTGGGCCGACCTTGTGAGCCCGACAAAGGAAGAGGAAGCGGCCATCGAGGCCTGGCTCGGCGTTGCCATTCCGACGCGCGAGGAGATGGAGGAGATCGAGATTTCGAGCCGCCTCTATGTCGAGGACGGCGCCTATTTCATGACCGCCATTCTGCCGGCCCAGACCGAGGCCGACGATCCCCTGATGTCGCCGGTCACCTTCGTGCTGGCCGGCAACAGGCTGATCACGGTGCGCTACCACGAACCGAAGGCCTTCAAGACGTTTCCGCAGCGCGCCGAGAAGGTGGCGACCGGCTGCACCAGCGGCGACACCATCCTGATCGGCCTGCTGGAGGCGATCGTCGACCGCCTCGCCGACATTCTGGAGCGTGCCGGCCGCGATATCGAGACGATTTCGCGCGACATCTTCCAGCCAAGCTCGACCAAGGCTTCGAAGCGCAATCGCGATTTTCAGGAATTGCTGAAAGCCATCGGCCGCAAGGAGGACATCGCCTCCTCGATCCGCGACAGCCTGATCTCGCTGCAGCGGCTCGCCGGCTTCCTCACCCACGCCTCGACCCAGACCAAGATGAGCAAGGACATCCGCGCGCGCATCAAGACCTTGTCGCGCGATGTGCTGTCGCTCGCCGACCACGCCACCTTCCTGTCGCAGAAGATCAACTTCCTGCTCGACGCGACGCTCGGCATGATCTCGATCGAGCAGAACGCCATCATCAAGATCTTCTCCGTCGCCGCGGTCATCTTCCTGCCGCCGACGCTGGTCGCCTCGATCTACGGCATGAATTTCAACGTCATGCCTGAACTGACCTGGAACTTCGGCTATCCTTTCGCCATCGGCTTGATGATCCTCTCGGCGATCCTGCCCTTCTGGTATTTCCGCCGCCGCGGCTGGCTTTAGAGGCTCGGAGCTTCCATTGCGTTGAGCGTGATGGCCTGGCGCACCAGAAATGACTTGACCGCCCCGCCTGCATCCGGGAAACCCGATCCGTGGCGATCGTACAATCTTGAACCGGATTCCAGACCATGACCGGAAAGAACGCAAAGACCTCGGCCCATGAAAAGACCTGGGCCTATGAGGATTTCGTCGAGGGCGCCTCGCTCGACCTCGGCACGAAGCTGGTGAGTGCGGCCGAGATCGTCGAATTCGCGCAAGAGTTCGATGCGCAGCCGATGCATCTCGACGAGGCGGCGGGCAGGGCCAGCATCCTTGGCGGGCTGGCGGCCTCCGGCTGGCACACCTGCGCGATGTTCATGCGCATGCTGTGCGACGCCTTCCTGCTGGACTCGACCTCGCAAGGCGCCCCCGGGGTCGACCAGGTCCGGTGGAAGAGGCCGGTGCTGGCCGGCGACATCTTGAGCGGCAGCACCACCGTCCTTGCCAAACGTCTGTCCAGGTCCAAGCCCCAGCTCGGCCTCGTCACTTTGCGCAGCGAGCTTTTCAACCAGCGTGGCGAAGGCGTCTTCGAACTCGAGAACACGGTCATGTTCCTCGCCCGTGATGCCGCACAGGGCCGCTCATGACATTGGACGAGTTCTTCTGCATCGGCGTCACCGTCACCCTCGGGTCGCATAGATTCGAGCCCGAGGCGATCAAGGCGTTCGCCAGGAAATACGATCCGCAGATATTCCATCTCGACGAAGAGGCGGCGAAGAACAGCGTGTTCGGCGGCCTGTGCGCCTCCGGCTGGCACACAGCTGCAACCTGGATGAAGCTGAACCTCGAGACCGGCGTGGAGGCCGAAGGCATCAGCTGGGCCGGCGGTGGGCCCGCCCCCGAATTCGGGCCATCGCCCGGCTTCAAGAACCTCAAATGGCTAAAACCCGTCTATGCCGGAGAAACCGTGACCTTCACCCGCACCGCGCTTGCCCACCGCCCCATCGCATCGCGGCCGGGCTGGCGAGTGCTGACACTGCGCTCGGAAGCTTTCGATTCGACCGGCGACAAGGTCATCGAGTTCGAAAGCGCCGTGCTGGTGAAGGTGGAATAGTTTCTTCCTTCTCCCCTTGTGGGAGAAGGTCGATCGGCGCGTAGCGCCGAGACGGATGAGGGGTGCTCCAGCTTGGCACTGCGGCACTCCATGCAGCACCCCTCATCCGACCTCGGCTTCGCGAGGCCACCTTCTCCCACAAGGGGAGAAGGCAGAACACTCTCTCAATGCCCTTCGAACCCGATCAGCGTCCTGACCGGCACGCCGAGCGCCTCGAGCTTGTCGCGACCGCCGAGGTCCGGCAGGTCGATGACGAAGCAGGCGGCGAGGATGTCGGCGCCGATCTGCCGCAGCAGCTTGACCGCTGCCTCTGCCGTGCCGCCGGTGGCGATCAAATCGTCGACGAGGATCACCTTCTCACCCGGAGACACGCCATCCCTGTGCATCTCCATCTCGTCCAGCCCGTATTCGAGGCTGTAGGCGACGCGCACCGTCTCGTAAGGCAGCTTGCCCTTCTTGCGGATCGGCACGAAGCCGGCCGAGAGCTGGTGGGCAACGGCGCCGCCAAGGATGAAACCACGCGCCTCGATGCCGGCGATCTTGTCGACCTTCTGGCCGGCATAGGGATGCACCAGCTCGTCGATGGCGCGGCGGAAGGCGCGCGCATTGCTTAGCAGCGTGGTGATGTCGCGAAACAGGATGCCCGGCTTCGGATAGTCTGGAATGGTGCGGATCGCGGCAAGCAGCGTGTCCTCGAGCGAAGGTTTCATGGGGCGGCTCTCCGGGCGTTCGTCCGACTTGAAGACATGAAAGGGAATTTTGGCCGATCGTAACCCGGCGCGGCCGGCGACGGCTACCGCGATGTGGCGCCTGGAAGAAAATTGTCCGGCAAAGGACTGGAGCCGGCTACCTTCGGAGGCGTCTTCGGAGGCAGTCCTCAGAACATGCAAAAAGGGCGCCCCTTCGACGCCCTTTTCGATTTCGTGGTTTTCCGTAGCTCAGTGCGCCACGCCGGCCCACACCTTGCGCTTGGTCAAATAGACCAGCGCACCGAACAGCAACAGGAAAACCAGCACGCGAAAGCCGGTCTTCTTGCGGGCTTCCAGATGCGGCTCGGCTGCCCACATCAGGAAGGCCGACACGTCGCGGGAATACTGGTCGACCGTCTGCGGCGAGCCGTCGTCATAGGTCACCTGATCGTCGGAAAGCGGGTTGGGCATCTTCAGCGAGACGCCGGCTATGAAGTACGGATTGTAGTGGGTGCCTTCCGGTATCTCCATGCCCGCCGGCGGCTGCTCGTCATAGCCGGTCAGCAGCGAGTGGATGTAGTCGGGACCGCCTTGGGCGTATTGCGTGAAGATGTCGAAGACGAAACGCGGAAAACCGCGTGTGACGCCGCGCGCCTTGGCCAGCAGCGACATATCGGGCGGGGCAGCCCCGCCATTGGCGGCCGCTGCTGCCTGATCGTTGGGAAACGGCGCCGGGAAATGGTCGGACGGTATGCCGGGACGTTCGAACATGTCGCCGGCATCGTTGGGACCGTCGTTGATCGTGTACTCGGCGGCCAGCGCCTTGACCTGCGCTTCCGAATAGCCAAGGTCTTCCAGCGTGCGAAACGCCACCAATTTCATCGAATGGCAGGTGGCGCAAACTTCCTTGAAGACCTTCAGCCCGCGCTGCAACTGCGCCTTGTCGTAGGTGCCGAAAGGCCCGGCGAAGCTCCAGTCCATCTCCTTCGGCTGGTGTATCGGGAAATGCGTCGGCGCGGCTTCGCTGTGCGCCTCCTCCTGGGCGATCGCCCCGGTGGTCGCGGCCGCAGTGCCTGCCAGCACAAGGCCGAGCAGCGCCAGCGAGGTGAGAATCGTCTTCATACCAAATCCCCTTGAGATTCTCTGGCGCGCTGTCGTCGTCTCGAGCATGATCTTGTCCGAAAACCGGTCTCCACTTTTCGGGGTCATGCTCAGCCCTTGGTTTCCGGCGCGGCTGTCGCGCGAGCCGGATGCCCGCCACCGCCAGCCTTGTTCTTCTCGAGAACTGCCTCGGTGATCGAGTTCGGCAATCGCCGCGGCTTCTCGACCAGGCCCAGCACCGGCAGCACGACCAGGAAGAAGGCGAAGTAGAACAATGTCGCCATCTGCGCCATGAAGACATAGCTGCCCTCGGCCGGCTGCGAGCCCAGCCAACCAAGCAGGACGGCATCAATCACGAACAGCCAGAAGAACAGCTTGTACCAGGGCCGGTAGACCGCCGAGCGCACTTTCGAGGTGTCGAGCCACGGCACCAGGAACAGCATGGCGATGGAGCCGAACATCGCGAGCACGCCACCGAGCTTGGAGTTGATCGGCCCGATATTGAAGGTGATGGCGCGCAGGATCGCGTAGAACGGCAGGAAGTACCATTCCGGCACGATGTGGGCCGGCGTCTTCAGCGGGTCGGCGACGACGTAGTTGTCCGGATGGCCGAGAAAGTTCGGCAGGTAGAAGACGAAATAGGCGAAGATGAACAGGAACACCAGCATCCCGAACGCGTCCTTGATGGTCGCGTAAGGGGTGAAGGCGACGGTATCGGTCTTCGATTTGACCTCGATGCCGGTCGGGTTCGACTGGCCGACCACATGCAGCGCCCATATATGCAGCACGACGACGCCGGCGATCATGAACGGCAGCAGATAGTGCAGTGAAAAGAAGCGGTTCAGCGTCGGGTTGTCGACGGCGAAGCCGCCGAGCAGAAGCTGCTGGATCCATTCGCCGACCAGCGGGATGGCGGTGAAGAAGCCGGTGATGACGGTCGCGCCCCAGAACGACATCTGTCCCCAGGGCAGCACATAACCCATGAAGCCTGTCGCCATCATCAGGAGATAGATGATGCAGCCGAGGATCCACAGAAGCTCGCGCGGCGCCTTGTAGGAGCCGTAATAGAGGCCGCGGAAGATGTGGATGTAGACGGCGACGAAGAAGAACGACGCGCCGTTCGAATGCAGATAGCGCAACAGCCAGCCCGAATTCACGTCGCGCATGATCTTCTCGACCGAATCGAAGGCGAGACTGCTGTCCGCCGCGTAGTGCATGGCCAGCACGATGCCGGTCAGCATCTGCGCCCCCAGCATGAGCGCCAGGATACCGCCGAAGGTCCACGCATAATTGAGGTTGCGCGGCACCGGATAGGCGACGAAGCTGTCATAGACCAGCCGCGGCAGCGGCATGCGGGCATCGACCCAGCGTCCGATACCGGTCTTGGGCGTATAGGTCGAGTGTCCCTCGCTCATCGAAATGTCCCCTCGCCTCAGCCGATACGGATCTTGGTGTCGGAAATGAACTGGAATACCGGCACCGACATGTTCTCCGGCGCCGGTCCGCCGCGGACGCGGCCGGCGGTGTCGTATGTCGAACCGTGGCACGGGCAGAACCAGCCGCCGAACTCGCCTTCCTGGCCGAGCGGAATGCAGCCGAGATGGGTGCAGACCTGGACCATCACCATCCAGGCCTCCTTGCCCGGCATGGTGCGGTTGGCGTCGGTCGCCGGCGCATCGGCCGGCAGATTGGCGTTGCGAGCGAGCGGATCCTTGAGCTCGGCCAGATTGACCGCCTCGCCGTCCTTCATCTCTTGTTCGGTGCGATTGCGCACCACCACCGGCTTGCCGCGCCATTTCACGACAAGCGACGTTCCCGGAGTCAGCGAGGAGACGTCGACCTCTACCGAGGCCAGCGCCAGCGTCGAGGCATCCGGGCGCATCTGGTCGATGAACGGCCAGGCGACGGCACCCGCGCCGACCACCGCGGCCATGCCCGTGGCGACGTAGAGAAAATCACGACGGTTGGGATCCTGGATGTCGGTTGCGCTCACGGGTGCCTGATCCTTTCGCCTCTTCCGTGCCGGTGGCCGAGGCTTGTTCCCCGCTCTTTCACGCCAACCCGACAGCGCATGGCGAACAGGCTAGCGAATTCCTCCGGCAATTGGCCTTCGGTTTATGCGTGAAGCCCGTTTTTGTCCAGACGGGTGAAGGCACAAGGGCAGATTGTCGCGGGGACGCAATTCGACGGCGGACGGCGTGGCGACGGGCACATGTCGAACACGGCGAAAACGAGCGAAATCAACCCGCGAAGCAGCGCCTGCGTTTGTCTCGACAGGAGAGGAGGAGTGAGATGAGCGAGACCGACAAGTCGTATTGGCTGCTCAGCGAGACCTCGGGCATTGGCGAAACGCGCGACCGGCGCCTCGACCGGGGACTGCCGCTTTTCGAGGGACTCCGCTGGCCCTCTGCGGGCTGGCGGGATTTCTGGATCCGGCCCGCGTCGAGCCTGGCCTATGGGATTGTCGTCTTTCTCCTGTCCGTCGCCTTCGTTTGGACGCTTGTCGGATTCGGTCGTGACTACATTCTGTTTCCGGCGCTTGCCGGGTTCATGATCGTGGCCCCCTTTTTGGCGCTAGGCCTGTATGAAAAGAGCCGGGCAAAAGAGGAAGGACGCGCCATCGGCCTCGCCTCGATGCTCCTGGTGCGCCCCACCGGCGGCGCACAGGTCTTCTTCACGGGCCTACTACTGTGTTTGCTCCTGCTTCTGTGGACGCGTGCGGCAGTGCTCCTCTGGGCGCTCTTCTTCGGCGTGACGCCCTTTCCCGGATTCGACCGCATAGTCGGAGTGCTCTTCGGCACCGCATATGGGTGGGCGATGATTGCGATCGGGACGGCGATAGGTGGCCTCTTCGCGGCCTTCGCTTTCGCCATCAGCGTCTTTGCAGTGCCGATGCTGCTCGACCGGCGCGTGGACGCGCTAACGGCTATGGCTATCAGCGCGAAACTGGTGTGGAACAACCTTCCGCCGATGCTGGCCTGGGGCGCCTTGGTGCTCCTGCTCTTCGCAGTCTGCGTGGTCACAGGGCTTATCGGGATGATCGTCATCTTTCCTCTGCTGGGGCACGCAACCCGGCATGCGTACAGGGCGGTCGCACGTCCAGAGGGGTGAGACCATGAGTTGTTGCGCGCCGGGGGCCGAAGCCGCATTGCTGCTGGCGCCAGGGCGGGAAATTGCCGAGCGCGAAATCGTGCTCGCCAGCCGCGACATGGGGGATGGCGCTTTCCAGATCCAGTTTTCGGTACCGCAAGCGATTGCGATTTCCGTCCTCATCATCACCTGCCCGTGCGCGCTCGGCCTTGCCGTGCCGATGGTCCAGGTCGTGGCGGCGCGCCGGCTGTTCGATCTCGGCGTCACCCTCAAGGATAGCAGCGCGCTAGAGCGCCTTGCCGAGACCGACACCGTGGTCTTCGACAAGACGGGCACGCTCACGACGGGCGCCGCCCGCGTCGAACGGCACACGGTAGCTCCGCAAGATGTTGTGGCCGCCGCAGCACTCGCCTCCTTTTCCAGGCACCCGGTGGGCCGCGCGGTGGCCGCGATGACAGTCTCAAGAGTGGCTATCGAAGGGTTCCGCGAAGTTGCCGGATACGGGATCGAAGGGCGCGTTGGCGAAGCGTTTTACAGGCTAGGAAGGAAGGATTGGGTCTCCGCAAGCGTGGCCAACGTCCCGAGTGAAGCCGCCACGTGGCTTTCGAAAGACGGAAAGCTTGCGGGTTCATTTGCGATTGCCGACGAAATCCGTCCTGGCGCGACGCGTGCCATCCGAAAGCTAACTGACCTCGGGTTGGCGACAGAGGTGCTGTCCGGCGATCGAGTGGAGGAGGCTTGCAGGGTGGCGGCTGCGTTGGGAATCCCGGAAATCCGCCACGGTGCGCTTCCCGAGGACAAGGTCGAGCGTCTGGAGGAGCTGGCGCGGTCCGGCCGCCGCATCCTTATGGTTGGAGACGGGCTGAACGATGCCACCGCGCTCGCCACCGCGCATGTCTCAATGGCGCCCTCGTCGGCGGCAGACATCGGGCGGAATGCTGCCGACCTTGTCTTCCTGGGCACGAGCCTTGAGGCCGTACCACATGCCATAAGAGTCGCCCGGAACGCATCCCGGCTGGTGCGGCAGAACCTCGCCCTTGCCATCGCCTACAACGTTCTGGTCGTGCCCCTCGCTGTGATGGGCCATGTTACGCCCCTTATGGCCGCTGTCGCCATGTCGACGTCATCGATTCTCGTGGTCGGCAACGCATTGCGCCTTCCGGGCGAGCCTCCGCCCGCAGGATCTCCGGCTCTTCGCAGGCTCGACGTGGCGGAGGCGGCATGAACTATCTCCTCTGGCTTGTTCCAATTGCCTTGGGCATGGGCGTCGCGGGTCTCGCGGCGTTCCTGTGGTCGATGCGCAGCGGCCAATATGAAGATCTCGACGGAGCCGCCGAAAGGGTGCTGCTTTCAGACGCCGCGGACGTCCCCCTTCGTCAGTAATGGGTGGAAAAGCGAGGCGGCCGCTCAGGAGGCTCGCCCCAAGGGCGGGAAGGCGCCGACCGCCGACGGCGTTTTCTCAAGGAGCAGAACGGACGGAAGGGTTTGACAATGTCTCAAGCTGGTGACAGGCCGTACGACTGGGTGGCGGCGTTGGCGTTCTACTCGGGAGCCGCCGTGCTTGTCCCAAGCCTCGCCGCCTTGGTCGTTAGCCTTTTGGCGGTCGCCTTGGCATTGCTATAGCAACGAGATGGCTGTCCTGCGTAGGGCGGCGGCTCCGCGACTGCTGGCCTCTTCAGTTGCATTCGGATGCGGACGGAGTATCCTTAAGTTTGGGCGCTGGACGTTGCTGTGCCTAGTGCTCGGGCGTCCTCGCACGAGCGAAATTGGGGAGTGGCAGGCATGTCCGAGGTAATGCATCCGGCGGCGCCGCATCATCTTCCGCCTTTCATAACGGCCCCCGGCGAGACCGATGTGTTGTTCACGGGGTCGGTCATCTTCCTTGTGCTGGCCGTGATGGGGATTGGAAGTTTGTACTTCTGGCTCCATTCCTTGCCGGAGCGCATGTCCCACGGCGGCAGTCAGATCCAGTTCCAGCTGGTGGCGGTGCTGTCGCTGCTGGCGTTGTTCACCCACATCCATGCGTTCTGGATTGCCGCGCTGTTTCTGGCGCTCGTCCCCGTGCCCGACTTCTGGACGCCCCTGGCCAGCATGGCCGACTCGCTCGCCAGGATGGCGACGGGGCGGTTTCGATCCCCCGCCGCGGAGGCGCCGTCTGAGCCGGCTCCCGAGGTGCTTGCCAACTATACGCCGGTCAAAGTGGAGGCCGTACCTCCTCCGACCCCCTTGGAGAAAGCCCGAAGCGACCCCCGCGACGAAATCGCCAAGACGCATGCGCCGGAGCCGTCCGACCGCCATCAGCGCCAGCCGGTGTCAGTGGGAGGTCATGAACGATGATCGAGGTTCTGCTTTGTTCGGTCCTGACCGTCCTGCCCGATTTTCTCGTCCGCCGCTTCGTACAGGGAAAGAGGATTGGTCACGAGATCACGCTCTATTCTGTATGGTATGAGCTGCGATACGGGATAACGGCGTGCATAGCTCTGACAGTGATTCTGCTGACGCTCATTCTCTACTATCATCCGTCGACGTCGAGTGCGATTTCGTTCTTTCGCACCATTCCCATCCTCCCCGAAGGCTCCGGCCGCGTCGAGGAAGTCTATGTGGGCATAAGGGATAAGGTCGAGGCTGGCCAGCGCATCTTCAGGCTTGACAGCTCGGAGCAGGAAGCGGCGCTCGAGACCGCGCGACGGCGCATATCGGAGATAGACGCTGGTTTCGAATTGGCAAAAACCGAGCTGGTAGGGGCCGACGCCCGCATTCAGGAAGCGCAAAGCTCGTACAAGCAGGCCTTGGACGAACTCGAAACCAAGACCGAACTTCAACGGCGAAACGCCAGCACGGTCGCGCAGCGCGAGATCGAAAAGCTCGCCAACATCGTGGAAGGGCGGCAGGCCGCCATTTCCGCGGTCATGGCAAGCAAGCAGTCCGTCGAATCGCAGATTTCGTCCGTGCTGCCGGCGCAGAAGAAAAGCGCCGAGGCGGCGCTTGCCCAGGCCCAGGTCGAACTGGACAAGACCGTCGTCTACGCCGGGGTCGCCGGCACTTTGGAGCAATTCACCCTGCGCAAGGGAGACATCGTAAATCCCATTATGCGGCCCGCCGGAGTTCTCATACCGGCGGAAGCCGGAAGGAAGGCTCTTATAGGGGGCTTCAGCCAGCTCGAAGCCCAGGTCATGAAGGTCGGCATGGTTGCCGAAGCGACTTGTATTTCGATGCCTCTGACGATCATTCCAATGGTGGTCACCGAGGTTCAGGATCTCATCGCGACCGGTCAGGTTCGGGCGTCGGATCAGTTGATCGACGCCCAACAGGTGGTCCGGCCCGGAACGATCACCGTCTTTCTGGAGCCGCTGTTCGCGGGAGGGTTCGATGGCGTGCCTCCAGGCAGCAGTTGCATCGCCAACGCCTACACCAACAATCACGACCGACTTGCCGAGAAAGATTTGGGCACAGCGCACTGGCTGTTCCTGCACGTCATAGATACGGTCGGGCTGGTGCATGCGATCATATTGAGATTCCAGGCGCTCCTTCTTCCGGTGCAAACACTCGTATTTTCGGGCGGGCATTGAGGAACCGACGCGCCGTCGAACATGCGGCCAAAGAAAATACCGTCATGTGCACCAAAGTGCGATCTAAGCTCGCCATGGCCGTTCGTGATTAAATGGAACGGGATTTGAACCGACATAACGCGGAGCAACAACGACGTCTCAAGGGATCAATGCGGCAAGTCATACGCTTGGCCTGCCGACCTTAGTTGCTCAAGTGTTTTTCCGGCGCAACTTCCCGACCAATCTCCGCCAACTGGCTCGGCCTTGCCTCGCATGGTGATTGTGCCGGCCTGATTGTCGGGGGTTATATAAACGGCAACCCCGTCTGGACCAATTTTGGACAAGTAGTAACCACGAACGATGCCGCTTAATTCACAACGCACCAAGAAAGGAAAGTCCTCGAACGATCCCTCTTGGGCATGTGCTTCAGGGCTATACATGCAGGCAAGCGACGATTGCGCAATGACAGCGAAAGCTGTTCCTGTAAATAGCCAACGAGCCTTCATGCGAATATCCTTCCTAGGCCAAATATACACCATTGCCAAATATACACCATTGATTGCCGTTCCTTGACCACCCGGTTCCGAATAAGCTCGATGGCGCTTCGCCACGCGTCACCGACACGATCAATGCGAAAGCATTATCGGCAGCCGGACGTCCGACAGGATGCCTTTCGTAGCCCCACCGAGCACGAAATCCCTCAGTCTGGTGTGACCGAACGCTCCCATGATCATCAGGTCGGCGCCGATTTCGATCGCTCGCTCCTGAAGCGACACCTCGACCGGGCAATCCTCGGATACGAATGGCATGGCCTCGGCTGACAGCCCGCGTAGGTTCAGCCCTTGAGCCAAGCGTTGGGCGGCGTCCGTCTCCCGCAGGGACTTCTCGCCCGTCACGGTGAGCACCGTAATCTTGGAAGCGCGGCGCAACACCTGATGTGCATCCGCCACAGCGCGAGCCGCAACACGGCTGCCGTCCCAGGCTATAGCAAGGCTGTGCAGCTTCGTGACAGGCTCGACCTCTGGCAGAAGGATCGTCGGCCTTCCCGACCCGAAGATAATGGCCTGCGCGGTCGTCCTGCTCGTGGGGTTGTTCGCCTCCCAGGCGCAGAGAACGAGATCATAGTAACGCGCTTGAATTGCAGCGGTGTCATTCAGCAAGGGAGCGTTCGACGCGACCGCGTCTGTGGTTGTGTCCACGCCTGCCCGTTTCGCTTCCAGCACAACCTTTGCTAGAAACGCTTCGCCGCGATCCCGGCACAGCGCTTCGGCCTCCCGCGTCATTTTGGGGACGTCGACCAGCCTCCGCGACAGCGCATTCGAGATGTTTCGGATCTCTACGTTGATGGCCAACGCATGCAGTTGCGCACCGAGGGCCGCCGCCATCGCGACCGCCCTGGGCACTACCATTTCAGGGTTGGGTTCGGGATAGGTGATAACAGGAAGCAGGGCTATCGTTTTCACTAGGGGCCACCTTCTGAATGCAGGGTACGCGACAGCCGTCTAGTCCCAAGGCACGCATCCGCGATGTGCATGGGCCTGCTCACTCGCCCGGATCGTTGACCACGGCCCAACTGTCGTCGGGATCGAATGCCGTGATCTTTTCGGCGAGCGCCGCCGTATCGGGCCCCAGGTCCTTTTCGTAGACTGTGCCGTGCTGGTTTACGACGAAGGTCATGATGCCTGTGCGGTCGTATTCGGCAGGCATCGCGATCAGCCCAAAGCCGGCGATCATGTTGCCGTTGATGACGTAGTCGTACTGGCCGCCGGCGACGTTCGCGCCTTGGCCGTTCAATATGCGGTAGCGGTATCCGAAATAGCCGTCCTCGGCGGCCGTCGCCAACTCGGCCTGGCTGATCAGCGAACCGAACGGGCTTTCCGGCACGCCGTCGCCGGGTTCCCAGTAGAGCCCGTCATATGTCCCGGGCGTACTGATCAGCTTCTGAGCATATTCGCCGACGCCATCCTCATCCCAGTCGGTTTCCTTGTAATCCTCCTGGGCGTCGACATAGGCGCGCAGGTTGGCGACGGTGGTCAGCTCGTTCTCGCCGATCCTGCGGTTGATGACTTCTTCCAGCCCGGCGATGGTATCGAACGCCCATTTGCCCTCTGTCTGCACGACAGGGAATGGAAACGGCCATACCTGTTTACCAAGAAGAAGCGAGCGGCGGTCGGGTGCCAGTTCCTTGACGGCGATGCCCTTCGCCGCCTCTTCGCGGATTTCCGGAAAGCTCGCCTCCACTTCCTTCGACTTCAGCACTTCGCTGGGCGACAGTCCGAGAAGCGAGGCGACGGCCTCCTTGTCATCTTCCTCCAGCGCTTTGCGGAACGCCTCGACGAGTTCGTCGACTGTTGCGAACGGCGTGGGCGTCTCGCCGATGAAGGCATCGAAATCCTGCGTGGTGCTGGTCTGTGCTTCCTGGGCGCCGCCGGCCGAAAGTGCGGGAACGCCGAGCGAAAGTGCGAGAGTTGCGGTAATGAGGTATCGGATCATGATCATGTTCCTGAAATAAGCCGGATGTCGCACACGATACGGCAGTTGCTACCGGCGTCCTCCGCCTCGTCCGCCTCCGCCTCGTCCGCCTCCGCCCCCTCCTCTTCCACCTCTGCTCTGCACCTGGCGATGGCCGCCACCCCGGCTATAGCCACCGCGGTTCGAATGGTTGGTCGCAACCCTGCCAGGTCGCGGATTCCCCATCGCCGACGGCTTGCGCGGACGATTGTCGGCGCGCGCAGCCGGCTTTTTCCTGGAGGACTTCTTCTGAGCGACTTTCTTCGCCGCAGGTTTGTTGGCCGCCGGTTTCGCCTTCCTGTGCTGGTCCGAGACGCGTTTTGCATCGGGCCGCTTGGTCCCCGACTTCGGCAGCTTGGCCTGCGGCCGGTCCTTCAAACCTTCGGCGACATTCTTGCGGACATCCTTCCCCTTGAGGTCATGCGCCCGCGCCTGCTTGCCCTTGCCCGACTCCCGGCGGTCCTTCGCCTTGCTGGCAATGTTGTTGAAGTCCTTGCTCTTCAGGTTCTGCTTGAGCTTGTCGCGGTCGATGTTCGCGTTCTTGAGATTGATCTTGTCGCGGTCGATGTTCTTGAGGTCGAGGTCCTTCAGCCTGTCGATGTCGATATTGTCGATGTCGATATTGTCGAAATCGATATCGATGTTGTCGCCGATATCGACGTCGAGATCCACGTCGCCGCCCCAGGTTCCCCAGTCGTCCCAGTCGACCACTGCGGCCCACATCGCACCGGTAGCAAGCGCGGCCCAGTAGGGCGCTGTCGGATAGTAATAGGAGGGGTACGGGTCGTAGGCGATCGGGTCGCCCGCTATGACGTAGTCGGGCTCGTACAGCATTTCGGGGGGATAGGTCGGGATATAGACGGTCTGCGGATCGGCAGACCTGATCACGACATTGTCGCCTTCGTTGACAACCTGCACCTGCTCCGTCGTCTTCAGGTAGTCCTTGGCGACCGCCTCGTCGCGCAACTGCTGGATGGCGACGAGCAAATCCTTCTGCTGGTTGGCGGCCGCATTGCCCAACTGTTCGGTCCACTCCAGATCGTCGTTCATCATCTTCACGATCTTGGGATAATTGAGCAGCGAGATCACGCTGCCATCCCATTTGTCGCTCGGCTCGAGGTCGGGAGACTTCGCCTTTTCGTCGAGAAAGCGGGCCGCCTGCACGATCTGTAGCGGATAGAGCGAAGCCGCGATGGTGAGCGCGACGAGATCGTCAGGATAAAGCGCGATCGGCGCGGTCAGGACCTTCAACTCGTCGAGCGTGAGAGGAGCAGGCTCCTCGGTGGCGGCGGCCGGTTCGCTGTCGACCGCCGGTCGGGGAGTGGGCGTGGGCGTTTGTGCGTAGGCTGGCGCACCCACCGCCGGCGAAAGCATCAGGAGGGCCGCAAGGCCGACTGAAACGAGGCCGAACCTGGAACAATGGGTCATCTGGCTGCTCCTACGGTAGCGATCGCCGAGCTATTTCTTTTGCACGGTGTTGAAAGTGTCGACGTAGCTCCGCCCAACCGCGCGGACGGCGCGACCTATGTCGTCATGGATATCGTCCTGGAGATTGACGAAGGAGACACGCACGCTCCAGTTGGGAGCATCGAAACCCCCGCCATTGAGCAGCACGATCGAGTGGTCCTCCGCCAGGCGATAGACCAGGTCCAGTGGATGAACGCTCTTCTTCAGCCACGTAACCATTTCCTCGCCTTGGTATTTGCGCAGCCAGAACTCGAAATCGAGGGTTCCGCAGTACGCCGCAGAATTCGCGTTGGGCTGAACATCCAGAGGCGGTCCTTGCGCGTCCGATCTGCATCGGTCGGGCATTCCGGCCGCGCCACCGCTGTCGGAGCCTTCGCGAATATGGCTTGCACTGGAAACCGTTTGCGCGGCATCGATATGGTTTAACCGGTCACACGGGGTGAGCCGTCGCTTCAAGCTCTGAACAGAGCCAAACTCACTGGAAAATTGATGCGCCACAGGAACACCCCTTCAATGGCCCTCAACTCTCTACTATCAAACTACTTTCTCGCGCAGTTTTTAGACACACCATAATTAAAATAAGCTTTGAATTACGCCCCTCCGCGCTCGCTCACGTCTGCTGTTAAAATTTAACCATAGTAGTAGTCTACGTCAAAAAAATCGAGACTTCAATAACATAGCGATACAGTTGTTCCATGATAACACCTTGAAATAAGGCACGCAAGGGTGTATTGTACGACTTCAAACTAACTGAAATTACAATCAGCGGTTTCATTAGGATAATTATCATACAATTTACCTTAGCGGCGGAAGCAGTCGGAGAACTTCTGGCCGCTTGTTCTAGTATTGAACCTGCAACAGGAGGGTATCGTGGTAGAATGGGTTTGTAAGCACGCTTCGCAGCTGTCCTGAAATCTTGACCTTCATGTCTCTAGCCATTTGCTATTATTTCTGCCCCTTTATGGATGAAGATCTCGGCCTAGGAGCGGTAACAGCGACCCCCATTGCAGCCGTCATCGTTAGCCAGCTTGGGATCACGATTTCTCCGTCGCTGAGGGCGCTGCTGGCAGGACTGGTTGTCGGGCATCTGCGTATGCGCTTCCCTCTCTTCGGTGGGGCCGGGACTGTACCTCGGGCACTACCTGCTCCGTTTGAACCCCATACTGCTCCTCGGGGGACTGGCTGGGGCGCAGACCATGACCGCCGGCATGGCGGCGGTGCAGGACCGCTCGGGTAGTCCGGTTGCCGTCCTTGGCTATACGCCGGCGGTTCCGATCGGCCATATCCTGCTCACAACTGGGGGACGGTGATCGTGGGCGTGATGGCGAACTGAAATCCGACCTGAGAAAGGGACTTCGGTGGCAGTAGGATTACCCGGCAAGCCCCGATCGCGGCAGTTGAGACGCAGCTTCTTTTATGCGCTCGTGCAGCAGCTTCGCGTGGTCTGGCCGATCTTCTCCGGCATCCTTCTCGCCATGGCGGGATGCGGGCTGATCATCGGGCGTATTGAAAATTGGCGCGTCGACGAAGCTCTGTACTTCACCTTCGTGACCGGTCTTACGATCGGCTACGGCGATTTCTCGCCGCAGCACCTTCTGACGAGGTTACTGGCGATAGCAATCGGTTTTGCCGGCATAGTGATGACAGGCCTCATTGCGGCGGTCGCCGTGCAGGCGCTGAGGGCGGCTGACCGCAATCTCCTGAACGAGGCTGGAAATGGGCCCCTTGATCAAAGAGATCCGTAGCAACGTCGTTCTCTGGCTTTTGGCGTTTGTTCCGGTGGTATTCGTCGTCCGGCAATTGGAGCCGGAAGCGCACACGCTGCTCTTTGTGCTCTCTGTGCTGGCGATTGTACCGCTGGCCACCTTGCTGAGCGCGGCTACCGAGTCGGTCGCGTCCAAGACGGGCGATACGGTCGGCGGGCTGCTGAATGCCACGTTGGGAAACCTGACGGAACTGGTCATTGCGCTGGCTGCGTTGCAAGCCGGCCAGTACACGTTGGTGAAGGCTTCTATCGCCGGAGCAATCGTCGCCAATACTCTGTTCATGTTGGGCGCCTCGTTCCTGCTAGGCGGTATCAAGTATCATGTGCAGGAGTACAACAGGGTCAGCGCCAGGCTGCAAACCAGCCTGCTGTTCCTCGCTACGATCGCGATGGTGACCCCGTCCATGGTGGCGCAAGTCGATTCCGTTGCCACGTCCGCGTTCACCCAGCAGTTGAGCGTTGGATTGTCGGTGCTGCTCATCAGCGCCTACGCGATGGGCCTGATCTTCTCACTGAAGACCCATCGAGAACTTTTCAGCGGAACAGCCCATGCGGAAGAAGGCGAAGCGTGGCCGATGGGCCTGGCTCTCGGAACGTTGGCAGCGGTGACAGTGCTTGTTGCTCTGGTAAGCGAAGTGTTCGTCGAGTCGGTGCAGGAGGCTGCGGTGGCGTTCGGCATGACGCCGGCCTTCGTGGGTTTCATCGTCGTTGCGTTGGTAGGCGGTGCTGCCGAGATGGCGGCGGCGTTTGCCGGCGCGCGAAGGGACCGGCTGGACCTGAGCGTGGGCATCGCGCTTGGGGCCGCATCACAGATCGCGCTTTTCGTCGCCCCGATGATGGTACTCCTCAGCTATGTTATCGGCCCCGCTCCGATGGACCTGCTGTTCTGGCCGGGCGCGGTCGTCATGGTGCTTATCGCGACGATCACGGCATTTCTGATGACCAATAGCGGACGTTCCGCATGGTTCGTCGGAGTGCTGCTGCTGATGGTCTATCTGATCTTCGCCATGACGATCTACCTTCTGCCACCGCAAATCTAGGCAGGTAGGCGGGCCGTGGTTCCGTCAGGGCGAATACCATAGGTGAACACCAAGGATGGGCTGACCGCAGGTTTGGGCGCGCCAGGAGCGGACTTGGAGAACATGACGTGAGAAAGATAGGCGAGCGGCGTTGGGAGGGCAGATAATGGATTCGGACGGTTCGCGTCCCCTCGTCCATCCTCGTCAGGATCTCACCCGCGTGACGCTGGCGGTGCTGTTCATCGGCAGTCTTCTCATCGCCAGCATCTGGGTGATGCAGCCGTTTCTGCCGGCGATCGTATGGGCCACGACGTTGGTGCTTGCCACCTGGCCGCTCATGCTCTGGTTGCAGCGCCATACCGGCAACCGCCGCGGCCTTGCCGTCCTGATCATGACGCTGACCTTGCTGCTGCTTGTGATCGTGCCCTTCTGGCTGGCGCTCAGCACGGTCATCGCGAACATCGACAAGGTTGGCGACCTGGTCCGGACTATCCTGTCGATGCGACTGCCACCGCCACCCAGCTGGCTGGAGGGAGTGCCCCTGGTTGGAGCACGCGCTGCCGAAGCATGGCAGAAACTGAACTCGGCGGGCGCTCAGGAACTGGTCCAAAGACTGACCCCTTATGCCGGAACGCTGACCTACTGGTTCGCGTCAGCCACCGGAAATTTGGGTGGCATGTTCATACATTTCCTGCTGACGACCGCGATTGCCGCGATCATGTATTCGGGCGGTGAACGGGCCGCCGCCACCGCAATTCTCTTCGGTCGCCGGCTGGGCGGCGTTCGTGGAGAGACCGCGGTAAAGCTGGCCGGCCAGGCGATCCGAAGTGTGGCCTTAGGCGTAGTGGTTACCGCCGTTGCGCAAAGCGCTGTAGCGGGTATCGGGCTGGCCGTAGCCGGCGTGCCCTATGCCGCCGTGCTCATGGCATTGATCTTCATTTTGTGTCTGATCCAGCTCGGTCCGGTCCTGGTAATGGCTCCGGCAGTGATCTGGATGTATTATTCGGGCGACACGCTTTGGGCGACGGTGTTGCTGGCCTTTACCATCGTCGCCGCGACGATGGATCAATTTATTCGCCCTGTTCTCATCCGCAGAGGCGCCGACTTGCCTATGCTGCTTATCCTGGCCGGGGTCATCGGCGGCCTGGTAGCGTTTGGCATACTGGGCATTTTCATAGGCCCGACGGTTCTGGCGGTCGCCTATACGCTGCTCAATGCGTGGATGGCGGATGGCGATGATAGAGAACCTGCTGGGGAAACGCGATGAAGCCGGCACGCGTTGCTGCTTTTAAGCTAGGCGGCAGCGCCGCGAGCCAAATCGGCTAGTAGGGTGGACTCAATGCGCACGCCCGGCAGTTCACCCTCCAAGCGCTATAGTCGTAACTACCAAGACGCTACCGATTGCCGCCATGGCCAGAGCCATCGGCCAAGGGCTTCTGCCCATATATTTGCCGAGCCGTGCGCCGATCAAAAACAGCATGGCGACGGCTACCGCGTTCGACGCGCGCATCGCCGTCGGCAGATCGTTGATGAAGAGGAACGGCATGCTGGGTGGAAGCGTCGATAGGATGACCAGCAAGCAGATTGAAACTGCAGCTCTGACATCCCGAATGTTCACAATGCGGCGATTGTCGGATGCTGGAAGAGATCTGATGCGCGTGACGATACTTTCGGCGTCGGCCTCGGATGTGACCAGGCGGACGTCCTTCGGCAACTCGGAGAGGAAGACGCGCCGCGCCTCTGCCAGGGGCATCACGCGGATGGCCTCAAAGAAATTTAGGCGCTTCACCCGCTCCACAGCTGTCGTCAAGGCAAACATGACGCCGTCGACAATTCCCCAAGCGAGGTTGCAGCCCAGGGCAGCCATCAGCACGGCCCCCACCTTGTCGCCTTCGCCAACCGCGACGCTCATGGTGCCTGTGAAGGAAAGCGCCATCAATAGTCCGAAAATTACCTCCGACAGACGGTCGATGGGGTCGAGCACGGGTTTAACGGGATCGGGACCGTTCATGGCAGGACAACCGGCACATGACAACACTTGAGCAATCGCACCTTACAGCAAGCGATTTCCGTTTGGAGTCTAATTCCGCTTGCCGAGTTCCCGTGCTTTGGGCAGAGGCGAACGAGTGGCTCCGCTTCAGCATGGTGGCGCGGCGGTGTAGAACCTGTCCCATAGCGCATCCTTTGATTCGGATGGCAATGATGCGCCATTAAAGTCCGGGAGGCCCATGCCGCGCGCGGCCAGGGCGAAGATGATAGCCCCGAGCGCGACCGCCCATCATCTCGCCGTAAAGTCGGCTGACTCGGGGATTCCGGTCGCGACATATAGGCCGGGCAGAATCGCCAGGCCGAAGAGCAGCACGCGCTTGGCCCGGTGCTCGAAAGGATATCGAATCACATACCAGCCGACGATCCCGAACACCCATACGATCTCGCCGACTGAACTCGCTTCCATGCTCAATCTAGCTCACCGGCGCCCTTACGGCAGTATGGACGTCTTGAGGAGCCGCGGCCGCCTCGACATTCTCGATCTGCTAACGGGGGGCCGTTGCGGCGGCGGCATTTCCGGATTCAACCCCCGGCGGGCCGGTATAGCCGATCGCATTCGGCCCGCCATTCATCTGTCGAAGCTTTGTGATGAAATCACGCGGCATAAGCCAGATACCTGGCGTCTTGTAGCCCATGAAGCTTGCGATGTCGGCCACGAAGGCGTTGCAATTGTAGAGCGACGCGTGCCAGAGCGGCGACTTGGCCTGCAGCTTGCGTATATATGCCACGACCCTCCTGTATTCAGGTTCGGTAAGCGGAACTGTCCAGCTCGCCGACCGGTAGGCGATTTCCAGATCGCCGTCGGTCCATCCGGTCGAGGCCGGCACCGGCGCGAGATGGCCGAGCATATAGATATTGGGATCGTTGGATTTCGGCGCGAGCCCGGCGACTTCGGCATTGATCATCTTTCCCGATTTGTCCATGCGCCCGAAAATCACGAAGGAGTGCCCGTATGTATAGGCGTAGCGGGAGCGGAACTCGATGAAGTACCGGCCTTCTGCTGAATTCACCGTGCTCGTCGGCGCCCCGGCAGCCGCTAGGGTCCGATCATCGGACGTGAAATTCAGTTGAGGTTTATCCTGCGATTGTGATTGGCATGATGCCGCCGCGAGCGCGAGCAGGGCCACGGACAGCGAACGGCCACTTACAAGCGTCATTTCATTCCCGAACTCCGAGAGCGCAGATCAAAAGCGGGTCCTGCCCGCCACTGCCGACCTCACGACCGAGCCGAAGAGTCGCCCGATCCGGATTGCTGGCTGATGGGGAAAGGCCAGCGGCCCTTTCCCCATCCCGACCTAGGCCGGTTTACTTGTACACGGGCGCCGGTGCAGGCTCTTCGACGACGACAGGCGGCGGAGCCTTCCCCTTCCCTTTGCCGATGTCCATATTTGCGCAGCCGCTTAGGCTGGCGACGGCGAGCGCCGCGACCACTGCGATTAGAATCCTGCTCATCACATATTCCCCTCGGGCGAATCGGTTCAAGCTACAACACGCAAACTAACGGGGGACTACACCGCAGCTAGTGCAGGAAAGACACACCTAGCCAGTTTAACTGTCGGTTGATGGTTGGGAGAGGCATTCTGTCGGGTTCCGTTGCAAAATTGGGCTGTGTTGCAAAGCTTTCGGTACCAGGCGCATGGCATGGCCTCTGGTGTTTCGCCGGAGAGTTCAGATGTTCAAGGGCCGCCATTTCGACTAGTCCGTCATTCTGTTTGCGTTCGCTGGTATCTGGCCTACGGCTTGAGCCTTCGCGAATTGAAGGAAATGATGGCCGAGCGCGGCATCAGTATCGATCATTCGACGATCCACCGCTGGGTCGTTCACTTCTCGCCCTTGCTGCTGAAACGCTTCAATCGGCGCAAGCGTGCCGTCGGCGGAAGGTGGCATATCGACGAAACCTATATCAAGGTTCGCGGCCGCTGGATGTATCTCTATCGCGCCATCGACAGCGTCGGCGACACCGTCGAGTTCTGGTTCAGCGAGCATCGTGATCTGCCGGCGGCCAAACGCTTCCTGCGCAAGGCGTTGCAGCGTCATGGCCACCCCGAGCGCATCGTCAACGACGGCAGCCAGACGAATCGCGAGGCGATCCTTTCCTGTGACGCGGAAAGCCGGCTGCGGGATCGGTCGCGGCGGCAGCTCAAGCCGATCCGCATCCGAAAGAGCCAGTACCTCAACAACCGCATCGAGCAGGATCACCGGCGCATCAACTGTCGTGTGCGGCCTATGCTCGGTTTCAAACTTGGCAAGCGCTATCGCCACGCTGGGCGGGATCGAGATGATCCACATGATGCGAAAACGACAGGCGAGGTACGCCTTCAATCCAAATCCGCTATCGCCGAGCAATTCGAAATCATCGCCGTCGCGTGAGGCTGGGGTCGTTCCCAGAGTTTCTATTGCCAGACGACAATTTTGCAACGGAACCGTTCAGATCATTGCTGCACCCTCACCACGGGCGCCATTGCCGCGCGAGCGGCTTAGTCCAAGGGTCAATTCTTCCGGTCTGCGGAAAGGAAGGACGCGCCATTTCTTGACATTGCCAGCGCTTCTCCGAAGCTGACCTTCCCCGAGGCAAGAGCATGGGCAAGTCCTGACCTCAGAGCAGGCATCCTTTCGAGAAGCGATGCTCGTCGTCAGGCCACCCGTTCCACGCCGATATCTCCGTTTCAGCGGCCTCTTCCAAAGAGATTCCGCCTACTCCATCGATTTGGGATATAGTTGGGAGAACAGGGCAGCCCCCGCAGCCGAAAAGGAGAAGGGGCGTGGATATCGCGAAATGGCTACGGAGCCTCGGCCTGCAGCAATACGAGCAGGCTTTTCGCGACAACGACATTGAAGCTGAAACGCTTCCCCAGCTCACGGCCGACGATCTCGTGCTCGCCGCTATCGCCGTCCTGCGCGCGAATTCGGATACAGCGGCCACCTCGACCACGCGATCCCTGGCGGCGATCTCAGGGACAGCCCCGCCGCTTCCAGAGGCTGAGCGGCGGCAGCTAACGGTCATGTTCGTTGACGTCGTCGGCTCGACGGCACTCGCAGGCCGCCTAGATCCGGAGGACATGCGCGAGATCATCGGAACCTACCATCGCTGCGTCGCCAGACTGAACCGAAATTCCTGGAGTAGGATACAGTTAAGTACCTTCCTTGCCGAGGAGTTACACCCTAGCTAGACTAGGTTGAGAACCATAACTGACATCGGCAAGGTCGCTCGATTGTTGAGCGCTGGCAAAGCGGCGTGAAAAAGCCCTCGATTGTTGCAATCCAACGCCTCGACGTGGTCGCAGGCCTGACGGCCTCAGCCGTCGTCCTGCCAAAGGCGATGGCCTACGCGACGGTTGCGGGCCTGCCGGTGAGTGTCGGACTTTACACGGCCTTCGTGCCGATGATCGTCTACGCGTTGCTTGGCACATCGCGCGTCCTGAGTGTAAGCTCTACGACCACCCTTGCGATCCTCGCTGGGACACAGCTCGGGCTCGCAGTTCCGGACGGTGATCCGGATAAACTGATCACGGCAACTGCGACGCTCACCGCGCTGACCGGAGCCCTGCTGATCGGGGCCTCAGTGCTTCGCCTCGGGTTCGTCGCCAATTTCATTTCGTCTCCCGTTCTGACCGGCTTCAAGGCCGGTATCGGTCTTGTGATCGTACTCGATCAGGTGCCGAAGCTGCTCGGCGTGCACATTGCGAAGGAAGGCTTCCTCCGCGACATTCTGAGTGTGGCGCACCATTTACCCAACACGTCGCTGCTCACTTTGACCATCGCCATCGCGGCAATACTGGCGCTGTTGGCTATAGAGCGGCTCTGGCCCCATTCGCCGGCTCCCCTCGTAGCGGTGAGCGCGGGGATTGGGCTCTCATGGTTCGTCGGTTTGGATTCTCTGGGCGTCGCGATTGTGGGGTTCATCCCACAGTCGCTCCCTTCGATCACCCTGCCGACTCTCAGCCTCGTCCAGCAACTCTTGCCGGGCGCGCTCGGCATCGCATTGATGAGCTTCACTGAATCGATCGCCGCCGGGCGAGCCTTCGCCGCCCCCGCCGAGCCGCTCATCAAGGCCGACCGCGAGCTTCTTGCAACAGGGGCCGCCAACTTGGCGGGTGCGTTGTTCGGCGCCATGCCGGCGGGCGGTGGTACTTCCCAGACTGCCGTGGTCCGCGCGGTCGGAGGACAAACGCAGAAGGCATCTCTCGTCACGGCCTGTGCCGCGGCGGCCACCATGCTGCTCCTCGCCCCGCTGCTCAGCCTGTTGCCTCAGGCTGTGCTGGCGGCAATCGTGATCGTCTACTCGATCGGACTGATCAAGCCGGCCGAGTTCGTGTCGATCCGCAAGGTACGGCGAATGGAGTTTCGATGGGCGCTGGCGGCCTTCCTTGGCGTACTTGCCTTCGGCACGCTGCAGGGCATCGTCGTGGCGATCGTTCTGTCGCTCGTTGGCTTGGCCAGTCAGTCGGCCAACCCAAATGTCTACGTGATCGGCCGCAAGCGGGGCACCGACGTAGTCCGTCCGTTGTCACCCGAGCACCCGGACGATGAGACATTCGAGGGCCTGCTTATCCTCCGGCCGGAGGGACGGCTCTTCTTCGCCAATGCCCAACGGGTCGCGGATCAGATCCAGGCCCTGGTCGTCGAGCACAAGCCGCGCGTCCTCGCGCTCGACATGAGCCGGGTCTTCGACATCGAGTATTCCGCCCTCCAGATGATAATGGAGGGTGAACGCCGCATAACCGAGCAAGGAATGACGTGTTGGATAGTGGCGCTGAACCCCAGCGTACTCGAATACATCCGGGCCTCTGGCTTCGCCGATCGACTAGGACCCGAGCGTCTATTCTCCAGCGTACGGGGAGCCATCCAGCACTATATGACGAGTTTCAATCAAAACTAGGCACCCATTGGCGCTCGGTCGTGAGCCACCTCTCGGTGGGCGTGAATATGACTGGGGATCCTGCCGTGAAGAGCGGTCGGATGGAACTTCGCTGATCATCCCATGTACTCTGTCAGGCGCGAGACAAGGCAGCATTGGCTTGGCTCGAAGGAAGGCACGTACGAACACCGGGCATTCAGCCGGCCACAGCCGGTGTCCTAGCTGAGATAGTAGGTCAAAAGAATAAGACTACATTCCTCAAAGATCAGTGTTGCAAGTCATATGCTTGACCCGTCGATCGTAGTTGCTCAAGTGTTTTTCCTGCGCAACTTCCCGACCCGTCTCCGCCCACCGGATCGGCCTTGCCGCTTACAGTTATGGTGCCGGCCTGCCTGTCTGGCGAAATATAGACGGCAACCCCGTCTTGGCCAATTGTGGACAAATAGAAAGCACGATGCAGGCCGCTAACCTCGCAATGTACTAAGAAAGGAAAGTCATCAAATGATCCCTCGCTGGCATGCGCGATGGCCGCTAACTGCGACAACGCAGTGGCGGCGAAAGTTGCTCTTATGACCATACCACGCGCCTTCACGCGAGGATTCCGCCAAGACGCGACATATGCCATTTGATTGGACCCCACTTTGCTCGCCGTTATTTTTGATGCCGGTTGTGACGGTGGTGTGGACAACCACGCTATTCCCACATCTGCTCTATGAGTGGCTCTTCGAAAACCAAGTTTCGCGCATAAAGTGTCATCTGGCAAGTTTAGGCTTAGCGCAGAAGTCCGTCACCCAACTAAGGACTCAGACCGGCACTTCACCCTTACACAGCCAGACGGGCGGATGCGGACCCGAGCGCCACCAACTTCTTACTGAGGGGCGGCGCGCCGACGTTCTTTGGATTCTGTGTTGCGTGCGTGTATCTTGTGGTCCTGCCCAGGGTCAACGACAGGAGGGTCATACGACTGACGGCAAGACCATGCGGGCTCTTCGATTTGTCGGGTATCAGAAGCCCTTTGAGTTTTGCGACGTACCAATTCCGGAGGCTGGGCCAGGCTCTGTACGCGGGTGGAGATCACCGGGAAGAATGCGCCGTTCATAAGATGGCACGGGACGCGGCCAGTGAATTAGTCACTGAACTGGTTCAAGGTTTCGCAACCCGTCGCTGACTAGCTGCAGCGTGGCGATCAGGCGCTTGTATTCCTCGATGATATCAGTCGAGAAATGCGCGAGTTGGACTGCATCGCCCCAATGGTGTGACGCTTCCCACGCAATCATGTCGCGGCAAAGCTCAATCTGTTGCTCGCGGATTGCTATTCGGTCGGCATTGGTTGGACGCAAGCGCCATGCTCCCGATCAAGAGCCGCCG
Organism: Mesorhizobium sp. WSM4850; assembly: GCF_055811735.1. Lineage (NCBI taxonomy): Bacteria > Pseudomonadati > Pseudomonadota > Alphaproteobacteria > Hyphomicrobiales > Phyllobacteriaceae > Mesorhizobium > Mesorhizobium sp. WSM4850. Next base: position 47,685 of record NZ_JBVVPV010000018.1, on the reverse strand, counting down.
GCTACGCGCTCGGCTATTGCGAACGCCTGCAGGTTCTTGACCTTGCCGTGGTCCTGATCGGCGGTTGCAATAATCGAGAAGAACGCCGCGCAGGCGATATCCTTCTTTGACGCGTTCGGATGCGCTTTCATTGCCGCCTTGGTCAATTGCTTGGGCGTCATGTCTGGCGTCACGACCCGCATCAGGGTGTCGGCAATAGCCTGCATCTCGCCCGCTTCCACAGCAAAACTCCACTTGGCGACGCCAAGCATATTAGCAGGATTGCGGGGAAACGCCATCAACCAAAGTTTGGTCTGTCAAGTATACAATCGCCGCGTCTTCCGGAGGCCAAAGCCGGGCCAGCGATCTCCATGCAGCGGGGCCGGTCACTTCCAGAAGGGGCGGGTCTCGTCGAGGCTTCCCCACAAGGTTTTTGCGCCAGCCCAGCCAAATTCGGCGCGCGCCTGACTCGCTCCGATCACCCATCCGATGGCGCGTTGCGCGGCCGGATCGCCGGCGCCGGGCGCTTCCGCTCCCGTCAACATGGCTCTGGCGACCGCCGCGTCGTTCAGGTCGCCGAAGACCGCCTGAAGTTTCTTCAATTGCTTCAGGAACGGTTCAGCACGTTTCGCCGGGTACAAGGGAGAGAAGAACTCAACCGCATAGCGCAGCTTCTTTAGTTGCTTGCGCAACTCGTGGCGCTGCTCCACATCGAGAGTCTCCAGTCCACGTGCGTGCTTGCTAACTTTCTTCCAGCGCTTGCTGAGTGCCATGCCAGCCAACTCGACGACCGGCGCTGCAAGCCGCTCGGTCTGGCCAAAATCTTGAGGAACGAGCCAGCCGCGCGCCTCCACGAAACGCGCCAGGTCGATCAGGAACGCCTGCACGCGCGCGTCGGGGAGAACCTTGCGAAGGTGATCGCGCAGTCCCCCCGCCTGCTTCGAGAGAGCATCGGCAAGCGGCGGCAGACCCGGTTCATCCGCGTGGGCCTCGGCCTCCCGCCGTACGATATTGTTCGCCACCATATCGATATCCCTGAGACGCCCGACCTCCTGGCCAAACCAGCGGGCTTCCATGCTGAGCCGCGTCATTTCCGGGCTCTTCAGAACGGAAGCGCAGACAGAGAACGCGCTTCGCAATCGGCGCAGGCCGATCCGCAACTGGTGCGGCCCTTCGGGATCGTCCAGCTCCCGGATCACCACGACATTCGTGGCGACCTGATCGAGGCACTCGCGAAGGACGTCGCGTGCCGCCTGCTCGGCGATCTGAGCCCGATCGAGTGCAACGTCCTCGGCATTGCGGGGCGCGAGCGGCGGGTCGATCCATCCCTGTTCCGCGAGCAGATAGCCGCGCGCCGCCTTGGAAAGGCGGGAGAACCTCAGGCCCCCCTCAGGAAACAGTAGATGTGCAATGTCGAACAATCCGCCGGGGCTGCCCTCGATGATTTCGATCTCGAGTTCACGCAACTCGGCCGAGCGCCCCCCGGCGTGGATTTCGCCGATGTCTATTGCCAGTTCCGCACGCGTGCCGTCCTCAAGGGACAACTCGCTGGCGGAACGCCTGATCACGGTCTCGCAGACGAACTCAAGCGGCGCGCCGTTCACGCGGCGAACGACCTCCTCTCGGACCGCTGCGTCCGGAATCGCTTCGAGACACAGCCGCCCGCCCGGAGCCGGGTTCTCCACCTCGCCAACCTGCGACAGACCGCCATGCAGCTCTGGCTTGGTCTTAACGGTCTGTATCCAACGCCGCCCGTCGCGCCGGAGTCTGAGCGCAATTCCTGCCTTCTTCAGCGCATGATCAGGGGTGTCGAGATAGATGCTTTTGAGCGTCCTGGTTTTCGGGCGGCCAGTAACCAGCTTCAACGCCTTCGCGCGCACGCCCAGTTGGCTCGACGTCAGTTCGTCGAGGAGAAATTTTAGCTCGATCTCGCTCATGGCCGAGTGTTGTAGTGTTGTCAGGCCCGGTGCAAGATTATAGAGTAGCTTAAGCTATAAAATAGTTATGCCAGCTAAGGATTCAACCCGGTGGGCTTGCGCCTTCCCGTGCTTACGAGCCTTTCCGGTTATCAACCGGGCTGGGTGCGGAGCGATGTCTCTGCCGGGCTTGCAGTTGCCGCGGTTGGGCTTCCCAGTGCTATCGCCTATCCTGCGATAGCGGGCCTGCCGCCTGAGACCGGCATCTACGCGAGCATCGCGCCGCTGGTTGCCTACGCGATCTTTGGCCCCTCGCGTCAGCTCATAGTCGGTCCGGACGCGGCTACGATGACGGTGCTTGCGGCGGTTTTGGTCGCGGTTACCGCGACCGTGCCAATCGGGCTCGAAGTGGACCGAACTGCGATCGCAGCAATCCTCGCGCTTGGCGTCGGTTTGTTTTGCCTGGCGGCGTGGGTGCTTCGGCTCGGCGTTCTTGCAACCTTCCTGTCGCGTCCCATCCTGACGGGGTTCTTCATCGGCATCTCGCTTTCGATCCTGATCGGCCAAATCGGTCGCTTCACCGGAGTCAAGATCGAGGCGGAAGGCCTGCTCGCACCAGTCCTCGAACTTCTGCGCAAGGCCGGATCGATACATTGGCCGTCTCTTCTGCTGGCCTTGGGGATGTTCGGTTTGTTGCAGATCGCGCGGGCCATGCGTTTTCCGGTTCCCGGGCCAGTGCTGGTCGTGGTCCTCTCCGTAGTGCTTTCGGCCGTTTTCGACTTTGAAGGACGCGGCATCGCCATAGTCGGCGATATTCCGACAGGGTTGCCCTCGTTGTCGTTGCCAGCGATCGCTGACCTTCCGATCCAGACATTGGCCCTCGGCGCCGCGGCGATCTTCCTCGTGAGCTACGGCGCCGGCATCATTACGGCCCGCAGCTTTGGGGCAATAGGCGGCTACCCGGTCGATCCAAACCGCGAACTCATCGGATTTGGCGCTGCGAACATAGGGGCGGGCCTTTTCGGCGCCTTCCCGGTGACGGCCTCCGACTCGCGCACGGCGGTCAACCTTACCGTTGGCGGACGCTCGCAGGTGACGAGCATCGTGGCTGCCGCGACCCTGATCGCGACACTGCTGTTTCTCGGTCCGACCCTAAGGATTATCCCGATCCCTGCGCTCGGGGCGATTCTTGCGGCTACTGCAATCAGCCTGATAGATCTCGCCGCCCTTAGGCAGATTTGGCGCATCAGCCGCATGGAGTTCGTCTTCGCCCTCATTGCGATGTGGGGTCCGATCGGTCTGGGCGTCCTTAACGGGGTTGTCATCGCGATCGGCGCGACGCTGGTCTATGTTTTGCGCAAGCTGATGTTTCCCCGCGACGCTATGCTCGGCCGTGTTCCAGGCCATGACGGTTTCTACAAACTGCATCGAACGCCCGAGGCCCGTCAGGTACCCGGCCTCGCCGTATGCCTCATTCAAGGCAGCCTGCTGTTCTTCAACACCGACTACGTCGCATCGCGGCTGCGGTCCATTGCCGAGGAATTGCCGGCCGACACACGCTGGCTGCTGATTGATGCAAGTGCAATTTCCCAGATCGACAGCTCGGCAGCGGCGATGCTGGAGGAGCTATGTGACGAATTGCGCAATCGCGGGATCAGGCTTGGCGTAGCCGAGCTTCACGCCGAAGCGCGCGATATCCTTGTTCGCGCCGGCGTGATCGAGCGCATTGGCTCCGACATGGTCTTCGACATTCTCGAAGAGGCGTATCATGCGTTCGAGGCCCAAGCGTGACAGTTCAGGGACTGTCCTGCTGTCACCCAACTGTCATTTTAATGGCTGCGTGCCAGTGGAGTGGAGGAAGACATGAGTAAGAAGAATAGAGACAGGGCGGCGGCTACGATATCCGAACCGGCGGAGGAAGCGAAATCGGGAGGAAAAAAATATGCGAAGGAACTCGCCCGGTTGCATGTCGAGCTTGCCCACCTTCAGGCCTGGGTGAAGAAGTCTGGTGCCCGCATCGCGATCATTTTCGAGGGCCGTGACGCCGCCGGGAAAGGCGGCGTGATCAAGCGCCTGACCGAGCGGGTCAGCCCACGAGTGTTCCGCGTCGTCGCCCTGCCGGCTCCGACCGATCGAGAGAAGACCCAGATCTACATGCAGCGCTACATCCAGCACCTGCCCGCCGGAGGCGAAATCGTGATATTCGACCGCTCCTGGTACAACCGTCCTGGCGTCGAACGCGTCATGGGTTTCTGCAGCGACAAGCAGGCGCGGCGCTTTCTCGAACAGGCACCGACGTTTGAAACCGCCCTGGTCGAAAGCGGCATAACGCTGCTCAAATACTTCCTCGATGTGAGTGAGGAAGAACAGGAGCGGCGTTTCCGACAGCGGGCCGACGACCCCCTTCGACAGTGGAAACTGAGCCCGATGGATGTCGAATCGTACAACCGCTGGTGGGATTACACCCGCGCTTACGACGAGATGATCCGTGCAACAGACACAAGGCATGCGCCCTGGTGGATTGTGCCGTCAAACGACAAGAAGCGCGCGCGCATCAACTGCATTTCGCACATTCTGAGCTCCATCCCCTATGAGCGCGTCGAGTTCGAAAAACCTAACTTCAGCAAACGCCAGAAGCGGCCCGACAACTTCGTGGACGATGCAACTCCGCGCAACGTGGTGCCGAACGTGCTTTGACCCAGCTATACACGCAGTTCAGAACCATTACCGGTTCCTATTTGGTTTCGTGCTCCCAATTTAAGAAGAAGCCGACGTCGCCAGGGATTCCGCCGGGGAAGTTAATAATCATGGCCTTAAGCTTGTAACCCTGCGGCTTCGCATTCTTCTGGTAGCGCTCATAGAACTGCTTGGCCTTGCCCTGGAGCGTTTCGGGCCATTGCGGATCAGCGCTGTTGATGGCTCGGCCGCTGTCAGTGCAAAGGGCCGACGGAAAACTATATACTAGTGCTTCGTACTTGCCGTTCTTGACAGCGTTCATCACCAGGCGGCGGACCATCGCGATTTCATTCTCGTTCACCTGGTCCTTGAGGAAACTTTCTGTGAACTTCGTGAGCTCCTGATTTTTTTTCGCCCGCAGCTTTTCCTGCTTGTCTGCCTCCGCCATCTGCTCCTCTAGGAGAGCCATTCGCAGTTGCTCAGCGCTCGGCGGCGCCGCATTTATGTCTAAAGCTGTGTCTTTGATGTTGGCCATTTTCTCCTCCACTCGAAACCGTTCGAGAATAGAACACAGAGGCAGATCGACGTCTTGCCAATCTCGTTCGTTGGGCTCAATTCATGCCCACCCAACCGCAAGACGTAAATCAGCAGGGTAGTCGACTGAGGCAGGCTGCCAGCCGCACGTTGAAGGGATCGGCCGCCGCGGCAAGGAGTCTTGTCTTCGCAGTCCAGCTACCATTCCATGATGCCATGTGGGCACATCAAGGTCAAATTCGCGATAGGCGGTAGAATGTGTCGCGACAGGTCGCGCTAGTAGCAATTACCGGAATCGGCTTCCCGGGGCGAGCATGGGCGATAGGACCTGTTTGAGTGATACCCATTGCCATAATACCGGTCGCCATAATACCGGTTGCGGTAATACCGGTCGCGGTAATACGGTTCGCCATAATAGGATCCGCCATAATAGGCTCCGCCATAATAAGGTCTGCCATAATAAGGTCTGCCGTAATAAGGATCGCCGTAGAAGCCGCTTCGGTAATACCCGCCGTAGTAGCCGTTGTTGTTGGCGATCATGCTGCCGAGCAGCGCTCCAGCGACAAATGCGCCGGCGGGAAACCAAAAGTCGTTGTGCCTATGGTATCCCGGACGATAGTGGCGATAGCCGCGATAACCCCTGTACCAGCCATCTCGAATTTGGATGACATCGGACTGCGCGCTTTGTGCCCTGGGCACGAAGATCGGTGCGGCATCAACTGGAACAGTGCTTGTAAGTGCAAAAGTGGCGACCAGGGAGGTCGCTATGCCTGACAGGAACCTCATGATCGCGTCCCTCGCTGGTGGCAATGTTTGCCGGATGCGAAACGTCGTCATTAACTGAAAGAATCCAAATTTGTTCCCGAGACCGGCAAATTGTCTCAAGCCGCTCCGAACCTTTGACGGTCAGACAGGCCGCCGTCCCCAGAGCTACGGGCGCCGGCAACATCGATTCGCCTGCGTCCGGATGGGGATCCCCGCCGCCGAAAAACTCCCGATGCGTTTTAAGCGAGAATACCAGACCCAGTGAGTAGATGATCAGTTCGGTGAGGTTGCCCAGCGTCGCATTGAGAAGGCCGCCCACCCGTATCGCCCGTTTTGGTCGCCATCGACTCGGTGGCGTAGCTCAGCAGCGCGGCCAGCGGCACGATCGCCAGCACGGAAAGCACAAAAAGCAGCGTGTGTGCTTCGGGCTCGAGTGCTTGGGCGACGAACACCGCAGGCGCAAAGGCCAACAACCAGAGAACGGGATTGTCACGGATTTCTTTGAGCAAGGGGGGCCATGGATACGATCAGCGAAATACTGTTTGTCTTAGAACGAGCGCTGGCTGGTCCATGGCTTCAACCCCGCCAGCAGGCTTCCGAGCCATCAGTGCTGGTTGCCAAAAATGTCAGCTATCAGGCAGCGAAATGGGCTGATGAAGGGCGGCTTCGGGTCAACTTATTCCGTAGCGCGAGCGAATCTGGACGACTGGAACGGGTCGAAATCGGTATTTATTTCGTCTTCGGTACCAAGCGTCAGATTTCAACACTATTGTCTATTTCGCGCCAAGCCTGGCCAGCACGGCCTTGGGGATGTTGTATTCCCGGATCACTGCGTCGTGCTTGCGCAAGCCGCACAATTCACGCTGGATGAAATAGCCATGGACCGCCTCCGCCGCGTCCCTGAGCAGGCGAGCACGACGTTCGCCATCCTCGCCATGTTCACGCAACCTCGCCAGCGTTTCATCCACCCGCCGGCCGGCGCGGCCGAGCGCCGCCGCCTTTTCGCCGAGGATTTCATGGCCGAGCAGGTCGAGCGCGCTCTCCCGCGCTCCCGACCGTCCGAAATTCGATGGCATTCTCACCGACATGATTCACTCCGTTTTTTGCTGAAATCTGGCCCTACTCCGCCGGCCGCGTCTCCTCCAGCACGCTCTCCTCGTTGAACAGGAAGCCGCCGGACTGCCGCTTCCACAGCCGCGCATAAAGCCCGTCGATAGCGACCAGTTCGTCATGCGTGCCTTGTTCGACGATGCGGCCGCCGTCGAGCACCACCAGGCGATCGAGTGCCGCGATGGTCGACAGCCGGTGCGCGATTGCGATGACCGTCTTGTTCTCCATCAGCCTCGCCAGATTTTCCTGGATGGCCGCCTCGATGTCGGAATCAAGCGCCGACGTTGCCTCGTCGAGTATCAGGATCGGCGCGTCCTTGAGGAAGACGCGGGCGATCGCCACGCGCTGGCGCTGGCCGCCCGACAATTTCACGCCGCGCTCGCCGACAAAGGCCTCATAGCTCTGGCGATCGCGATTGTCGCGCAAGTCGAGGATGAAGTCGTGCGCCTCGGCCTTCTTCGCGGCCGCGATCACCTCGGCGTCGGTTGCTTCCGGCATGCCAAGCTTGATGTTGTCGCGCAAGGAACGGTGGAAAAGCGCGGTATCCTGGCTGACGACGCCGATGTTGGCACGCAGCGAATTCTGCGTCACCTTCGAGACGTCCTGGCCGTCGATGGTGATCTTGCCGCCCTCGAGCTCGTAGAGGCGCAGGATCAGATTGGCCAGCGTCGTCTTGCCGGCGCCGGACGGCCCGACCAGTCCGACCTTCTCGCCCGGCCGCACGACAAGGTCGATGCCGTTGAGCACGCCAAACCCCTTGCCGTAGTGGAACTCGACGTTGTTCACTTCGATCCGGCCGCCGGTCACGACAAGCTCCCTGGCGTCGGGCGCATCGGTCAGGCCGAGCGGCTGCGAGATCAGCGCCTTCGAGTTTTCCAGCACGCCGAGATTCCGCAGGATGCTGTTGAGCTGCATCATCAGCCGGCCGAGCAGCATGTTGAGCCGCAACACCAGGGACAGCGTGAAGGCGACGGCGCCGACGGTGATCGAGCCTTCGATCCAGAGATAGACGGCAAAACAGGCGATCGCGGTGATCATGATCCCCGACAGCGTCGTCAGCGCCATGCGCACGCCGGTCAGCCTGCGGGTGAACGGGCGCAGCGCATCGAGATAGATGTTGAAGCCGCTCCTGATGTATCGGTCGTCGCCATCGGCGGAGAACAGCTTCAGCGTCTGCACGTTCGAGTAGGAATCGACAAAGCGGCCGGTGATCATCGAACCGGCCTCTGCGGTTCGTTCGGCATGCTTGCGGATCGCCGGCAGATAGCGCCTGGCCAGCCAGCCGAAGGCGGTGATCCAGATCACCACCAGCGCCGCCAGCCGCAAGTCGAGGCCGGCGACCAGCACCAGCGTCGTCACCGTATAGACGACCATGAACCAGACGACCTCGATGAAGCTTTGCATCAAATCGCCGGTCGCCTGCCCGGCCTGCCAGACTTTTGTTGCGATGCGGCCGGCGAAATCGTTCTGGAAGAAGTTGTAGGACTGGCGCGAGACATGGCGGTGCGCCTGCCAGCGCACCAGATTGTAGAAGCCGGGGGTGATCGTCTGCTCGTCGACCAGCGCCGCCAGGCCTACGACGATGGTGCGGACGACCAGCACCACGGCGGCCATGAAGACAAGTTCGGGACCGGCGGCAGTCCACAGCGCGTCCCAGCTGCGCTCGCCAGGGAGCTGGTCGAGAATGTCGACCAGCCTGCCGACGAAGTAGAACAGCCCAGCCTCGACCAGCGGCGCAATGCCGCCGATGACAAGCATGGCGAAGAAGGCGACCTTCGCCTGGCCGACATAGTGCCAGAGGAAACCGCTGACGCTGACCGGTGGCCGAAGGCTCGCGGGCTCCCTGAACGGATAGACCCAGTTCTCGAACCAGCGATAGACGGCAATCATCATTCTGGTGCCATCATTCTGCGGCCCATCATTCCGCTGCTTGACCCTTCACAATGGCATCGTTGGCGGCCGCACCCTCGTCGAGCAGGAAGCCGCCCGACTGACGCTGCCAAAGCTGCGCATAGAGCCCGCCGCTGGCGACGAGTTGCTCATGCGAACCCTCCTCGATGACGCGGCCCTTGTCCATGACGACGAGCCGGTCCATCGCCGCGATGGTCGAGAGCCTGTGCGCGATGGCGATGACGGTCTTGCCTTGCATGAGCTTGTAAAGGTTCTCCTGGATCGCCGCCTCGGCCTCTGAATCGAGCGCAGACGTCGCCTCGTCGAGGATGAGGATCGGTGCGTCCTTCAGCATGACACGGGCAATCGCGATGCGTTGCCGCTGGCCGCCTGACAATTTGACGCCACGATCGCCGACATGCGCATCGAAACCGGTGCGGCCACTGGCGTCCGAAAGCCTTGCTATGAAATCAAGCTCCTTGGCGCGGCGTGCTGCCTCGACCAGCATCTCGTTGCTGGCGTCCGGTCGGCCATAAAGGATGTTCTCGCGCACTGAGCGATGCAGCAGCGAGGTATCCTGCGTGACCATGGCGATCTGGGCGCGCAGCGAATCCTGCGTCACCGCCGCGATTTCCTGGCCGTCGATCAGGATCTTGCCGCTTTCAAGGTCGTAGAAGCGCAACAGAAGGTTGACCAGCGTCGACTTGCCGGCGCCCGAGCGGCCAACGATGCCGACCTTTTCGCCCGGCTTCACCGTCAGCGACAGGCGTTCGATCATGCCTTTCTGCTTGCCGTAGTGGAAGCGGATGTCTTCGAAACGGATCTCGCCCTTGGTCACGACAATGTCCTTGGCGCCAGGCCTGTCTTCGACGACGCGCGGCAGCGAGATCGAGCTGATGCCGTCCTGCACCGTGCCGATATTCTCGAACAGGGTGGACATCTCCCACATGATCCATTGCGACATGCCCCAGAGCCGAAGCACGAGGCCGATGACCAGGGCGACGGCGCCGATCGTCACCACCTGGCCGAGCCAAAGCCACAGCGAGATCGCAGTGACCGAAAACAACAGCAGTGAGTTGAGGACGTAGAGCAGGCCGTAGAGCTGCGTCACCAACCGCATCGATCGGTAGACCGTATCGAGAAAGCCGGCCATGCCTTCCCGGGCGAAGGACGCCTCGCGCCGCGCATGCGAGAACAGCTTGACCGTCTGGATGTTGGAGTAGCTGTCGACGACGCGGCCGGTCATGGTCGAGCGCGCGTTGGCCTGCTCCTCGCCGACCTTGCCCAACCGCGGGATGAAATAGCGCAGCAGCAAGACATAGCCGGCAAGCCAGACGGCAAGCGGTGCCGCCAGCCGCCAGTCGGCCGAGCCGACAATCAACAGCATGCCGAGGAAATAGACCACGACATAATTGAGCACGTCGATAAGCTTGATGACGCATTCGCGCACGGCGAGCGCCGTCTGCATCAGCTTGGTCGCGATGCGTCCGGCGAACTCGTCCTGGTAGAAGGCCATCGACTGCTTGAGCAGATAGCGATGCACCTGCCAGCGGATACGCATCGGATAGTTGCCCATCAGCGTCTGCTGGTTGAGGAGCGCATGGAACCAGACCGTCGCCGGCAGTGCGAAAACCACGATGAAAGCCATGCCTGCGAGCGTCCAGCCCTCGGTCTGCAGGAATGTCTCGCGATTCTGCACCGACAGCCAGTCGACGATCCGGCCCATGAAGCCGAACATCCACACCTCGGCAAGGGCGATAGCCGTCACCAGCATCGCATCGATTGCGATGTAGAGCCAAGCGCCGCGCGTATAGTGCACGCAGAAGGCGATCAGCGTCTTCGGCGGCTCGACCGGCTCCTCGGCAGGGAACGGATCGAGCCTTGTTTCAAACCAGCGGAACATTGTCTTGGTACTCACATGCTCGTTTTCGCTCTCGCCGCGCGGGAGCGTGTAGCGTCCTGGGAGCGCATGGCGTCATGGGTCGCGTGGCAGCAAGGACCGGCGTCCCGGAATCACCCGGGCCGCCGATCCTGCTTCGCGCAATATAGGATGTCGCGGGCTTTTCGCCGACAGGCTCGTTTGACGATCCTGACAGCGCTGTGTCGACGACCCGGAGTTTCGCGCCGGTTTTTGCGCCAGGGCGGATCAGCCTGATGATCCGGCGCACCAGCGACGGCCGGCTGCGGTCGGGAACCGCGCGCGAGAAATCGACGTCCGGCAGCATGCCGCGATGCGGGCGCCGGCGGGTTTCGGCGTGAACCGCCGACGAGTAGGTTTCGCCGACCAAAAGCGCCCAGGTCGCCATCCTGCGCTCGTGCAGGTTTCTTGAACCGGGAATTTTGCAGGGATCGAACATCGGTCCGTCCTCCATGTGAAAATAGGGAAGAAAATCCGGCCTGTTCGCAGGTGAATGGCCAGCGAAAGGCGGGGGTTGAACAGCGGCGTGCTCAGGCGGGGCGGTCAGCCCCTTCGACAGCTTGAAAAACATCGCAGGATTCCTTCGAAGACCGAAAAAGGGTTTCGGCTAAGAATCGGTGCGATCGAGGTCTAAAAGGTCAGGAGAATCGTCGAACCGAAACCGCCGGCAGGCTGGTAAGCCCACATGAGGGGCGCTGGATGTGCATGATCATCATGAATTACCCCTCCATCGGTTCGGGTTGACAATGCCCGGCGTATAACCGACTTCGCAGAAAATGACCACCCGCCGGTCCAGCAATTTCCAAAACCGCGAACCTGTTGTGGCCGATCTGCCACTTATTAGAAGGATGCGGAAATGAACAACCGTCTCCGCATCGCGCTCTACCAACCGGATATCGCCGGCAACACCGGGACAATCCTGCGCTTCGCGGCTTGCCTCGGTCTCGGCGTCGACATCATCGAACCGGCCGGCTTCCCGCTCTCCGACCGGGCGCTGAAACGGGCCGGCATGGACTATCTCGAAATGGCGGCGCTGACCCGGCATGTCGACTGGCAAGCCTTCGAGAACTGGCGCAGGGGCGAAGCGCGGCGGCTGGTGCTGCTGTCGACCAGAGCCGCGACCGCCTATACGGATTTCGCCTTCGCCGACGCCGACATTCTTTTGTTCGGCCGCGAATCCGCAGGCGTGCCGGATCCTGTCCACGAGGCGGCGGATGCCAGACTGATCATCCCGATGCAGCCGGGCGCGCGCAGCATCAACGTCGCGCTTTCCGTCGCCATGGTAGCCGGCGAGGCGATCCGGCAGCTCGGATAGGATTTGCAGAGCCTCAGCGGGCGCAGCGATTATGGCGGCTTTCTCGCCGACGACAGCACGGTCGCTTGTCATTCTCACCCAGGCGCACATCGCCTTCTCCTGCGGTTTGCATATCAAGGGTTTCTTCGTTACAAGCTCAACTTAACTTGAGGTCAAGCGGAAAATTCGAATGGCTGCGGTGACGGAATTGACGGTCGGCCAGGTGGCCACGCGCAGCGGGGTGGCAGTGTCGGCGCTGCATTTCTACGAGGCGCGCGGCCTGATCCGCAGCCACCGCACATCCGGCAACCAGCGGCGCTACGGCCGCGACGTGCTGCGGCGGGTGGCGATCATCAAGGTGGCACAGGAGGTCGGCATCTCACTGGCCGAGATCGGCGAGGCATTGGCATCGCTGCCTGAAGGCCGCACGCCGACGCGCGGGGACTGGAATGTGCTTTCAACCGCCTGGCGCGACCAGCTCGATCGCAAGATTGCCCAGTTGAAGAAGCTGCGCGACGGGCTGACCGACTGCATCGGCTGCGGCTGCATGTCGATCGACAAGTGCCCGCTGCGCAACAAGGAAGACCGGCTGAGCGCCCAAGGCCCGGGCGCAAGGCGGTTGTTGGTCGCTCGCTAATCCGCCGCCGGCAATCGCCTGATGGTGAATTCGATGACGTCGCCCGGCCGCTCGAACCAGCTTTCGATCTCGGTCCAGTAGGCCTGCTTGGGAAAGCGCTCGAACCATTCCTTCGCCTTGAGCCGCGCGTCGGAGCGCGGCAGGACGAAGGTCTCGCGCAAAAACCCGTCGCGCGGCATGCGCTCGCGCTCGGCGCGCGAACGGTCGAGCCTCTTCTTCAGGCCATCCAGCGGCGGTCTTGCCGGAGTGCGCACGAAAGAACTCCATTCACACTTGACCCTTGCACCTAAGAGATTAGGGATCGCGGCCGGAAAAGACGAGTCATTTGTCGGGGTACGCCCGACAACAGGAGACAGCATTTGCAACGACCCGAAATACCGGCGGGGCTGCCGGCCGACATCGAACAGAAGAAGATGAAGGCGCGGCTGTGGTTCGAGACGCTGCGCGAGCGCATCTGCGCCGCCTTCGAGCAGATCGAGCAGGACCTGCAGGGGCCGCAGGCCTCATGGTCGCCCGGCCGCTTCGAAAAGACGCCGTGGCAGCGCGACGCCGGCAAGGGCGGCGGCGGCACCATGTCGATGATGCGCGGCCGCGTCTTCGAGAAGGTCGGCGTCCACACCTCGACGGTCTATGGCGAGTTCTCGCCGGAGTTCAGGAAGCAGATGCCGGGCGCCGAGGAAGACCCGCGCTTTTGGGCGAGCGGCATTTCGCTGATCGCCCATCCGTGGAACCCCAACGTGCCGGCGGTGCACATGAACACGCGCATGGTCGTCACCTCGCGCCAATGGTTCGGCGGCGGCGCCGATCTGACGCCGGTGCTCGACCGTCGCCGCAGCCAGGGGGACCCGGACACGGTCGCCTTCCACCGCGCCATGCAATTTGCCTGCGAGAAGCACGCTGGCGTCGCCGACCACGCGAAATTCAAGGCCTGGTGCGACGAGTATTTCTATCTGCCGCACCGCAACGAACCGCGCGGCACCGGCGGCATCTTCTTCGACTGGCTGCATTCGGACGAGGACAGAGGCGGCTGGAACGCCGATTTCAACTTCGTCCAGGATGTCGGGCGCACTTTTCTCGTCGTCTACGGGCATCTGGTGCGGGCCAATTTCAACGACAACTGGACCGACGGCGACCGCGAAGAACAGCTCATTCGCCGCGGCCGCTATGTCGAATTCAACTTGCTTCACGATCGCGGCACCATCTTCGGGCTGAAGACCGGCGGCAACGTTGCCGCGATCCTGTCCAGCCTGCCGCCAGAGGTGAAATGGCCGTAAAATCTCGGTGAGTTGGACGTGAGTCGCAATCGGGTCCAAATCGCAGGATTCTGGCGGCGAATGTGGCGCGCAGAATATCTTTTTCGTCTAATATCCATTTGAAAAAGCAAGACTATTTTTCGTTACGGGCCGGGAAACGCCGGCGGTTCTCGCCTCCCTGGAACCGCGACCCGACGCGACCGGACGGCCCATGATTGAGTGGGGCACCTCCGAAAAATGGTGCCTTCATTTCCAGGAGAGCATGCCATGCGCAAGCTTATTATGTCGGTTGCGGCTGCCGCCGTTCTTGCCTCTGGTGGCGCTGCCTTCGCAGCGGTCAAGCACACCACGGGCACAATCAAGACTTACGATGGAACGGCCATGAGCCTCGTTCTGGATGACGGATCTACCTTTACGCTGCCCAAGGCCTTCAAGAATCCTGGCCTGAAGGCTGGCGAAAAGGTCCGCGTTTCGTGGGACATGAGCGGCAAGCACAAAATTGCCGAGGCAGTCAGGATCGTGAAGTGATGGCCTGCCCGCTGGAGCAAGACGAGGTCTTGCCTCCGGGGTAGCGTCAAGAGGGCGGAGCAGCGATGCTCCGCCTTTTTCGGTCTCTGCAGCAACCAAAACCATCCGATCGTGTTATGCTGGTTCGGCCAGCGCATGACCCGAAAACCGAACCGGTTTCCGACAGAGATCATGCGTCGATCAAAGGTGCTGGAGCTTCCGCGTCAGAGCAGATGCGGCACTCCGAGGAGGAAAGGGAGAAATCCGATGAAGGAATTCCACTGCGGCTCGCTGGTTCCGGGTTGTGACTGGCATACGCGCGCCGACGAGGAAGCCGAGATCATGCGTCGTGCCGTCGAGCATATGCGTGAGACGCATGGCGAGACGATCATTCGCGAGACGATGATCGAAGCGATCCGTTCGCGCATCGAAAAGGCTCGCGACGCGGCCTGATTTGCCTAATTTTCGAGTGCTTCTGCGGCGCGCTTGAGAAGTGCGCCGCGATCCAGCGCAAAGCCGGACTCGATCCACTCGTTTTCGAGGTTCTTCAGGGTTGCGCCGAGTTTCGGCCCGGGCGACGCGCCAAGCCTCGTCAGATCGGCGCCCTTGAGCGGAAAGTCGGGCTTTTTCCATTTTCCGGCAAAGGCCAGCAGCCGCGAAAAGCCGCCAGCTTCGAGCAGCGCGTCGTTGTCCTCGACGGCGCGGGCTCGAGCGGAAGCGAGCGACAGCCGCAAGCGATCGACAAGGCCCTGACGATCGCCGCGATAGAGCCGTTTTGCGAGTTCCGCTTCGGTCGTCTTCGGCCCGACGGGCGCTGTCAGCGCCCACTGCCTGAGGCGACCGGCGTCGCTGACGGAGAACCTCAACCGCTCGGCGAGCGTCTTCATCCGCGCTGCGTCCGGCGGCACGATCGCTTCCAGCCTGAGCAGCGGGTCCAGCGTCCAGCCGAGATCCTTCTCCGCCCTGGTCAGCGCATGGATCGCATCGATGCCCCATTTCTCGCTCTCCGGCAGAACGCTGGTGAGCACGCCCGCCTGGCGCATCCACAGCAGGGCGCGCGATGGATCGGGGGCCGACAGCAGCTTCTTCAGTTCGGACCAGACGCGCTCGACCGAGAGTTGGCCAAGCCCCTCCTTGAGCCGGGCGCAAGCCTTCAGCCCTTCGGCATCCGGCCGGCCGTCGCCATACCAGGCGAAGAAGCGGAAAAAGCGTAGGATGCGCAGATAATCCTCGCGGATGCGCGCCTCCGGATCGCCGATGAAGCGCAGCCGGCGCGCCTCGACATCGGCAATGCCGCCGACCAGGTCGACGATCGTGCCGTCGGCCTCGGCATAGAGCGCGTTGATGGTGAAATCGCGTCGTTCCGCATCGGCCTTCCAGTCGCGCCCGAACAACACTTTTGCCCGCCGTCCGTCGGTCTCGATGTCGGCGCGCAGCGTGGTCACCTCGAATGGCTTGCCGCCGGCGACAATCGTGATGGTGCCGTGCTCGATGCCGGTCGGCACCGCCTTGAAACCCGCCGCCTCGGCGCGGCGGATGGTCTCGTCAGGCACGGTCGTGGTGGCGATATCGACGTCGGCAACCGGCTGGCCGATGAGCGCATTGCGCACCGCACCGCCGGCGACGCGCGCCTCCTCGCCGCCATCCGCCAAAGCCGCCAGCAGGCGCTGCAAATGCCGTTCCCCGAGCCAGTCGGCTTTGCCCGCGAGCGACACCCGGCCGCTCACGTATAGAGCCTTTCATAGAGCGTGCGGATGATGCCCGCGGTGACGCCCCAGATGCGCTGTCCGTCATAGGGCATTTCGTAGAAGACCCATTCGAGATCGTTCCACATGCGGCTGTCGCGGCCGTGGTTGGCCGGGTCCATCAGAAAGCGTAGCGGCACTTCGAAGGCGGCGTCGACCTCCTCGGAATTCAGCGTCAGTGAAAAGTCCGGCCGCACTATTCCCAGCACCGGGGCGATCCGGTAGCCGCTGCCGGAGACGTAATCGGGCATGCGGCCAATGATCTCGACCCGATCCTGGCCAAGCCCGATCTCCTCGAATGTCTCGCGCAATGCCGCCGCCTCCGGGCTCGGATCGGTAGGATCGATCGTGCCTCCGGGAAAGGCCACCTGCCCCGAATGGCTGCGCAGCTTTTCCGCCCGCTTGGTCAGCAGAACCGTTGCATCGCGTCCATGATCGACCACCGGGATCAGCACGGCGGCATCGCGCAGCGCCTTTGCGAGCTTCAAACGCGGATGTCCCGGGTTGAAGCGATGGTCGCCATAATCGTCGGCGGCATGCGCCAGCGGCTGCGCCGCGACGCGGGCGCGAAAATCCGCGGCCGAAAACGGCGCCGGCGTCACTTGGTCCATAGTGTCACCTGGTTCATCGCGTCACCTGGTCCATCATGCCCCGCCATTTGGCGTCGCCCGCTCACGCGCTCAGCCGCTGCAGTTTTTCCGCCGGCATGATCGGATAGACCGCACCCTTCGAGCGGACGGCAAACATCCTTCGGCCGCCGACCTCGATCTCCTCGCCATGCTCGACCAATTCATACATGACCGGCCGCGCCAGCAGCGCCTCCAGCCGTCCGCGCACCAGCACATAGGGTTTCAGGCCGCCGGTTGCCTCCTCGTCGACAAAGCGCAGCGGATGCTCCGGCCCGGCCTCGACCACATCGCCGACATTGGTACGAAAGGTGATGACCTGGCCATCGCCGGTGCCGCAAACATCAATCTCGACGGCTATGAAGGGCGCGTCGACCACGCGGATGCCGACCCTTTCCACCGGCGTCACCAGGTAGGTCCTGCCGTCTTCGTCCTTGCGCAGCACGGAGGAAAACAGCTGCACCAGCGGCATGCGGCCGATCGGCGTGCCTTGGTAGAACCAGGTGCCGTCCTGCCGGATCTCCATGTCGAGATCGCCGCAAAAGGCCGGATTCCAACGATCCACCGGCGCCGGCCCGTTGCCCGCGCGGGCGGCACGCGAGATCAGCGCCTCCAGTCCGCGCGCCTCGGTCGCTGCCGTCAAACTTCCTTCACGATCGTCGGCGCGTTCTGTCATGGTCACGAAATAGTCACTGTTGTTCCGCTTGTCAGCCTAAGTCAGTGATTTAAGTTCAAAGACGGGCGCCACGCGAGGCCGAATCGCGGCACTCTGTGGCGTCGAAGCTGCAAGCCGGTATTTCCAACGAGAAGGATCGATGCTGCATGAGCGTGATGATCAAGGAAAGCCCGATCAGCGAAGAGGACATGATCGCCCTGGCCGAGACGGCGCTGGCCGACATTTCCAGGGTTCGCGAGGGCGTCGGCCGCGTCATCTTCGGCCAGGAAAGCGTCGTCGAACGCACGCTGGTGGCGCTGCTCGCAGGCGGCCATGCGCTGCTGGTCGGCGTGCCCGGCCTCGCCAAGACCAAGCTGGTCGAGACGCTGGGCATCGTGCTCGGCCTCGATTCCCGCCGCATCCAGTTCACGCCCGACCTGATGCCGTCCGATATTCTCGGCTCCGAGGTGATGGAGCAGGACGAATTCGGCAAGCGCTCGTTCCGCTTCATCTCCGGGCCGATCTTCGCGCAACTGCTGATGGCCGACGAGATCAACCGCGCCTCGCCGCGCACCCAGTCGGCGCTGCTGCAGGCGATGCAGGAATACCACGTCACCATTGCCGGTGTCCGCCATGACCTGCCGGCGCCCTTCCACGTGCTGGCGACGCAGAACCCGCTGGAGCAGGAGGGCACCTATCCGCTGCCCGAGGCGCAGCTTGACCGTTTCCTGATGCAGGTCGACATCCTCTATCCGGAAATCGAGGCGGAGCGCCGCATCCTCCTGGAGACCACCGGCATTGAGGACGCCAAGGCGCAGAACGTGTTGCAGCCGGCGCGGCTGAAGGAGATCCAGACCCTCATTCGCCGCATGCCGGTGCCGGAAAGCGTCGTCGAGGCGATCCTCCAACTGGTGCGCTCGGCGCGCCCCGGCCAGGGCAATGCCGAGACCGACAAGCACGTCGCCTGGGGCCCGGGCCCGCGCGCCAGCCAGTCGCTGACACTGTGCGCCCGCGCCCGCGCCCTTTATGACGGACGGCTGGCGCCGTCGATCGACGATATCAGAGCGCTGGCCGAGCCGGTGCTGCAGCACCGCATGGCGCTGACCTTTGCCGCCCGTGCCGAGGGCACGACCGTGCGTGACGTGGTGGCGAAACTGGCAAAAGGCATCTGATGGCGCGTATAGGCGAGGCCCAGGCTCCGGCGGCGACGCGTGACGCGCTCGCCCGCGGCCGGTTGCGGGCATCGCTGGTGCCGGACCTGCTGGTCGAGGCGCGTCGCATCGTCAACACGGTGATCGCCGGCTGGCACGGCCGCCGCAAGCGCGGCATCGGCGAGAATTTCTGGCAGTTCCGGCCCTATGTCGAGGGCGACTCCTCGCGCATCGACTGGCGCCGCTCGGCCCGCGACGACCACATCTATGTGCGAGACCGCGAATGGGAGGCCGCCCATACGGTGTGGCTGTGGGCAGATCCCTCGCCTTCCATGCTCTACAAATCGACCGGCGCCACCGTCTCGAAGGAGTCCCGCGCGCTGGTGCTGGCGCTGGCCATGGCCGAGCTTCTGTCGCGCAGCGGCGAGCGCATCGCCTGGCCCGGGCTGACCGATCCGTTCACCGCCCGCAACGGCGCCGAGCGGATCGCAGCACAACTCAGCCATGCCGGCGAATTGCCGGCAAAGCCCGACCTGTCCGCCATCCGCCGCTTCTGCGACATCGTCATCGTCAGCGACTTCCTCGATCCGGTCGAGGACACCATCGCCTGGCTTGACGTGCTCGCCCGCCACGGCGTGCGTGCCCATCTGATCGAGGTCGCCGACCCGGCCGAGGAGAGATTCCCCTATGCCGGCCGCACCGAATTCACCGATCCCGAGACCGGCGACAAGCTGACCGCCGGCCGCGCCGAAACGCTGGGCGATGACTACCGACTGCTTTACATCGCCCGCCGCCAGGAACTGACCGACTGGTGCAAGCGCCTCGGCTGGAGCTTTACCGTCAACCACACCGACCGCCTCGCCTCCGATGCGCTGGTGCGTGTCCACATGGCGATGACCGTCGATGGCAGCTCAGCCGGGAGGATCCGCGCATGAGCTGGCTGC
The DNA here is from genome assembly GCF_055811735.1 of Mesorhizobium sp. WSM4850. Taxonomy (NCBI): domain Bacteria; kingdom Pseudomonadati; phylum Pseudomonadota; class Alphaproteobacteria; order Hyphomicrobiales; family Phyllobacteriaceae; genus Mesorhizobium; species Mesorhizobium sp. WSM4850. The sequence continues at coordinate 28,085 of NZ_JBVVPV010000018.1, read as the reverse complement.
CGCTCTCCTTCGGAGCGCCGATGGTGCTGTGGGGCCTTCTGGCCCTGCCGGTGATCTGGTGGCTTTTGCGGTTCACCCCGCCCAAGCCGCAGACTGAGGTCTTCCCGCCGCTGAAGATCCTGGCCCGCGTGCTGAAGCGCGAGGAGACGCCGCAACAGAGCCCGTGGTGGCTGACGCTGCTCAGGCTGCTGATGGCGGCCCTTATCGTTGCGGCGCTGGCCGAACCTGTCTTCAACCCGCGTGAAAGACTGCCGGCCGAGGGCACCGCTCTTGCGTTGGTCATCGACAATGACTGGGCAAGTGCCGCCGACTGGGGCCAGCGCGTCGCCACTGCCGAACGGCTGATCGCCGATGCCAGCTCCAACGACGTGCCTGTCATCATCGCCTTCACCGCCGAAAAACCGAATGCCGAGATCGGCCCGTTCGACGCCGCCACCGCGCTCGACCGGCTGCGCGCGGCAAAGCCGCGGCCGATCCCGACCGACCGCCCGGCCGTCTATGCCCGCGTCGCGACAACCCTGGAGAGCTTGCCGGGCGCCAGCGTCGCCGTGCTCGCCGATGGTCTGGCGGCGGAAGGCGACGAGGCCGCCTTCAACACGCTTCTGTCGAAGAACGCCGCCCGTGTCGTCTGGGCCGCCTCCGACCGGCCTGGCCTGATCGGCCTGACCGGCGCCGACAACCAGGTGGACGGCTTCGAGCTGACCGCCATCCGCGCGCCGGGCGATCCGGCGCCGGCTCAGGTGACCGCCGGCGCCTTCGACGACAAGGGCCGCCGCATCGCCGACGCCACGCTGACCTTCTCGCCGGGCGAATCCACCGCCACCGGCACGATGGCGGTGCCTTTCGAGCTGCGCAACGACTTCGCCTCGATCACGCTCGACGGTCAGCGGCAGGCCGGCGCCGTTCGCGTGCTCGACGAGAGTTCCAAGCGCCGCCGCGTCGGACTGCTGTCGCAGGCCGAAGCCGACCAGGCGCAGCCGCTTCTGTCGCCGCTGTACTACATCCGCCGCGCGCTGCAGCCCTTCGCCGATCTGGCCGAGCCGTCGAGCGCCGACCTTGCCGACGCCATCCCGCAGCTCCTCGACCAGAAGCCGGCGATGATCGTCATGGCCGATGTCGGCACCATTCCGCAGCAGGTGCGGCAAAGGCTGGTCGACTGGGTCGACAATGGCGGCACGCTGGTGCGCTTCGCCGGCTCGCGGCTGGTCGCCGCCGGCAATGACGACGACCTGCTGCCGGTCAGGCTGCGCACCGGCGAGCGCTCGCTCGGCGGCGCGCTGTCGTGGACGACGCCGCAGCCGGTCACCGATTTTCCGAAGACCGGCCCCTTCGCCGATCTCGCTCCACCGGCCGAGGTCACCGTCACCAGGCAGGTGCTGGCCGAGCCGACGCCCGATATCGTCGAGCGCAGCTGGGCCACGCTTGCCGACGGCACGCCACTGGTGACCGGGATGAAGAAGGGCAAAGGCACGCTTGTCCTGTTCCATGTCACGCCGGAGGCGACCTGGTCGAACCTGCCGATCTCCGGCAGTTTCGTCGAGATGCTGCGCCGCATCGTGCAACTGTCGCGCAACCAGGGTGCGGCGGTCGCCAATGCCGAAGCCGCCGCCGCCTCGCTGGCGCCCTACCGCATGATATCAGCCGATGGCACGCTGGTGCCGCCGACGCCGGATGCACGGCCGCTGGTGCCGGGTGCCGGCCCGCTGCCGGTGACGTTCGAGAATCCGCCCGGCCTGTATGGCTCCGACACCGGCGTCATCGCTCACAATCTGCTCAATGCCGAAAGCCGCTTGGCGCCGCTGGTCCGTCCTCAGATCACCGTGCCGGTCACCACCGTCCAGTACGCTTTCGACGAATCGCACAATTTGAAGGGCCCGCTGGTGGCGGCAGCTCTCCTGCTGATGGTCCTTGATACGCTGGCGGTGTTCTGGATGGGCGGCCTGTTATCGCGCCGGCCGCGCCGCGCCGGCACGGCCGCCGCAACCACCGCCGCCCTGCTGATTACGCTCGGCGCCCTGGTCGGCCACACCGACATCGCCCGCGCCGACGATGCCAAACCCGGTGATGAGCGGGCGATCGAGGACATTTCGAAAACCCGGATCGGCTATGTGCAGACCGGCGACCGGAGCGTCGATTCGATCAGCCAGGCCGGGCTGGAGGGCCTGACCCGCTTTCTGATCGAGAAGACCGCGCTTGAGCCGGGGGCGCCGGCCAGCGTCGATATCTCGAAGGACCAGCTTGCCTTCTATCCGCTGATCTACTGGCCGATCGATCCTGCCGCGCCGATGCCGAGCCAGGCCGCGATCGCCCGCGTCGACGCCTATATGCAGCAGGGCGGCACGGTGCTGTTCGACACGCGCGACCAGTTCGCCACCGGCATCGGCGCGGAGCAGGCCAGCCCGGCGACGGATCGGCTGCGCGACATCCTCGGCAACCTCAACGTGCCGGCGCTGGAGCCGGTGCCGTCGGACCATGTGCTGACCAAATCCTTCTACATCCTGCCTGAGTTTCCCGGACGCTTCGCCGGCGGCCCGCTCTGGGTCGCGGCGTCGCTCGAAGCCAGCAACACCGAGAACCGCCCGGTACGCACCGGCGACGGCGTCTCGCCGATCATGATCACCGCCAATGATTTCGCCGGCGCCTGGGCGGTCGACGAGAATGGCGACCCGCTTTTGCCGACCGTGCCGTCGGATCCGATGCAGCGCATTTATGCGCTGCGCGGCGGCGTCAACATCATGATGTACATGCTGACCGGCAACTACAAATCCGATCAGGTGCATGTGCCGGTGCTGCTCGAACGGCTGGGGCAGTAAGCCATGAACTTGTCGCTCGCCTTCGAACCGCTCATCTCCTGGCCGCTGCTCGGCCTGGTGCTGGCGCCGCTGTTGCTGCTGGCATTGGTCGGCCTGTGGTTCCGCCAGCGCGGCGCGGTCTTCCGTTTTGCCGCCCTGCTGGCGCTGACTGCGGCCCTGCTCAACCCGGTGTTGCTCGACGAAGAGCGCGAGGCGCTGAAAAGCGTCGTCGCCGTCGTCGTCGACCGCAGCCAGAGCCAGGACATTGGCGAGCGCACCAGGCAGACCGACGAGGCGCTGGCCGGGCTTCAGCAGCGCCTCGGCCGCTTCAAGCAATTCGACATCCGCGTCGTCGAGGCCGGCAAGTCGGAAGCCGCCGAGGAGCGCACCGAAACGCGGCTTTTCGGGGCGCTTGAGAGCGCTTTCCGCGACGTGCCGCCTTCGCGCATCGGCGGCGCCATCATGATCACCGACGGCGAGGTGCATGACGCCCCGGGCGGCACGCCCGACTTCAACGCCCCGCTGCACGCGCTGATCACCGGCAACGACCAGGAAAAGGATCGCCGCATCCGCTTCGAGAATGCGCCGCGCTTCGGTTTGGTCGGCAAGCCGCTCGAAATGACCTATCGCGTCATCGGCACCAACAACGAGGCGGGCTCGGTCGATGTGCGCGTCTCGGTCAATGGCGAGCAGGTTTCGGTCGAGCGCGCCACCATCGGCCAGGCCATGCCGCTGCAGGTGACCATTCCCGGCGCCGGCCGCAACATCGTCGAGCTTGCCATCGATCCCGAGCCCGACGAACTCACCGACACCAACAACCGCGCCATCGCGCTGATCGACGGCATCCGCGAGAATTTGCGCGTGCTGCTGGTCTCCGGCGAACCGCATGCCGGCGAACGCACCTGGCGCAACCTTCTGAAATCCGACGCCTCGGTCGATCTTGTCCACTTCACCATTCTGCGGCCGCCGGAAAAGCAGGACGGCACGCCGATCAACGAATTGTCGCTGATCGCCTTCCCGACGCGCGAACTGTTCGTCGAGAAGATCAAGGATTTCGACCTGATCATCTTCGACCGCTACCAGCACCGCGACGTGCTGCCGGTCCTCTATTACGACTACATCGCCGAATATGTTGAAAAGGGCGGCGCGCTGCTGATCGCGGCAGGACCCGAATATGCCGGCGAAAGTTCCATCGCCCGCACGCCTTTGATGTCGGCGCTGCCGGCGATGCCGACCGGCGAAGTCGTCGAAAAGGCCTTTTATCCGCGCCTCACCGAGCTCGGCCAGCGCCATCCGGTGACGCGCGGGCTTGACGGCTCCGCCACCGAGCCGCCGCACTGGAGCCGCTGGTTCCGCACCATCGGCGTCGAGAACCCCGGGGGCGAGGCGGTAATGAAGGGCGCCGACAACCGTCCGCTGCTGCTGCTCGACCGCAAGGGTGAAGGCCGCGTCGGCATGTTTTTGTCCGACCAGGGCTGGTTGTGGGCGCGCGGCTTCGAGGGCGGCGGCCCGCATGTCCAGCTCTATCGCCGCATCGCCCACTGGCTGATGAAGGAGCCCGAACTCGAGGAGGAGCGGCTGACTGCCGACGGCCGCGGCATGATGCTGGAAATCCGCCGCCAGACGATGAGCGACGATCCCGGCCCGGCGCAGATCATCACCCCGTCCGGCAAGGCGATGACCGTCAAGCTCGAGAGAGCCGAACCCGGCGTCTTCCTCGGCAGCATCGAGACCAGCGAGATCGGCCTCTATCAGGTCGGCAATGGCGACCTGAAAGCGCTTGCCCATGTCGGCCCGGTCAACGCACCGGAATTCACCGACGTCGTCTCCACCGAGAACCGGCTGAGAGCGCCGGCCGAGGCCACCGGCGGCAGCGTGCGCCGGCTGGCGCAATCGTCGACCCTTGGCAATCTCGCCGGCGGCGTGACGCTGCCGTCGGTCGTCCCGGTCCGCTCCACGGGCGCGGCGGCCGGCAACGACTGGATCGGCCTGCGCACCACCGACGACAGTGTGCTGAAGGCCGTCTCGCGCGTGCCGCTGTTCGGCGGGTTCCTCGGCCTCGGCCTGTTGCTGCTGGCATTGGGCTCGATGTGGTACCGCGAGGGGCGGTAGCGACGCCGATTTTCCTTCTCCCCTTGTGGGAGAAGGTGGCCGAGCCCACGGGTCTTGCCTCCGGCAAGCCCGAGGACAGGCTCCGCTCGGTCGGATGAGGGGTGTTCCAGCTTGGCAGCGACGGCACTCCGTCCAGCACCCCTCAACCGTCTTGGCGCTGCGCGCCAATCCACCTTCTCCCACAGGAGGAAGGGAAGCGGGCGCGCTACTCCTCCGGTTCCGTCGTGAACATCAGCGGGTAGCCCTTGGCCTTGCCGGCATCGGTCGCCCGAGTCGCCTTGGTCTCGGCGACGTCCCTTGTGAAGACGGCGACGACGCAGACGGCTCAGTCGCCCGGGCCAGCAAACAAAATGAGATTTCCGTCTGGATCCATAACAATGAAGTTTCTGGCACCCCAGGGTTCTTTCCTGAGGACTTAGTGAAAGGGCACCCCTGCGGCCTGAAAATTCAGAAAGAGCTGTTTAATCTCGTCTGCAGTATCGACTGTGATCCCGGCGGAGAGCAGGTGTTCACGTTGCCGTATATCGCCAACGAACACAGGTTCGCAAACCAGCCTCAGCGCGAGTTGCGCATTGTCACGTGTCACCTGTCCGTAAAATGCCGGGTCGCCGTAAACAAAGTCGACTCCGAAGCCGAGCTTGGTGGTGAAGAATTCGAACGACGCTTTGATGTCGGTGACGAACAACTGCGCTGAGGTTGAACTCAGAACGGGTGCAGGTACGGTCTGTTTTTTCTGATCTGTCATGGCTGGGGCTCCTGTCTTGAGCGCCTGCCATCCCTCGAACCCCGATTGACGCGCGATCAGTTCCTGCGCGTCGCTGAGCTTGAAATTTGCTTCCAGTACCTGATTGTCATCGAGATGCTGGAAGCGTGGCAACGCAGCCCTGATCTCGGCTGCGACCGGATAGTACCGTTCGCGGTGCCACCGCAAATATTGCTTGGCCTGCTTTTTGAGGTTTTCGAGATTCGGCATGGGCGCAACTGTGGTTACAGTATAGGCGGGCATTGCCCTTTCGACGTTACACCGATGCGCCCTACGCAGCGCTGCGAACGTGCCTCGGCGATGAGCAGTTGTCAATCACCGCACTCCGTCCAGTACCCTCAACCGTCTTGGCGCTGCACGCCAATCCACCTTCTCCCGCAGCAAGGGGAGGAGGGGAAGCCGGCACTACTCCTCCGGTTCCGTCGTGAACATCAGCGGGTAGCCCTTGGCCTTGCCGGCATCGGTCGCCCGTGTCGCCTTGGTCTCGGCGACGTCCCTGGTGAAGACGGCGACGACGCAGACGCCGCGCTGGTGCGCGGTGATCATCACCCGCCGAGCCTGGTCCTCGCTCAGCTTGAACTCTCCCTTGAGCACCGTCACCACGAACTCGCGCGGCGTGAAATCGTCATTAAGGAGGATGACCTTGTAGAGCTTCGGCCGTTCGATCTTCGGCTTCGTCTTGGTGCGGGGTTTGGTGACGATCTCAGGCATCGGAACCGGCAACTGCGCGCAAGAATTTCGCTTTTATCCTGACATGAACGAAAGCAATCGTCCATTTTGAACCGCCCGCAAACCGCCTTCCTGGCGGGGCGCCGCCGTTCACAAGTCCATGCCTTATGTGGGACCGCCGCTAAGCCGCGCAGAGACCGCGAAGAAACGATACGGGCCGTTTCGTTTAGAAATAGCTACCGCCGCAACACCGCCGACAACACATCCCTGATGCCGATGGCGCCGACGAAGCGCGACTGGTCGTCGAACAGCGCCACCGGTGCGGTCTGCGAGCGGTGCATGGCCAGCATCACCGTCTTCAGCGAGGTGCCGGGATTGGCCCAGAATACCTGCGTCGTCTCCTCCGGCTGCGCCTCGACATCGGCGCACGACACCCAGAACGCCGGCTTGCCATCGCGCTCGGCCGCCGCCACCAGCCCGTGCTCATCGATCTTGAAACGCGTCGTCTTGCGGCGGTCGAGCCACACCCAGCCGTCCTCGCCGTGGTCGAGATCACGGCGGTCGCGCATCACGTTCCAGGCAGTCAGCACCGAGAGCGGATTCACATTGGCGATGAAGTCGCGGACATAGTCGTTGGCGGGGCGCAGCACGATGTCTTCCGGCGCGCCGGTCTGCACGATGCGCCCGCCTTCCATGATGGTGATGTGGCTGCCGATCTTCAGCGCCTCCTCGAGATCGTGGCTGACGAAGACGATGGTCTTCTTCAGCTCGGCCTGAAGCTGCAGCAATTCGTCCTGCAGCTTGGTCCGGATCAGCGGGTCGAGCGCCGAGAACGGCTCGTCCATCAGCAGGATCGGCGCTTCGGTGGCAAACGCGCGCGCCAGCCCGACGCGCTGCTGCATGCCGCCGGAAAGCTCGTGGGCGTATTTCGACGCCCACTGGTCGAGGCCGACGAGCTTCAACTGGCGGTCGACGCGCGCCTTGCGCTCGGCTTCGGGCACGCCGGAAAGCTCGAGCCCAAAGCCGACATTTTCCGCGACGGTGCGCCAGGGCAGAAGGCCGAACTGCTGAAACACCATGGCGACCCGCGTCTGTCGGATGTGGCGCAGCGTGGCGGCGTCGCAGGTTGCGACATCGACCATGCGGTCGCCGTCCTTGACCATGACGTTGCCGCGCGCCGGCACGTTGAGCAGGTTGACGGCGCGCAGCAGCGTCGATTTGCCGGAGCCGGAGAGGCCCATCAGGACGGAAATCTCGCCCTCGTTGACGGTCAAATTGGCACCGGCGCAGCCGAGCACGGCGCCGGTCTTCTCCAAAATTTCCTGACGCGTTGCGCCCCTGTCGACGAGCGCCAGCGCTTCCTTGCGCGCCGCGCCGAAGACGATGTCGACATTCTTGAAATCGACCGCAGCGCTCATTTGGCGGCTCCCGTGCCGATGCGGCTGATGCGGTCGAGGATGATGGCGAGCACGACGATGGCGAGGCCGGCTTCGAGGCCGAGCGGGATGTTGACCGAGTTCAGCGCGCGCACCACCGGCTTGCCCAGGCCGTTGGCGCCGATGAGCGCAGCGATCACCACCATGGAGAGGCAGAGCATGATGCACTGCGTCAGGCCCGCCATGATGGTCGGCAGCGCCGCCGGCAGCTCGACTTTCCACAGCAGCTGGCGTTTCGTCGCGCCGAAGGCTTCGCCGGCCTCGATCATCGGTTTCGGCACCGAGGTGATGCCGAGATGCGTCAGGCGGATCGGCGCGGGAGCGGCGAAGATGACGGTGACGATGAGGCCGGGTGCGATGCCGAGGCCGAAGAGAATGAGCACCGGGATCAGGTAGACGAAGGTCGGCATGGTCTGCATCAGGTCGAGGACCGGCTGGAGATAGCGGTAGCCGCGCTCGTTATGCGCCGCCCAGATGCCGATCGGCACGCCGATGGCCATCGAGGCCGCAGCGGCGCCCACGACCAACACCAGCGTCTCGACGGTTTCCTGCCAGAGATCCTGGTTGACGATGAAGAGCAGGCCGAGCGCGACGGCAAGCGCCAGCTTCCATGATTTCTGCAGGTACCAGGCAAGCCCGGCTATGGCGGCGACCAGGAGGACCGGGGGGACGAGCAGCAAAAGATCGACGAGCCCGTCGAGAACGACGGTGAGCCCGTCGGCGATACTGTCGAAAAACCACTCGAAATTGGTGGTCAGAAAGTCGAAGAAGGTCTTGCCCCACCGCCCGATCGGGATCTTGAAGCTCGAAATCAGTTGCGAAACCGGATCCATGGCAAATGTCCCCTCATTCTTCTTCACCTCTCCCCTGACGGGGTGGGCCGAACCGCGCAGCCGAGCCGGGTGGGATGGTCACGGTTATGCTCCGTTCCGAACCATCCCAACCGCGGCGCGTGCCGCGCCGAACCTCCCACACGGGGGAGGTGTAAGTTTGCTACGAACCCAGTGCGGTTTTCACCGCGGCCGCGGCGTCGCCGCCGTCGAAGGTCGTCACGCCGGCGAGCCATGGCGTCATCGCGTCCGGATTGGCCTTGAGCCATTCGGTGGCCGCGGCTTTCGGGTCGGCGCCGTCATTGAGGATCGCACCCATGATCTCGTTTTCCATCTTGAGCGAGAACACCATGTTCTTGAGCAGCGCGCCGACGTTCGGGCATTCGGTGGTGTAGCCGGCCCGGACATTGGTGGCGACGGTCGCGCCGCCGAAATTCGGGCCGAACACCTCGTCGCCACCCGACAGATAGGCCATCTTGATGTTGGCGTTCATCGGATGCGGCTCCCAGCCGAGGAAGACCACGTCTTCGCCCGATGCGGCCGCCTTCTGCACCGCCGACAGCATGCCGGCTTCGGAGCTTTCGACAAGCTCGAAATCCTTCAGGCCGAACTTGTCGGCGGCGATCATGTCGAGGATCAGGCGGTTGCCGTCATTGCCGGCTTCGATGCCGTAAATCTTGCCGTCGAGCTTGTCCTTGAATTTGGCGATATCGGCGAAATCCTTCAGACCGGCATCATAGGTGTGCTGTGGAACGGCGAGCGTATATTTCGCGCCTTCCAGGTTGGTCACGACCGTCTCGACCGACTTGTCTTCGAGATAGGGTTTTATGTCGGCTTCCATGGTCGGCATCCAATTGCCAAGGAAGACGTCGACGTCCTTGTTCTTCAGCGAGGTGTAGGTGACCGGAACCGACAGCACCTGCACGTCGGGCTCGTAGCCGAGCGCTTCGAGGATGACGCTGGCGGTAGCGGTGGTGGCGGTGATGTCGGTCCAGCCGACATCGGCAAAACGCACCGGCTTGCAGCTTTCCGGCTCGGCGGCGAGTGCACCGCTCGCCGAAAGAAATGCCGCCAGACCGAAGCCGGCGGCGAGTAGTTTCATACGCGACATCTGTATTCTCCCATTGTGATCTGTCGGCGAAGCGAAATTGCGGATTTGTCTCCGCCTTGTTTCGTCAGCCAAACACCATTCTGGTGCGGTTTCAAGCGATAAGACAATCGCGATCAACGGCGCGGGCTGGCCGACCAGCGACAGATTCGCCGCTTTTCCGGTGGCCAGGCGCTTTTCCGGTGGAACGTCGGGACGCCCCCTCCCCGCGTTGGGACAACTCGGCTTAAAAGGGCGGCATGGCCAAGCTGTACTTCCACTATGCGACGATGAATGCCGGCAAGACGACGATGCTGCTGCAGGCCTCCTACAATTACCGCGAGCGCGGCATGATGACGATGCTGTTCGTCGCCGGCCACTACCGCAAGGGCGACACCGGGCTGATCTCGTCGCGCATCGGCCTGGAGACGGAGGCTGAGATGTTCCGCGACGGCGACGACCTGTTCGCCAGGGTCGCCGAGCATCACGACCACACGACCGTGCATTGCGTCTTCGTCGACGAGGCGCAGTTCCTCGAAGAGGAGCAGGCGTGGCAGCTTGCCCGCATCGCCGACCGGCTGGACATCCCGGTGATGTGCTACGGCCTGCGCACGGATTTCCAGGGCAAGCTGTTTTCCGGCTCGCGCGCGCTCCTGGCGATAGCAGACGATCTGCGCGAGGTGCGCACCATCTGCCGCTGCGGCCGCAAGGCGACGATGGTCGTGCGCCTCGGCGCGGACGGCAAGGTGGCGAGACAGGGCGAACAGGTGGCGATCGGCAAGGATGTTTATGTCTCGCTCTGCCGCCGCCATTGGGAAGAGGAAATGGGCCGCGCCGCGCCCGACGATTTCATCGGCTTCACCAAGGCCTGAGCAGCGCCGTCGGCGACGCTGCCGATCTCCCCCCTTGCGGGCCCTTGCGGGGGGAGATCGGGTGCGGCTTCGGCTTTTCGCCAATCACCAGCGGTGGAAGGCAGGCCGATGGGGTCGGGTTTTGTTTGAGGTATCGCGGCATCTTCCGCCTTTCCTTCCCCCCTTGCCATACATATATTCGCGGCGTTCGCGACACGAACAATTGCCGAAGCGGGAGGCTCCTATGGCGACATTGCAGAATTTCGATGCCGAAATTGCCAAGACCAATCAGGTCGTGCAGGACATGCGCACCAAGATCGAGCAGTCCGGCGCCGTGCTCGACACGCTCGCCAGGACCGACAAGAAGATCGGCGACGCCAATTTCGACCTCGAGAACGCCCGCATCGAGGATGTGCTGAAGCAGCAGAAGGTGATGGAAGGCAACATCGCCGACCTGATCATCGGGCTGGAGGACGCCACAAACGTCTTCGGCGCCGAATTCGAGAGCATGAAGAACTACACCGGCTGGGAAAGCTTCGTCGGCATATTTTCCGACCAGAGCAAACAGCGCATGCGCACCGACCGCGTCCGCAACATGTCGCTCGCCGGCAATCTGCAGGAGCTTTTGGCGAAATCCGACACCATCGTCGGCATCCTCAAGGCGCAGAAGCAGATCCTCGACCAGCGTTACAAGACCTCCGAGGCCAGCCTGTCGCAGGTGATCGAGCGTCGCAAGGCGACGATGTCGAATCTCGAGACCGTGCAAAAGCGCATCGAGGAGCTCAATCCGATGCTGCTCGACATCGAGAACAAGATCGCCGCCTCGACCAGCCAGAAGGAGCGCACCGAGCTTGAGGGCGAGCGTTCGAAACTGGCAACCGAGTACAACGAGAAGCAGGCCAAGGAGCAGGAACTGCTGGCCGAAAGCCAGACGCTGGAGCGCTACACCTCGATGTTCCAGACCTTCGTCGATTCGCTCAACAACCAGATCGCGGCGCAGTCGACGCTGATCAACAAGCTGACCATCGATACCGAGCAGCGCATCGTGCTCTACAAGGCCCTGGAAGATTCGCTGAAGACCGCCGCCCAGCAGGACGTCGCTCACAAGATCAACACGCTGGGCAGCCAGGTTGACATCACCGCCGAGGAAACCATGGCCGGCATCGGCGCGGCCTCGCAGAAGCACATTGGCGATCTCCTCGAAATGCACGAGAAGAACATGGTGGCGACCGCCGACATCCAGCGCCGCAAGAAGCTGGCCGACGATGCCTTTGCCCGCCGCTTCGACGACGTGCTGAAAAAGCACAATGCGGCAAACTACGTGCAGTCGTAATTGCTGCATATCTCCCAAGGGCTGGCTGCATGACCCCCGAAAACGAAGCGGCAACGCGGTATTTCTCGGCGATCACCGCGGCACTCAGCGGCCTCGAAGTGTTCATGCGCGACGATCGCTCGCCGCTCTACCGGCACGGCATCGTCGCCAAGATCGTCGCCGAATACATAGCGCGGCTCGACAACTCGTTTTCCTGCTGGCGCAACCGGCTGGGCTTCATGGAGACATTCCGCATCTCGCGCGCCGAAAGCGGCTTTCCGGTCTTCCAGAACGTGCTCGAACTTGAAAACGACCGCCGCCAGGCCGATACGCGTCTCGCCAACATACCGCTGGCCGACGAGTTGCGCGAGGAAATGGCCGACTTCATCCTGCGCCACAAGGAATTCCCCGAGGCGCTGCAGAAGTCGATGGCCGAGCGGCTCTATCTGGAAGGCGTCAGGAGCGAGACGACCTTCGGGCCGTTCACCTTGGCGCAGACGGCAAAAGTCTCGGTCAATCCGAAGACCAGGCGGCCTTACTACCTCGCCCATTGGGCAGCCTTCGACGGCAGCGCCAACCTGCCGCTGGTCTACATGGTGACGGTCGAGGATTCCTCCGAAGAGATGATCGGGCAGCTTGTCGACCGCAATGGCAAGCTCAACGAAAAGGTCGACATTCCGCTTCCGGTTGAAGGACTGCTCAATCCCGAGCTTGCCCACCGCTTCGACGACTTCACCGAGAAGAACTCCGCCTATACGCTGTCGCCGGCTACGATCGCGGTCAACCTCGACAAGGATTTCGAGCAACTCCACCCCAAGCAGCTGCGCCGCGTCGTGCTCGGGCCTTTCTATTCGGCCGGGATCACCGACAACAATTCGACGGTGACCGACATTCTGGACAAGGTGCGCAAGCCGGAAAACGCCTGGCTGCTGACCTGGACCATCCAGGAGGTTTATTCGAAATCCGAAAAGCCAGGTCGCAAGGGGTTGTTTTCGAGCGAGAAGGCGACGCAGGAATTCTTCATCGACACCGACGATCTGGAGGCGGCGCGACAAGGCGTGTCGAGCTACGAGAAGCACGCGCTGATCCCGCATGAGGCCTATCAGGCGCTCTACGCCGCCGGCGAGGCGCAGAAGATCTTTTCCGGCTACAAGGTCCACATCCTGTCCAAAGGACAGGTCATCAGTGACGTCTGACAGTCAAACCGCGGAGCATCCTTCATGGACACCGGCCTGACCACGATTTCGGAAGCGGCAATCGAAAAGCACCGCGCCACCGCGCAGAGCTTCATCACCCGCATCGTCGTGCTGGAGGACCCGTCGCGGGAATCCCGTACCGCACTGGCCGGCACCAACCGCCGCTTCGTCTCGACCGTCTCGGTCGGCTCGGTGCGCCGCACGCGCGAGGTCGAGCTTTCCAAGACCGTCGCCGCCGTCCATCCCGACGACCAGCTGCTGAGCATTGCACAGCACATGCTGCTTTATCGCACCCGGCGCGGGCTGGCGATCGCGCTGGCCATCGCCGATGTCTTCGCCGAAGGCTCAGATCTCGAGAGCCTGAAGGCGAAAAACGCCCGCGCGCCGCTCGAAGGCGACGAGGCCGCCGCCTTCAAGAAGCTGCTGTCGGCCTCGGCCTATATTTCGGCCTTCAGCCTCGCCTCCTATCTGTTCCAGCTGATCGACAGCGACGGCGAGGCGCCGAACGACACGCCCGAGCCGGACTTTTTGTTCGACACGCCGCAGGACGCGGTGAAATCGATCGTAGCCGGCCTCGACAGGGCGATAGCAGGCGCGAAGGACGACGCCGATCTGATGACCCGGGCGCGCGCATTCGCCCGTGTCGTCATCGACGGGCTTTTGGCGCGAAAGGGCCGCTTCGACGGCATTGGTCCGTTTGAGAATGCGCATATCCGCATCGACGTCGACGACTTCACCCTCGACGGCTTCGACGTCGCGCCGGGCAAGCGGTCGAAGCCGCTGGTGATGACCTTCAAGAAGCCGGAAGAGGTCGTCGGCAACCACATCGCCAAATACCAGTCGGTCAAGCTCGCCAAGATGCTGATGGCATACGATTTCGAGCGCGAGCTGAACCCGTTTGTCGAGCTCGGCGGCTTCCTGTTCACCTTCATCGGCGACGGCGCGCCCGGCACCGGCAAGACGACGCTGATCCAGATGATCGCCGGTCTCGTCAACGGCTACTGCCAGGTCGCCGGCTATCCTTTCGCCTACGAGAATTTCGGCGTCGACCAGATCTCCTCCTACCAGGGCAAGTCGGGCCAGAACTGCCGCCAGTTCATCAACAATGTGCTGAACTCGCGCGTCATCGGCTTCGGCACCATCGACGATATCGACCAGGTGGCGGCCCGCCGCTCCGACGATCGCGCCTCGGCCGGCCAGCAGGAAATCACCGGCGTCCTGATGGACGCATTCGGGGGTGCGGCCACGGTGGTGCGCGGCAACTGCTCCTTCGGCATGTTCTCCAACTATCCCGAAAACGTCGACGACGCGCTGCGCCAACGCGCCGGCGCCCGCTGGCTGGTCGATGGGCCCCAAACGCGCGACGACTATATCGACATCTTCGTGCTGCTCGCCGGCAAGAACCACAAGATCCCGCTCGGCGACCACAAGCTCTATGCCGCCCAAGAAATCCAGCGCGCGGTGATGGAGGCCTATGAAGAGCACGAGAAGCCCAGGGAAGACGGGCTGATGAAGGTCTATGAGCGCTACATGAAGGAGAACGGCGCGCCGAAGTCGATGGCCGACATCGGCACCTATCTGCACATGATCAAGGAGGCCGAGCCGCGCTTCACCGGCCGCGCCATCAAGAATGTCACCGATGCGATCAAGATGCGCGCCATGGACATCGAGTTGCCGGACGAATGGTTCGAGAAGCCTGAAGTCTTCATGCACAAGAGCTACGACGACAAGAAGGCGATGATCGAGGAACTGCGCGGCCCGTTCTCGATGGACATGGTCATGCAGGAGGTCAACCGCTACGCCGACTCGGAGTTCCGCTATTCCGACAAGTCAGACGACGCCGCAGTGACCAAGATGATACGCGACACCCGCCTGCGCGACCGCGCGGTCCGCGAGATCGAGGAGCTGAAGAAGAAGGGCCTGTGGAATGCGTGAGACGCGCCGACGCTCCCTTCTCCCCTTGTGGGAGAAGGTGTCGCCGAAGGCGACGGATGAGGGGTGCTCCAGCTTGGCGCCGATGGCGCTCCGTCCAGCACCCCTCATCCGTCTCGGCGCTGCGCGCCGATCCACCTTCTCCCACAAGGGGAGAAGGGATGCCCGCGCCCCTCATCCGCCCTTCGGGCACCTTCTCCCCGTGAACGGGGAGAAGAGATAGATGAGCCCCGCCAGGAAGTCCGACCTTTTGCACGAGAACGAGCTGATCTATGGCCGGCTGCTGACCATCGACGAGCCGCATCTGATCCAGCGCTACAACAAGGCTTTGGTCGCCTTCGGCCTGAAGCCGACGAAGCTGAAGAGCTTCGAGATCGACCGCACCGGCTTCTCGCCGCAGGTGGCCGAGGAATGCGGCGACTACAGCTATCTCGATCCCAACGAGATCAACCGCCGCTTCATCATCCTGACGCCGTCGCAGGTCGACCTGCCGGTGGTCCACACCGCCTTTTCCAACACCTCGCAGCTGATGTTCGAGTTCATGTCGACGAACCAGCGCGCCATCGACGCGCTGACCATCAAGGATGTCATCTATGGCGAGATCGAGGATTCGGTCCCCAAGGTCGACGACATCGAGGACCTGCTGTCGATCAACCAGGTCGAGTTCAAGGTTCTGTCGGCGGAGGACGTGCTCGGCAAAGCCGCCGAACTCGGCAAGCTCGTCGACCGGTTGAAGCAGGAACCGGACGCCTGGCGCGACAGTGCCATGCTCACCCGCATGGTCGAGCTGGCCAAGATCTGCGGCGACATCCGCGAGAACGCGCTGGTGCCGGATCAGGTGATCTTTCGCCACAGCGCCTATTGGACCAGCCATTTCGGCGGGCTCTATGTGTTCATCGACCCCGACATGACGACGGTGATCAGCGACCCGGCAGCACCCGGCTTCCGCCGCTCGCGGCCGTGGCAGGTGAGCTACCTCTCGATCAATGATGCCGACAGGGTGTTCAAGTTCCTCGCCGCGACCGGCCGCATCGAACTGCCGCGTGCCTCGTGGATCGAAACTTCAGGCTATCTCGAACACCGCGCCGAAATGGTGGTGCGCGCGCTGATCCGCGACGCCGAGCCCGACCGCAACCTGACCGACGTCGACAAGGTCTGGCTGCAGACCTGGATCCACAGCCATGCCGACCTGATCACCAGGGACGGCAATTTTCCTTTCCTCAACGCCGCCAAGCGCGAGATCGCTCACCTCGGCTATCTCAAGGTCGAGGACGTGTTCCCGCAGCAGCGTTTCCTGACGATCCGGGCCAAGCCCGGACATCCCGACGCCTGGCTGACCAACCAGTTGATCTCGGATTTCGTGCCGCAGGATTTCGTCTCGCGCTACGTCTTCAACAAACCGGGTTTTTACAGCGACTATGACGGCTTCAGCGACGCCTGGCGATCGCATGTTGTGGACGTTCTGAAAACCACATATCTGAAAGACAAGGTGGCGTTTCGCACACGCCTCTACGGCCTTACCGATTGAATGGCCGGCTGACTGACGAGGGGTGACATCGCCATGCTTGATCCGATCGTGAACTTCTTCACACGGATGTTCCAGTGGATCGGCCGCGGCATCGGCTTCGCCGTCGGCGTGATCCTGTGGCCGTTCCTGTGGGCCGGGCGCTGGTATTCGCAGCGCGGCTGGATCCTGAAGGCGGTGCTCGGCCTCGCTCTGCTCATGCTGATCGGCCTCTACGGCTATTTCATCTGGAACACGCAGGTCTGGAGCAATTTCAATCCCGCGTATGCGGAAGCATATAGGTTCACGCAGCCGGCCGGAACCACGCCGGCACAGCCCGCTCCTTCCGCCACCGGGGAAACCGCTGGCGTCGAGGGAGAGGTCAAGACCTGCACCCACTCGGCCATTGTCCAGGTTACGGCCGATCTCATCGATTTCAACGTCAACGAGAATGCCTGGATCTCGTCGATGATACTCTACAAGCTCGGGCTCTTCGGCATGGACTGGGACCGCACGCCGTTTCTCGACAACAAGGCCTCCTTCCAGCGCGGGGTCAATCAGGCCATCCGGCGCACCACGGTCGAGCTTGTCGACACGCTGGGCCGCGTCCGCGGCACCAGCCAGATCGACCAGAACCTGCAGGATGCGCGCGGCGCGATCACCTTCGACGAGGAAACCTGGTACTTCGGCCTCAGGCCCTTTGGTCCGAAAACCCCGACGCCGAGTTTCTATCGCACGGCGGCGAGCAGCCTTCGCGCCTTCAACGACCGGCTCATGAAATGCGAGGTTGTCTTCAACGCGCGCGCCGACAATCTGTTGCAGTTCGTCGACCGGATCGCGAGTGACATAGGCTCGACGTCGGACCTGATCCGCGACCGCTCGCAGAACTTCAACAGCGGCTGGTTCGACACGCGCGCTGACGACCGCTTCTGGTTCGCCTACGGCCAGCTCTACGGCTATTACGGCATCCTGACGGCGGCGCATCACGATTTTCAGCAGATCCTCGACAATCGCGGCCTCACGCCGCTGTGGAACAGCGTGGAAGGCCAGCTCAAGGCAGCGCTCGCCATCCAGCCTCTGATAATCTCCAACGGCCGCGAGGATGGCTGGATCATGCCCACCCACCTCACCACGATGGGTTTTTATGTGCTTAGGGTTCGATCGAACCTCGTCGAGGTCAGGTCCGTCCTGGATCGGTGAAGCAAGCGATTGGTGAAAGACGCCTTGGCTTGAATCACCGCTGGCCCTGGTCGAGATCGGCAACGTCCTGTCGCAGCAGTTCGGCTGCGCATCTCCGGGCGCGGAACCTGATCGTCTCGCCGTCGTTCAACCGTGGGCGGCAGCCAGCGAGGACACGCGATGGATATCCGGGAATTTGCTCGAAATTTCTATGCCACGATCGATGCGCAAGACTGGGATAGACTGGCCGATTTGGTCTCTCCGGATCTCACCGTTCATCTCGCCAGCGCCAATCCGATCGGCTTCGATGACTGGCGAAAATCGCTCACCGAATTCTTTGTTGGATTCCCCGACGGCCATCACGTCATCGACGACTATATCGGCGATGCCGACAAGGTGGTCACGCGCGGTCGCTTTCAGGGCACGCACACCGGCATCTTCCACGGCGTCGCACCGAGCGGAAATTGCGTCTCGGTTGGTGTGATTAACATTGATCGCGTCGAGAACGGCATCGTGGTCGAACATTTCGGCCAGCTTGACGGCTTGGGGCTGATGCACCAGATCGGCGCATTCTAGCGCCACCGCTCGAAGCGCCGACCGGCGTTCCAACCCTGTCGCATTCCGTGCATTCCGCGGCTGTTTTGAGACGGCAGGACGGCGCGTGCTCTGGCTTCTATACGGCGCGACAACCCGCGAAGATCCGGGTCAGGTCGACCAGGAGCCGTCTTTCTCTATAGGAAACATAGTTGCATGCAAGTTGACGCCACGGCAGCGACAGGGGTAGAACGTGCCCTCGCCTGCAGCGCCAGGCTGTTCCGAACAGGCTTGCGACCACACTGATCAAACCCGTCCCCTCCACCGTCCAATCCAGAGGAAAGCCGCCATGGCCGAAGTGAAGTCCGACATCGAGATCGCGCGCGCCGCCGACAAGAAGCAGATCCAGGCGATCGGCCAGAAGATCGGCATTCCAAGCGAGCATCTTTTGCCTTACGGCCACGACAAGGCGAAGATCTCGGCCGAGTTCATCAAGTCGGTGAAGGCAAACAAGGACGGCAAGCTGATCCTCGTCACCGCCATCAACCCGACGCCGGCCGGCGAAGGCAAGACGACGACGACGGTGGGCCTCGGCGACGGTCTCAACCGCATCGGCAAGAAGGCCATCGTCTGTATCCGCGAGGCCTCGCTCGGGCCGAATTTCGGCGTCAAGGGCGGCGCTGCCGGCGGCGGCTATGCGCAGGTCGTGCCGATGGAGGACATGAACCTCCACTTCACCGGCGATTTCCATGCCATCACCACGGCGCATAATTTGCTTTCGGCGCTGATCGACAACCACATCTACTGGGGCAACGCACTCGGTATCGACATCCGCCGCGTCGTCTGGCGCCGCGTCATGGACATGAACGACCGCGCACTGCGCGAGATCATTTGCTCGCTCGGCGGCGTCGCCAACGGTTTTCCGCGCGAGGGCGGCTTTGACATCACCGTCGCCTCGGAGGTCATGGCGATCCTGTGCCTCGCCACCGACCTGAAGGATTTGGAAAAGCGCCTCGGCGACATCATCGTCGCCTATCGCCGCGACAAGTCGGCCGTCTATGCCCGCGACCTCAAGGCCGACGGCGCCATGGCCGTGCTGCTCAAGGACGCCATGCAGCCCAACCTCGTGCAGACGCTGGAGAACAACCCGGCCTTCGTCCATGGCGGCCCCTTCGCCAACATCGCGCATGGCTGCAACTCGGTCGTCGCCACCACGACGGCGCTAAAACTTGCCGACTATGTCGTCACCGAAGCCGGTTTCGGCGCCGATCTCGGTGCCGAAAAGTTCTTCGACATCAAGTGCCGCAAGGCCGGCCTGAAGCCGGCGGCCACGGTCATCGTCGCCACCGTGCGCGCCATGAAAATGAATGGCGGCGTCAAGAAGGAAGACCTCGGCAAGGAGAACGTCGAGGCGGTCAAGAAGGGCTGCGCCAATCTCGGCCGTCACATCGAGAATGTCAGGCAGTTCGGCGTACCTGCCGTGGTCGCCATCAACCATTTCTATTCCGACACCGACGCTGAAATCAGGGCGATGAAGGACTACGTCGCCTCGATGGGCGAAGAGGCGATCCTGTGCAAGCACTGGGCCTACGGCTCGGCCGGCATCGAGGAACTCGCCAACAAGGTGGTGACGCTGGCCGAATCCGGCTCCTCGCAGTTTGCGCCGCTCTATCCCGACGCCATGCCGCTGTTCGAGAAGATCAATACCATCGTCCAGCGCATCTATCGCGGATCCGAAGCGATCGCCGACAAGTCGGTGCGCGACCAGCTCCACGCCTGGGAGCACGCCGGCTACGGCAACCTGCCGGTTTGCATGGCCAAGACGCAATATTCGTTTTCGACCGATCCGAACCTGCGCGGCGCGCCGACCGGCCACACCGTGCCGGTGCGCGAGGTCAGGCTGTCTGCCGGCGCCGGCTTCATCGTCGTCATCTGCGGCGAGGTCATGACCATGCCCGGCCTGCCCAAGGCGCCGTCCTCGGAAAAGATCTTCCTGAACGAGATGGGCCAGATCGAAGGCCTGTTCTGAGAATTTTGAAGGCCGGAATGATAGGGGCGCCGCAGCGATGCGGCGCCCTCTTTGCGTGTGCCGCGCCAACCTTCTAAGCGGCGCTCCGCGCCAGCGCGCGCTGGTTGGAGGCATAGGGCGTATCGCGCTCGGGCAGCACGCCGGTCTTCAGGCAGTCGATCCATTCGGCGGTCTTGAGAACGGCGGCGAAGCGCGACTGCAGGACAACCGTCACCACGCGATGAATGTCCTCGGCCGAGGCGTAGCCGGCGCTGTTGGCATAGGGTAGCGACCCCGTTGCATCCGACAGGAACTCGACCGCAAAGCCCATATGGACGGCGTGGATGACCGTCGACAGATCGCAATTATGCGTCATGTAGCCGATGACCGTAATCGTATCGATAGCGTTGGCGCGCAGCCATTCCTCGAGGTCGGTGCCGGTGAAGGCGCTTGGCAAGGTCTTTTCGATGTAGTGGTCGCGGTTTCGCCTCGCGATCTCGGGATGCAATTCGGCGCCATGGCTGCCCTTGGCGAAGACCGGTGAGGTTTCCGGCGCCAACTGCTTGACGACCACCACCTTGACGCCTGCCTTGGCGGCCGCGTCCATGGCGCGCGCCACATTGGCGACGGTGTCGCGGAAGGGCGGATGCTTGATGGCGAGATTGCCACCGTCATAGTCGTTCTGAACGTCGACGACGATGAGGGCACGGCGTGGCGCTTTGCCTTTGGCTGATTCCGGCATGGAGTTTTCCTTTCCCGTTGACATTGATGGGTCGAGGATAGACTCGGCATCAGGTCGCAAAAGTGTCCCGATTGACATTGTTCGAAAGAATTGGGACATTCCGGAAACTCTCATGGTGCTCATCATGGCCGATCCGATCGTTGCCGCCATCGCCTTCGATGGCATCAGCCCTTTCCACCTCTCCGTGCCCTGCCTTGTATTCGCAGAGGATCGCACGACGCTCGGCCTGCCGCGCTTCGAGTTCCGGGTCTGCGCGATTGAGGACGGGCCGATCCGCACCGATGCGGGGCTGACCATCAGCGCCCCGCACGGGCTTTCCGCGCTTGATGGCGCCGACATCGTCATCGTGCCCAGCTGGAAGAACCTCGAAGTCCCACCGCCGGCGGCACTGATCGAGGCGCTGCGTCGCGCGCACCGGGGCGGTGCGCTGATTGTCGGATTGTGCCTGGGAACGTTCGCTGTTGCGGCGACCGGACTGCTTTCGGGGCGGCGAGCCGCGACGCACTGGGCTTTTTCCGACCAGCTGCAGGCCCTCTATCCCGACATTCTCGTCGAGCCGGAGGTGCTCTACATCGACAATGGCGATGTCGTGACCTCGGCCGGTGTCGCCGCCGGGCTCGACTGCTGTCTCCACATCATACGGGCTCGCTATGGCGCGGAGGCGGCACTCCGGCTTGCCCGGCAGATCGTGCTTTCTCCTCATCGTCAGGGCGGGCAGGCGCAGTTCATAGAACGCCCCATCGCCAGGACCGGCAATGCCGACCGCTTCGCACAGGCTCTCGACACCGTGCGCAAGACGTTGCACGAGACGCACAGCCTCGACAGTGTCGCCGACATCGCCGGCCTCACCCGCCGGACATTCACCCGCCGCTTCCAGAAAACAATCGGCACCAGCTTCGGCGACTGGCTGACCGACCAGCGCGTCGCGCTGGCGCAGCGGCTGCTGGAAGCAACGGAGAAATCGATGGACACGGTTGCCTTCGAGGCCGGGTTCGGCAGCGCCACCTCGCTGCGCCAGCATTTTTCGGCGCGGCTCAGGACCACGCCCGCGCAGTACCGGCGCGAATTCTCGAAGAACGTTCAGGAGCGCGTGGCGCAGGCGCCGAGGTGAGGCAATCGCTTCAGGTCTGGCGCTGCCCCTCATTGCCCTGCCGGGCATTTCTCCCCGTATAGTGACGGGGAGAAAGACGCCGTCTCCGACGATTTCGCCAACTGTCAGCGTTGCAAAAGGGGTGCCGAGGTTGCGGCCAGCCCCTTCTCCCCGTCACCATATGGGGAGAAGATGCCGGCAGGCAGATGAGGGGCCGCGCCGACGCCGATTGCCATCCAACAGGCTGTCTTTTCTCTGCTCTCTATCCTGCGCTCGCTTCGGGCCACGGTGATCCGTCCTGCTACGCCTCTGGTCAAATGCCGAACCTATGCTAGCCTGCCCCGGCTGGGCTGTCCCAGGCCGTGTGATCGAGGGGCCAATCATGCTGTACATTCTTGCACTTCTCATCGGCGTCGTTGCCGGTCTTCGCGCCATGACCGCGCCCGCCGCCGTCGCCTGGGGCGCCTGGCTCGGCTGGCTGCCGGTCGCCGGAACCTGGGCCAGCTTCATGGGCCACTGGATCACCGTCGGCATCTTCACCATCCTGGCCATTGCCGAACTGGTCACCGACCAGTTGCCGTCCACGCCGAGCCGCAAGGTGCCGCAGCAGTTTGGCGCGCGCATCGCTGTCGGCGCCTTCACCGGCGCGGTGATCGGCGCGACCGGCGGCGCCACCGTCGGCGGCCTGATCGCCGGCGCCATCGGCGCGGTGATCGGCACGCTGGGCGGCGCCGAGCTGCGCAAACGCCTGGCGCTGGCTTTCGGCAAGGACCAGCCCGCCGCCTTCATCGAGGACGCGGTGGCGATCGTCGGCGGTCTGCTGATCGTGGCGGCGGTGGCATGACGGCAAAGTCATTCGACGCCATCATCATCGGCGCCGGCCAGGCCGGCCCGCCGCTCGCCGGCCGGCTGACGGCGGCCGGCATGAGCGTGGCGCTGATCGAGCGAAAGCTGGTCGGCGGCACCTGCGTCAACACCGGCTGCATGCCGACCAAGGCCATGGTCGCCAGCGCCTATGCCGCGCATCTCGCCCGCCGCGCCGCCGACTACGGCGTGACGCTCTCCGGTCCGGTCGGCGTCAACTACACGGCGATCAAGGCCCGCAAGGACAAGGTGTCGGACGACGCCCGCGGCAACCTCGAAAGCTGGATTGCCGGCATGGACAAATGCACGCTTTATCGCGGCCATGCCCGCTTCGAGACGGCCGATACCGTGCGCGTCGGCGACGGCCTGCTGAGCGCCGGGAAAATATTCATCAACACCGGCGGCCGTGCCTCGGTGCCTGATCTGCCGGGCGTCGACGACATTTCGTTCCTGACCAACTCGTCGATGATGGATCTCGACGTGCTGCCGCGCCACCTCGTCGTCGTCGGCGGCAGCTACGTCTCGCTCGAATTCGCGCAGATGTTTCGCCGTTTCGGTTCACAGGTCACGGTGATTGAAAAGAGCCCGCGGCTGATCGACCGCGAGGACGAGGATGTCTCGGCCGCCATCCTATCCATCCTCGAGAACGAAGACATCACGGTTCATCTCGGCGCCGGCGACATCGGCTTCGCCAGGCAGGGCAGCGACATCGCCGTGACTTTCACCGCCGGCAAGGCGCCGGCTGTCGGCTCGCATGTGCTGCTGGCAGTAGGCCGGACCCCCAACACCGACGATCTCGGCCTCGCCAACGCCGGCGTCGAGGTCGACAAACGCGGCTTCATTGTCGTCGACGACCAGCTTCGCACCGGCGTGCCCGGCATCTGGGCGATGGGCGACTGCAACGGCAAGGGCGCCTTCACCCACACCTCCTACAATGACTACGAGATCGTCGCCGCCAATCTGCTCGACAACGACCCGCGCAGGGTGAGCGACCGCATCGAGGCCTATGCGCTCTATACCGACCCGCCGCTCGGCCGCTGCGGCATGACCGAGGCAGCGGTAAGAAAGTCCGGCCGCCGCGCGCTGGTCGGCCAGCGCCCGATGACACGCGTCGGCCGTGCCGTCGAGAAAGGCGAGACGCAAGGTTTCATGAAGATCCTGGCCGATGCCAACACCAACGAAATCCTCGGCTGCTCGGTGCTCGGCCCCGGCGGCGACGAGGCGATACACTGCGTGCTCGATCTGATGTATGCCAAGGCGCCGATCAGCACGCTGGCGCGCGCCATGCACATCCACCCCAACGTCTCGGAATTTCTGCCCACCATCGCCCAGGAGTTGAAGCCGCTGGCATAGGCCGGGCAGGACCAGTATGTCCACCGCGCCCGGCCGGGTAGGCCCTTGCGCCCATAGCGTGAAAAGCTGGACCAATCGACAGCGTAGCGGCGAAAGGGCATGTGTTCGGCCTCTTTCCAGGAGTCGTATCATGCAGAAATCGATCGAGCGTATCACCGGCGACAGCGAGGGCGTTTCCTACGAATTCCCGGTCTTCCGCTTCGAGGGAACGGACATGGCGGCATCCTCGGTCTATCTGCAGGCCGCACTGCATGCCGGCGAACTGCCGGGCGTCGTCGCCATCGACGCGCTGATGCCGATGCTTGAAAAGGCCGAGGCCGAAGGCCGCATCAAGGGCAATATCACCATCGTGCCGCAAGCCAATCCGATCGGCCGCGCCCAGTATCATTTCGGCGAGCACCAGGGCCGTTTTCACCTGGGCACGCGCACCAACTTCAACCGCGGCTTTCCGCTGCTGGCCGCGCCTGACGTAAAATTGTTGCCCGACACCACGCTTGGCACTGCCGATCAGCGCCTGAAGAGCCGGCTGCTGCAGCTGTCGATCGGCCACGACATCGTGCTTGACCTGCACTGCGACGACGAGGGCCTTGCCTACCTCTATGTCCACACCAGCCTGTGGCCGGCCATGGCGGATTGTGCGGCGGCCATGGGCATCGATGCGGTGATCCTCTGGGATGAAGATACCGACGGCACCTTCGAAGGCGCCTCGATCACGCCGTATCTGAACCTCCCTGCCGAGGTGGCGCGGTTCGACCGGCGCGTCGCCACCACGGTCGAGTATCGCGGCATACTCGATGTCGACGGCGCTCTGGCCGGCGCCGATGCCGAAGGGCTGTATCGGCTGCTGGTGGGGCGCGGCGTGATCCTGGATCAGGCCTTGTCCACGTCCGGCAGCTTCACCGGTCCCAATTCTTTCACCAGGCCCAATTCTTTCACCGGTCTCGTCGCGCCGCTCGAAAACATCGACATGATGCCGGCGCCGCGGGCGGGCGCGGTCCTCTATAACGTGAAGCCCGGCGACCGTGTGGCAAAAGGCGCGCTGCTCGCCACCATCGTCCATGCGCCGGGTGAAGCCGGCGGCCGCACCCCGGTGTTCGCGCCGCAGGCGGGCATCATCCTGACACGGCGTTCCCGCCGCATCATCCGTGCCGGCGAAGATCTGCTAAAACTGGTCGGCGACAGGAAAAGCGCCGATGCACGGTCGGGAACGCTGGAGGATTGAGGGGCTCATGCCCTTCTCCACGCCCTCCCCCTTCCCCTTCTCCAGGCCCCTCATTGAATCCAGTTGCGCGGCCGTTCAATCGCCGCTATTGGAATCGCCATGAACATGCGCTCGATCAAGACCGTTTGGTGGTGGGCTCGCTGACAGCGGCCTGTTCGAACGCGTGCGCGTGAAAAATGGAAGGTGGCCGCAACGGAATGTCCGGGCGGCCATTTGTTTTTCAAAGCCATGCTCCGGGTTCGTTGCCCCCAAGACGCAGAAATATCCAAGACGCTGAAAAGCCCAAGACGCTGATGGAGACGGCAATGACGACGAAAATTCTGGAGAACGGGGCCGAACGCTTCGTCACGGCGGGTGGCGTGACGATTACCCGCGAGCGTCATGACCGGCCTTACCAAGGCGCGATCGACGCCTATGTCGACGGGCTGAATTCACGCCGTGGCGCCGTGTTTTCCTCGAATTACGAATATCCCGGCCGCTATACGCGTTGGGACACCGCCATCATCGACCCGCCGCTGGTGATCTCGGCGCGTGGCCGCGCCATGCGCATCGAGGCGCTGAACAGCCGTGGCGAGATGCTTCTGCCGGTGGTCGGCAAGGCGCTCGGCGGCCTTGACGAGGTGACGATCGCCGAGACGTCGAAGCGACTGATCCGCCTCGACGTGGCCAAGCCCGGCCGTGTCTTCACCGAGGAAGAACGCAGCCGCGTTCCCTCCGTCTTCACCGTGCTGCGCGCCATCACCGCTCTGTTCAAGACAGAGGAAGACGCCAATCTCGGCCTCTACGGCGCCTTCGGCTACGATCTCGCCTTCCAGTTCGATCCGGTCGACTACAAGCTCGAGCGCCAGCAAGGCCAGCGCGACCTCGTGCTGTTCCTGCCCGACGAGATTCTAGTCGTCGACCACTATTCGACCACGGCCTGGACCGACCGCTACGACTATTCCAGCGACGGGTTTTCGACGCAGGGATTGCCGCGCGACGAAATCGTCGAGCCGTTCAGGACCGCCGACCGCATCCCGCCGCGCGGCGACCATGAGCCCGGCGAATATGCCAATCTGGTGCGCAAGGCGATGCAGAGTTTCAAGCGCGGCGATCTGTTCGAGGTGGTGCCCGGCCAGATGTTCTACGAGCGCTGCGAGACGCCGCCCTCCGACATCTCCCGCAAGCTGAAGACCATCAACCCCTCGCCCTATTCCTTTTTCATCAATCTCGGCGAAGGCGAATATTTGGTCGGCGCCTCGCCCGAGATGTTCGTGCGCGTCAACGGCCGCCGTGTCGAGACCTGCCCGATCTCCGGCACGATCAAGCGCGGCGGTGACGCCATTTCCGACAGCGAGCAGATCCTGAAACTGCTCAATTCGAAGAAGGACGAATCCGAGCTGACCATGTGCTCGGACGTCGACCGCAACGACAAGTCGAGGGTCTGCGACCCGGGCTCGGTGCGCGTCATCGGCCGCCGCCAGATCGAGATGTATTCGCGGCTGATCCACACCGTCGACCATATCGAGGGGCGGCTGCGCGAAGGCATGGACGCCTTCGACGCGTTCTTGTCGCATGCCTGGGCGGTCACCGTCACCGGCGCGCCGAAATTATGGGCGATGCGCTTCATCGAGCAGAACGAGAAGAGCCCGCGCGCCTGGTATGGCGGGGCGATCGGCATGGTCAATTTCAACGGTGACATGAACACCGGCATGACGCTTCGCACCATCCGCATCAAGGACGGCATCGCCGAGGTGCGCGCCGGCGCCACGCTGCTCTTCGACAGCATTCCCGAGGAAGAAGAAGCCGAAACCGAACTGAAGGCATCCGCCATGATCTCCGCCATCCGCGACGCCAAGACCGGCAATGCCGCCGACACCGAACGCGCCACCGCGCGCGTCGGCGACGGCGTCAACATCCTGCTGGTCGACCACGAGGACTCCTTCGTCCACACGCTGGCCAATTATTTCCGCCAGACCGGCGCCAATGTCTCGACCGTGCGCACGCCTGTGCCGGACGAGGTCTTCGACCGGCTGAAACCCAATCTGGTCGTGCTGTCGCCCGGTCCCGGCACGCCGAAGGACTTTGACTGCGCCGCCACCATCAAGCGGGCCCGCGCCCGCGACCTGCCGATCTTCGGCGTCTGCCTCGGCCTGCAGGCGCTGGCCGAGGCCTATGGCGGAGAGCTGCGGCAGCTGCACGTGCCGATGCATGGCAAACCGTCGCGTATCCGCGTGTCGAAGCCGGGCATCATCTTTTCCGGCCTGCCCAAGGAGGTGACGGTCGGTCGCTATCACTCGATTTTCGCTGATCCGGTCCGCCTGCCCGACGGCTTCGTCGTCACCGCCGAGACCGAAGAAGGCGTCATCATGGCCTTCGAGCACAGCAAGGAGCCGATCGCCGCGGTGCAGTTCCACCCGGAATCGATCATGACGCTCGGCCACAATGCCGGCATGCGCATCATCGAGAACATCGTTGCGCATCTGCCGCGCAAGGCCAAGGAGAAGGCGGCTTAGGGCGAGGAGTTTTCGTGTTGAGGTTTGCGCCCTACGTCGCCCCCCTCTGTCCTGCCGGACATCTCCCCCACAAGGGGGGAGATGGGCTGTCATGGATGACGTCGTGCGAGATAT
>NZ_JBVVPV010000017.1:3469-115937 GCF_055811735.1 Mesorhizobium sp. WSM4850 | reverse complement strand
GTCCCCAATTACCCAACCCCATGCCCCAACTCCAAAAATCCTGGTTCGATGCTGGCCGGCTTGATGCGCCGGCATTTTTCGTCGTGTCCGGCTTCTTAAATCTTGACTCATCTAGTCCGGTATTGCACTGACTAGTAAACATGAGTATTCAAGTCAAGAAATGAATCGGCATTTCACGCAGCGCCGCGCCAGCCGACCAGGCCCGGCTCAAGAAAGGGATCGAACCAGATGAACACGCACAATCCCAAAGACTTTCGGCCCAATGACTTTCGGTCCAGTGACTTTCGCGATCGCGTTCGCCGTTCCGACGACAATTCGGCTCGTTTCGATCGGGTGCCGTTGACGGTGAGGACCCTGTCCAGCAACGCGCTGTTCCAGGGCGAGCACGAGATCGGTATCGAGCATCACGGAGCGCTCTACCGGCTAAAAATCACCCGCCAGGGCAAGCTCATCCTCAACAAGTAGGTAATAAAAATATGGACCAGCGCGTAAGGCCCGCGCCGCACGAGATCCGGCGGGCGCGGGCAGACAATCCGAAGACGCGCGAGCGCGATCTCGCCGCCCAGCTTGGCATTTCGGAGGCCGAGCTGGTCGCCGCGCATTGCGGCGACGGCGTCCTCCGCGTCGAGCCGCGCGTCAACGATCTTTTGACCGGCCTCGAGGCCGTCGGCGAGGTCATGGCGCTGACGCGCAATGAAAGCGCCGTGCACGAGAAGATCGGCGTCTACGACAAGGTCGTGACCGGCAACCACAATGCCATGGTGCTCGGCGAGAACATCGACCTGCGCATCTTCCCGAAAGCCTGGGCGCACGGCTTTGCCGTCGAAAAGCGCGACGGCGGCGATATCAGGCGCAGCCTGCAGTTCTTCGATGCGGCAGGCGAGGCGGTGCACAAGGTGCATCTGCGGCCAGCGTCCAACCTCTATGCCTATCAGAAGCTGGTGGCTGAGTTGGAATCGCCGAACCAGGAGTCGAGTGTCGCGATTTCAGAGGAAGGGTCGATTTCAGAAGCCGGGCCTGAAAGCAAGGCCGAGGCTTCCGCCGCTTCCGCTGATGTCGACGATCTGCGCGACCGCTGGAGCCGGCTGACCGACGTGCATCAGTTCTTCGGCATGCTGAAGACGCTGAAGCTCGACCGCCGCCAGGCGCTGCGCATGGTTGGCCAGGACTATGCCTGGCTGCTCGACAACGATTCCGTCAGCGCCATGTTCCATCATGCCGCCGAGGGCGAGATGCCGATCATGTGCTTTGTCGGCAATCGCGGCTGCATCCAGATCCATTCGGGCCCCATCAAGTCGATCAAGCCGATGGGGCCGTGGATCAACGTGCTGGACGAGACCTTCCACCTGCATCTGCGGACCGACCACATCCAAGAGGTCTGGGCTGTGCGCAAGCCGACCAAGGATGGCCATGTCACGTCTCTCGAGGCCTATGGCGCCGACGGCAAGATGATCATCCAGTTCTTCGGCAAGCGCCACGAAGGCGAAAGCGAGCGCGAGGACTGGCGGTTTCTGACAGAGAACCTGCCGCGCATTCCAAGCCCGACCGCAGCCTGAGGACAACCACAATGGCTGCTTTGCTTGAACGGGCGCGTGTTTTTGGAATGGCGCTTGGGGCCACGATGTGCCTTTGCATGGCCTTCGCGCTGCCGGCCCGCGCTGCCGAAGGCACGGAGGTTTTTGCGGACCCGTCGAAGATAGCGGCCATTGGCGGTTCGATCACCGAGATCGTCTTTGCCCTCGGCGAGCAGGACCGGCTGGTCGCTCGCGATTCGACCAGCCGATATCCCGAGGCGGCGCTCAAGCTGCCTGACGTCGGCTACATGCGCCAGCTGTCGCCGGAAGGCGTGCTGTCGGTCAATCCGTCGGGCATCCTGGCACTGCACGGCAGCGGGCCGAAGGAAACCGTCGATGTGCTGAAGAAGACGAGCATCCCGTTCATCGAGGTGCCCGAGCACTACGACCACGAAGGCATTCTCGAGAAGATCCGCATCGTCGGCAAGGCGCTTGGCGCCGACACCAAGGCCGATGCGCTGGCAGCCGAGATCGATGCCAAGCTGAAGGCCGCCGAAAAGCAGACCGCTTCGATCAAGGACCGCAAACGCGTCCTGTTCGTGCTGTCGATGCAGGGCGGCAAGATCCTCGCTTCCGGCAGCAACAGCGCCGCCGACGGCATCATCAAGCTTTCGGGCGGTGTCAACGCGGTCGACGGCTTCACCGGCTACAAGCAACTGTCCGACGAGGCTGTCATCAACGCCAGGCCCGACGTGATCCTGATGATGAACAACGCCGGTCCCGGCGTATCGGACGACGAATTGTTCGCGAACCCGTCCATTTTGTCGACTCCAGCGGGTGCGGCGCGCAAGGTGGTCCGCATGGATGGCGGTTATCTGCTCGGCTTCGGGCCGCGCACCGCCGACGTCATCCGCGACCTTGCCGCCTCGCTCTACGGCGGGCAGGCCGCGGACTGATCGGGCGCCCGATGGTGGATCAATCGATCGCTGGTTCGAGCACTATGGCGACAGCATCCGACGGCGACCGCTCGGGGCGCGCGCGCATCGCCATCCTGGCTTTGTGCCTCGGACTTGCCGTTGCCGTGCTGTTTTCGCTGACATCAGGCGCATCCGATGCCTCGGCCGTCAGCGTCGTCGGCGACTGGCTGTTGGGTGCAGCACCCGCCAACGAGGCGCTGAGCGCGCGCGACCGCCTGATCGTCTACGACATCCGCCTGCCGCGCGTCACGCTCGGTGTGCTGATCGGCGCAGCGCTGGCCGTCTCCGGCGCGGTGATGCAAGGGCTGTTCCGCAACCCGCTGGCAGACCCCGGTCTCATCGGCGTTTCGGCCGGAGCGAGCCTCGGCGCGGTGTCCGTCATCGTGCTTGGCGCCACAGTGCTGGCGCCGATAACTTCGATGCTGGGCACACTCGCTCTGCCGCTGGCGGCGTTCTGCGGCGGGCTGGCGACGACATTGGTGCTTTATCAGGTGGCCACCCGGCGCGGCCAAACCTCGGTCGCCACCATGCTTCTTGCCGGCATCGCGCTGGCGGCCCTTGCCATGGCGCTGACTGGTATCCTGATCTTCATGGCCGACGACCGGCAGTTGCGCGACCTGATTTTTTGGCAGCTCGGCTCGCTCGCCGGCGCGACCTGGCAGAAAATCGGCTCCGTTGGGCCGGTGATCGTGCTGGCGTTGGCGGCGATGCCGTTCCTGGCGCGCGGCCTCAACGCGCTGGCGCTGGGCGAAGCCACCGCCGGCCATCTCGGCATTCCGGTTCAGCGGCTGAAATACACGGCCATCATCGGCGTCTCGGCGGCGGTCGGGGCGTCTGTCGCCGTCAGCGGCGGCATCGGCTTTGTCGGCATCGTCGTGCCGCATCTGCTGCGCCTGGCCATCGGCCCGGACAATCGTTATCTGCTGCCGGCCTCGGCCCTGCTTGGCGCCTGCCTGCTGCTGCTGGCCGATGCCGTCGCCCGCACCATCGTGGCGCCGGCGGAGCTGCCGATCGGCATCGTCACCGCGATCGCCGGCGCCCCGTTCTTCCTCTGGATCCTGCTGCGCAAGCGTGGGGTTATCGACCTATGAGAGGGGGGCCTGTGAGAGGGTTTTCATGATAGAAGCGCGGGATGTCTCGGTGGCGATCGGCGGCAAGGGCATCGTCGCCAATGTCGATTTCGAGATGCGGCCCGGTGAGATCGCGGCCATCGTCGGTCCCAACGGTTCGGGCAAGACGACCTTCCTGAGGGCGCTGTCCGGCGATCTTGCCTATTCGGGAGAGGTCACCATCAACGGTCGCGACCTGTCGGTGATGAAGCCGGTCGAGGCCGCCATGCTGCGCGCCGTGCTGCCGCAGGCGACGACGCTGTCGTTTCCGTTCACGGTGCGCGAGATCGTTAGGCTTGGCCTGCTCGGCGGGCGCTCGGGCGCGCTGCCCGGCGAGGACGAGCGCCTGCCCGAACGGGCGCTGTCGCGCGTCGATCTCGACGGCTTTGCCGGCCGTTTCTACCAGGAGCTTTCGGGCGGCGAGCAGCAGCGCGTGCAGTTGGCCCGTGTGCTCTGCCAGGTCTGGGCGCCGGTCCTCGACGGCAAACCGCGCTATCTCTTCCTCGACGAGCCGGTTTCCAGCCTCGACATCAAGCACCAATTGATCATCATGAACATCGCCCGCGATTTCGCCAGGCGGGGCGGCGGCGTTGTCGCGATCCTGCATGACCTCAACTTGACGGCGATGTATGCCGACCGGATCTTCGTCATGCACCGCGGCAGGCTTGCCGCCACCGGCTCACCGCAGGACGTGCTCAGCGACGATCTGATCGAAAAAGTATTCGATTGCCGGCTGCGGGTCGGCGTGCTGCCGGCCGGAGACATGCCGTTCGTCCTGCCGCAGTCAGCGGCGTAAGGCTGGTCTGATGGTCAGCCGGGCTGCAACCAACGCGTTCCAACTTGCAAGGGTCGGCGCTGCCCCTCATCGCCCTGCCGGGCACTTCTCCCCGTATAGTGACGGGGAGAAGGGGCTGGCCGCAGCCTCGGCGGCCATCTTGCAACGATGGAGAATGACGAAATCGTCGATGAAGGCATCCTCTCCCCGTCACTATACGGGGAGAGGATGCCGGCAGGCAGGTGAGGGGCAGCGCAAGCGCTGTCGGCTATGGCTCGACCCGACTCAAGCGGCCGGCGCCCTTTGCACCAGCATGTCGATGCCGAGCAGGTGGCGCACATTCGGGCGCGCTGCCACCATGTCGGCGATCGTATAGCGCTCGAGCACGGCGAAGAAGGCGTTGAGCGCCTCGCGCAGCGACGAATTCAGTGCGCAACTGTCGACCAGCGGACATTCGGCGGCGTCGTTCTCGAAGCATTCGGCCATGGCGAAGCTCTCTTCGGTCACGCGCACGACGTCGAATAGGGTGATCGATTCGGCCGGCCGGCCGAGCCTGACGCCGCCGTTCCTGCCGCGCACCGTCTCGACCAGACCATGCTCGACCAAAGGCTGCAGGATCTTGAAGAGAAAGAGCTCGGATACCGAGTAGGCGGCAGCGATCTCCGGGATACGGCTCAGCCGGTCGGTATTCGCGGCGCAATACATCAGAATGCGCATGGCGTAGTTGGTCTGGCGTGTCAGCCGCATAGTGTCCTCACGAAGCAATAGCTCAACCCCTAATATGGCCTATACCTTGGAATAATTCCAGACAAGCACCGCATGATAGTTGAATATTTTCATCATGTTTATGTGGGCGGTCGTGCAAACCACGACCCTGATATGGCGCGCATTCGGGTGGGCGGATCACTAAGTTAAGTCCGCGACATCGACCAGGAGCAGTTCATCCATGTCACAATCAGCACCGGCTTTGGCATCCGCCCGGTTCGATGCCGACGCGGAGGCCAAGCTTTCGGCGCTTCGGCGCACAAAATTCGTCGCCACCGCAGCGCTCACGCTCTGCGTCCTCATCTTTGCGGTGGCCAAGTCGTTCGAGGGCCACTATCCGTGGCTGGGTTTCGTCGCCGCTTTCGCCGAGGCGGCGACGATCGGCGGGCTGGCCGACTGGTATGCGGTGGTGGCGCTGTTCAGGCGACCGCTCGGCCTGCCGATCCCGCACACCGCGATCATCCCGGAGAACCAGAACCGCATCGCCGATAATCTCGGCCGCTTCATCGAGGTGAATTTCCTGGCGCCCGAGCCGGTGCGCGAAAAGCTTGCCGAGGTCGATTTTTCCGCGCTCGTTGCCGACTGGCTTGCCGACCCCAACCGCGCCGCCGATCTGTCGCATTTCGTCGGCCAGCTGGTGCCGCAGACACTGGCGGCGATCGAGCAATCCGGCCTGCGCGGCTTCGTCAGCAGCCGCATGCTGGAGCAGATCGAAAAGGTGCCGCTGGCGCCGCTCGCCGCCGAGTTGCTGTCGGCCCTGACCGATGATCGCCGCCACCAAAGACTGTTCGACGAATTCACCAAGGTGGTCGGCCGCTTCCTGAGCGACGAGCAGGCGCTGGCGACGATGCGCGAGAAGATCCGCGAGGAGCTGCCGTCGCTGTTCAACCTGTTTCGCGCCGACGCCTATCTGCTGAAGAAGATCGTCGCCTCGGCCGGTTCGCTGCTCGACGAGGTGCGGGCCGATCCCGACCACCCGATGCGCGCCGAATTCGACCGTTTTGTCCTGAGCTTCGTCGAGCGGCTGAGGACATCCAAGCAATACGCCAAGCGCGCCGAGAAACTGAAGCGCGATTTCCTCGCCCGGCCGGAGCTGAAGGCGCTGGCCGGCGACATGTGGGAAAGCCTCAGTGTGTTCATCGAGCAGGACGCCAAGGCGCCGAATTCGATGATCCGCGCCCATCTCGCCAGCATGTTCGTCGAGGTCGGCCGCCATCTTGCCGGCGACGCCCAGATCAGGGCCGACATGAACCAGGGGTTTATCGTTGCGCTGTCGTCGTTCGTCGAAAGCCAGAAGAGCGGCGTCTCGAAATTCATCGCCGATCAGGTCAAGCGCTGGGACCTTGCGCAACTGACCAGGCTGATCGAAATGAACATCGGCAGGGACCTGCAATATATCCGCTTCAACGGCATGGTCATCGGCGGCCTGGCCGGCGTCGTGCTCCACACTTTGGAACGGCTGTTCCTCGTCGGCTGAGGCGCGATGTGTGCGCGGCCGAATGGACCGCGAAGCTCCGCTGGTCTATTGTTTCTCTTCAGCTGCCGAATTCGCAGCAACAGAGGAAAACCACCATGGCAAAGCGACCGGAATCCGACACCTTCATCGACATGTTCGGCAGGTTCGGCCGCGACCTGAAGCTGCCGAACGTCGATGTAGAGGCGATCCTCAGCCATCATCGCAAGAACCTCGAGGCACTCGAAAAGTCGGCCAGGGCAAGTGCTGCCGGAGCGTCGTCGATGCTCTCCAGGCAACGCGAGATGCTGCAGGACACGCTGCACGAGATCGCCGACATGGCACAGGACTACAGGGCGCCGGGCGATCCTCGGGAGCTGATGGCCAAGCAAACGGCGTTCGCCAGGAAATCCTTCGAAACCGCATTGAAGAATGCCGGCGAGGTGGCCGAGCTGGCCAGGAAATCCGGCACCGAATCGGTCGAGATCCTGCGCGAGCGCATCAAGGAGGCGATGGAGGAAATCCGCAGCGGCTACGACAAGAAGTAGGCTGTTTCCCAAGCCGCTGGACTTTTCTGTCGTCATCCCGGCTGGCGAAAGCCTTGGTGTTGGTCCCGCCGAGGCGCACAAAGTTCCTTTTGCTCGATAATCCTGTTGCCAGCTCTACACCGGCACTGGCGCGATCCGGCCGAGGATATCGCGGCGGAACACACCGAGCGAATTGACAGAGGCGGCCGGTTCGTGGTCCGGAGGCAGGGCAAGCGATCGGGAAAGCAGGAATGACGCAAATACGGCTGAGGCCGCCGCCGACCTACGAACAGCTCAGGACGATGAGAGGGCAGGAGCTTGGCGTGTCGGACTGGACGACGGTCGACCAGAGCCGCATCGACCAGTTCGCCGAATGCACCGGCGACCGCCAATGGATCCATGTCGATCCAGAGCGGGCGAAGCGGCAGAGCCCGTTCCGCGCCACCATCGCGCACGGCTATCTGACGCTGTCGATCATCGGCGCGCTGGCGCTCGACATGGGCATCGTGCCGGAAAACACGCAAGCCGTCTTCAACTATGGTTTTGACAAGGTGCGGTTCCTGGCGCCGGTCAGGGCCGGCGCACGCATCAGGCTGCGGATCACGCTGTTGTCCATGGAGGACAAGGGCCCCGGCCAGTATCTGATGAAGGCGGCCAACATCGTTGAGATCGAAGGTGAGAAGAAGCCGGCGCTGACCGCCGAAACCCTGGTCATGCTCTATGAGCGGCGGCGCAGGCGGGCAGGGCCGTGAGGAGAGCCAAGCACCATCTTGCCTTCTCCCCTTGTGGGAGAAGGTGGATCGGCGCGCAGCGCCGAGACGGTTGAGGGGTGTTGGCCGGAGTGCTGTTGGTGCCAAGCTGGAACACCCCTCATCCGACCTCGCGGAGCCTGTCCTCGGGCTTGCCGGAGGCAAGACCCGTGGGCGAGGCCACCTTCTCCCACAAGGGGAGAAGGGACAGTGCGGGAAAATCAATGCGACATCGCCTCTTCGAGCGTCCTGAAAATTCTCTCGTCTGCCGACTGCGCGACGTTGAAGCGCAGGAAACGGCTGGCGGTTTGGGACAGGCTGAACGCATTGCCGGGCGCCAGCACGACATTGGCCGACAAGGCGCGGCGGGCTATTTCCGCTGCATCGACGCCTTCCGGCAGTCTGCACCACAAGAACATGCCGGTCGGCTGGTCGATCCACGGCATTATGCCGATCGCCTTCAGGCGGCTGCCTGTCTCAGCCATGGCGCGTGAAAGCCGCGTACGCAGCAAATCGACGTGCTTGCGATAGCTGCCGTCCTTCAGCAGCGTCAGCACCAGTTCGGAGGCAAGCCTGCCGCTGCCGAAGG
The DNA here is from genome assembly GCF_055811735.1 of Mesorhizobium sp. WSM4850. NCBI lineage: Bacteria > Pseudomonadati > Pseudomonadota > Alphaproteobacteria > Hyphomicrobiales > Phyllobacteriaceae > Mesorhizobium > Mesorhizobium sp. WSM4850. The sequence continues at coordinate 107,479 of NZ_JBVVPV010000017.1, read as the reverse complement.
ACGTGGCGATCTTGAGGTCGGTCAGCCCTTCCATCCAGTCGCGCGGAGCCGCGATGAAGCCGCAGCGCACCGACGCCGAAAGCGTCTTGGAGAAGCTGCCGATATGGACCACGCGACCAAGACCGTCGAACGCCGCCAGCCTGGGTGCCGGGGTGTGTTCGAAGTCGGCAAAGATATCGTCTTCGATGATCGTCAGATCCGATTGGTCGGCGAGCTTGAGCAATCGGTGGGCGACGACCGGCGACAGAATTGCACCCGTTGGATTGTGAAGCGCGGAATTGGTGATGTAGAGGCGCGGCCGGTGCTCGACCAGCGCCTGCGCGAACAGCTCGATATCCGGTCCCGACGGCGTATAGGGAACGCCGACCACCTTGGCCCGATGAGCGCGCAACAGGGCATGGAAGTTGAAATAGCAGGGGTCGTCCACCAGCACCGTGTCGCCCGGTTCGAGCAGGAACCGGCACAGGAGGTCGATGGCCTGGGTGCCCGATTCCGTCAGCATGATCTGGTCGGGAGACGCCTCGATGCCGTGCTCTGCCATGCGCCGGGCGAGCAGATGACGCAGCGGCGGCAGCCCGAGCGGAGTGCCGTAATCGGTCAGCGTGACATCATCGCCGCGTGCCATTGTCCGCAGCGCCCGGCGCAATCCGGCCTCCGGCATCCACGCGGCCGGCAGCCAGCCGCAACCGGGTTTGAGCACGCCGTCGCCGGCTTCCAGCGACTGGCGCGAAACCCAGAGCGGATCGACGGCACGGTCAAGCCTGGGGCCGATCTCGGCCAGCGACAAGGGAGCCAACGGTCCGGCGGCATAAAAGCCCGAACCCGGACGCGAGCGGATGATGCCTTCTGCGGCAAGACGCTCATAGGCTTCCACCACTGTGGATTTCGAAACCTGCATGGTTTTCGCGAAAGCCCGGATCGAAGGCAATCGTGTTCCCGGTGTCAGGCTGCGCGCGGCGATCCTGTGCCTGATCGTCGCCATGACGCTTTCGACAAGCGTCCTGCTGCCCACATTTGCCGTCGTCTGCTCGTCCATCCGTACTGCTCAAACTGCCATGACAGTTTCATCAAACTGTACCTCATTGTCTCTGGCGGCGCCATAGGTCCGGCCCGATAGAGGGCGAGAACATCAGGAGCATGCGATGGACAAGACGGCGGGCGGCTGGATCAACGGATTTGTTGGCGTGCTGATTTTCAGCGGATCGCTTCCGGCAACGCGGGTTGCGGTGATGGATTTCGATCCGGCCTTCCTGACCGTCGCCCGCGCTGCCACGGCAGGCATCCTCGGCCTGGCGCTTCTGCTCGTCTTTCGCCAGAAGCGTCCGGAACGGCAGGATCTGTTGTCGCTGGCCATCGTCGCGCTCGGCGTCGTGGTCGGCTTTCCGCTGCTGACCGCGCTGGCGCTCAAGCACGTCACCTCGGCCCATTCCATCATCTTCATCGGCCTGTTGCCGTTGGCGACCGCGATCTTCGGCGTCATTCGCGGCGGCGATCGCCCCAAACCGGCCTTCTGGCTGTTTTCATGTCTTGGCAGCGCCCTGGTTGCCGGATTTGCGGTGACCCAAAGTGTCTCGGCCTCGCCGCTTGGCGACATGCTGATGCTGGCGGCAATCATCGTGTGCGGACTGGGCTATGCGGAAGGCGCCACGCTGTCGCGCAAACTTGGCGGCTGGCAGGTGATCTCATGGGCGCTGGTGGTGTCGCTGCCGGTCATGCTGGCGCTGACGCTCATCACCATGCCACCGTCGCTCGAAAACGTCGGCAAGGCCGCCTGGATCGGCCTGGCCTATGTCTCGCTGTTCAGCATGCTGATTGGTTTCGTGTTCTGGTATCGCGGGCTGGCGCAAGGCGGCATCGCCGCGGTCGGGCAGTTGCAGCTTCTGCAGCCTTTCTTCGGCCTCGGCCTGGCGGCAATGCTGCTGCACGAGCAGGTAAGCCCCGCCATGATCGCCGTCACCGCCGCCGTCGTGCTTTGCGTGGTCGGTGCGAAGAAATATGCGCGGTAGGCGCCGGCCCTTCTTCCTTCTCCCCTTGTGGGAGAAGGTGGATTGGCGCGCAGCGCCAAGACGGAAGAGGGGTGCTGGCCGGAGTGCTGTTGGTGCCAAGCTGGAGCACCCCTCATCCGGCCGCTTCGCGGCCACCTTCTCCCACAAGGAGGGTTTTGCACAGAGATTCTGTTCACGAGACGTCTCAGAATCAGACGCGAACAAACCAGAATCGAAGACGGAACCTTGTTCTTCTGTGCAAAGCCCTCACAAGGGGAGAACGGGGAGCCGCACGGCTAGAACTTCGTCACCACGCCGATGCCGATGCCTTCGAAGCCGCCCATCGCCATCAAGGCCGCGGGCGCCTCATCGAGGCTGATCCGCTTGCCGACCAGCAATTCGGGTTTCAGCTTGCCGGTGCGGATCATCTCCATCATCGCCTGGTAGCGGTAGGCTTGCATGCCGTGGCTGCCGCGGATTTCGAGCTCGAAGGCGATCACCTTGTCCATCGGGATCTGCGGCCTGGCATGATCGCCGAGCATCAGCCCGACCTGCACATGGCGGCCGCGCCGGCGCAGGTTCGCGATCGAGTTGAACGAGGTCGTCGGATGGCCGAGCGCGTCCATCGACATGTGCGCGCCGCCATTGGTGATCTGCTTGACCGCCTTGACCACGTTCGGCGTCCTGGCGGCATTGATCGTCGCCACCGCGCCGATTTTTTTGGCGAAGTCCAGCTTCTCGTCGGTCAGGTCGATGGCGATCACGTTGGCGCCCATGGCGCTGGCGATCATGATCGCCGACAGGCCGACGCCGCCGCAGCCATGCACGGCCACCCATTCGCCCGGTGTCACCCGGCCCTGGTCGACAATGGCGCGGAACGAGGTGACGAAGCGGCAGCCAAGGCTGGCGGCGGTGGCGAATTCCATCTCGTCCGGCAAGCGGACCAGATTGGTGTCGGCATGGTCGATGGCGACATATTCGGCGAACGAGCCCCAGCCGGTGAAGCCGGGCTGGGTCTGGTGCTCGCAGACCTGATGGTTGCCGGAGCTGCATTCGAAGCAACGGCCGCAGCCGACGGCGAACGGCACGGTGACGCGCTCGCCGGTCTTCCAGCGGGTCACCTGGCTGCCGGCGGCCACCACGACGCCGGCAAGCTCGTGGCCCGGCACATGCGGCAGACGGATGCCGTCGTCATGGCCCATCCAGCCATGCCAGTCGCTGCGGCAGAGCCCGGTCGCCTCGACCTTGATGACAACGCCGCCCAGTGCCGGCTCCGGATCGGCAACAGTCTGGATCATCGGCACCTCGCCGAATTTTTCGAAGACAACGGCTTTCATCGTCAATTCCTCATAATTGGATAGCGCTGCTATTCGGCATCGATCTGGTTCTCCGGCGCGGCCTTCTGGAAGGCCGGCAGCGCCATGCAGGCGGCGTGGATGCGTGTGACCGTCGGGTAGGGCGCTATGTCGACGCCGAAACGGGCGTTGCTGGTGACCTGCGCGGCCAGGCAGATGTCGGCCAGCCCCGGCGTGTCGCCATGGCAGAAGGTCCCGGTATCGGCCGAGGAATCCAGAATCTTTTCAAGCGGCTGGAAACCTTCGTTCACCCAGTGCCGGAACCAGTTGGCGACGTCCTCGTCGCCGGCGCCGAACAGCGTGCGCAGCGAGGTCAGCACGCGCAGGTTGTTCACCGGATGGATGTCGCAGGCGATCATCTGCGCCAGCATCCTGACGCGGGCACGGCCAGGCGCGTCCTGCGGCAAAAGCGGCGGTTCGGGCCTGGTCTCGTCGAGAAATTCAATAATCGCCAGCGATTGCGTCAGCAGCGTGCCATCGCCCAGGATCAGCGCCGGCACCAGTCCTTGCGGATTGACCGAGAGATAGGCGGGCTCCAGATGCTCGCCGTGGCGCAGATGATGCGGCACATATTGGTAGGTCAGGCCCTTCATCTCCAGTGCGATCCGCACCCGGTAGGAGGTGGAGGAGCGGTAGTAGTTATGCAGGACGAGGTCGCTCATCCCTGCACATTCGGCCGATTTGGACGACCGGGCAAGGCATGATGGTCCGGAAATTGCCATCTGAGAGACCGTTTGGAAATTCTACTCTGGCGGCCATCTGATGGCGTTTTCTGCGCTTCCGGTGCTCACGGACCCAAATGTCCGCTGCGCGCCGGTTCTCGAAACCACCACCATATGACTCGCCAGAGCGAATTTCGAAACAGTCTCTCCGCCCTTCGGCAAGGGTGGCGATGTACTATTTGCCAATAATCTGGCCATGGTCACTGGGCTATTCTATCCTGCCCTGAACTGAAACGAACGCCATGACCGCAGTCAACGATCGCGCCCGGTTTCTGATCATCGACGACCACCCGCTGTTTCGCGAGGCGCTACATAGCGCTGTGCAGATGGCCTATCCGGACGTCGACACTGTCGAGGCGCGTTCGATCACCGAGGCGTTCGAGCTCCTGGCGGACGCCAAGCCGTTCGATCTGGCGCTGCTCGACCTCAGCATGCCCGACGTGCATGGCTTCGACGGACTGCTGCAGCTTCGGACCCGCTATCCGCGCCTGCCGGTGGTCATCGTTTCGGGGCATGAGGAGCCCAAGATCATTTCCGAGGCGCTGTCCTATGGTGCTGCCGGCTTCATCCCGAAATCGGCGCGCAAGAGCGACCTGGCCGCCGCCATCCGCTCGGTGATGGAAGGCTCGATCTACGTGCCCGAAACCTATGAGGGCCAGCCGCCGGACGCCGACAGTACCGACCGCGCCGAGATGGTGCAGCGGCTTGCCAAACTGACGCCGCAGCAATTGCGGGTGCTGCAGATGCTGCGCCAGGGCCTGCTCAACAAGCAGATCGCCTACGAGCTGCAGGTCGGCGAAACCACCGTCAAGGCGCATGTCTCCGAGATCCTGCGCAAGCTCAACGTCTACAGCCGCACGCAAGCCGTCATCGAGGTTTCGAAGCTCGACAGCGCCGAGCTGTTTCGCGGCCAGGCGGGGTTTTAGGCGTACCCGTCAGGGTGAATAAACCGTCACCGAGAACTTACCTTCTCCGTCCAGGGACGGAAATCACGGTGACAGCGCACCATTTTCTTGTCGCGGTCTTCTGCCAATGTCTTTGGGATCAAGCCAAGAGATGCGCCAGCAGGGCGCGCAGTTGCGCCGGTTTCAGCGGCTTGCGCATCAGCTCGATGCCGGCGGCGCGGGCGGCTTTGGCGACGGTCTCCGAACCGTCGGCGGTGACGATCAGTGCCGGCACGGCGCGGCCGAGATAATCGCGGACCTCGGCGATGGTCGTGGTGCCGAGGTCGCCGCCGTCGAGATGCTGGTCGGCGATGACGATGTCCGGCACCCAGTCCGTATCGCCGAGCATCTCGAGCGCGGCATCGGTCGAGGTGGCGGGGCGCACCAGGCATTGCCAGCGCTCGAGCAGGGATGTCATCGCCTGCAGCACCTCGACGTCGTTCTCGACCAGCAGCACCTTTGTGCCGAACAGACCGTAGCCGCGCGGCCGCTCCATGTCGGCGCTGCTTGCAATGGCATCGACGCTGGCGCCGATCCCGACCGGAACGTCGATGTGGAAAATCGTGCCGTGCCCGACTTTCGACGAAAACGTCACGGGATGGCCGAGTGCGGCGGCGATGCGGCGCACGATGGCCAGGCCCAGTCCCAGCCCACCGCCGGCTAGCCCGGCATCGGTCGGGAACGTGCCGCGGTGGAACTCCTCGAACACCGCCTCGCGCTGGTCGTCGGGGATGCCGCAGCCGGTATCGGCGACATCGATGCGGATCGTGTCGCCGCGATGCCTGGTGCCGACCAGCACGCCGCCGGAGCGGGTGTAGCGCAGAGCGTTGGAAAGGATATTCTGCAGGATGCGGCGCAGCAAGGTGCGGTCCGAGCGCACGACGGCGTTGACCGGCCGGAATTTCAGCGTCAGGCCCTTCAACTCGGCGACCGGCAGGAAATCCGAGCGCAGCGACGAAAACAGCACCTCCAAGCTGACGTCGCCGATATCGGGCTGCACGACGCCGGCATCGAGCTTGGAGATATCGAGCAGGGTGCGGAGCAGATCCTCCATCGTCTCCAGCGAGCGCTCGACCTGCCGGACCAGTTTTTTGCCTTCGTCGCTGGTCTGCACTTCGGCCAGCGCCGAGACGGAGAGATGCGCGGCGTTCAGCGGTTGCAACACGTCGTGACTGGCGGCTGCCAGGAACCTTGTCTTGGACAGGTTCGCCAGTTCGGCGTTTTCCTTGGCCGCGCTCAAATCGATGTTGGATTGTTCCAATCTACGCAGTGTCGAGTGCAGTTCCTCGGTGCGCGTACGCACTCTATTCTCGAGCGAAATCGCGGTCTGGAACAGCGAGAACGCGTTGCCTTGCTGATCCATCGAGCGCTCGACGCGGCTGACAAGGGCTGCGTTGATCTTCTTCAGCTTCTCCAGGTCGTTGATGTCCCTGAGCGGCATAAAACCTCCTACTCCGCCGCCTGCCGCTCTCCGAAGGCGATGCCGGTGAACGTCTGGTTCAGATGCATCGACCGGTACTGCTCGCCATAGGTGCCGAAGCCGATGACGTTGTTGACCTTGTAGAGTTCCGAAATCTCCCGAAAGACCTGGCGGTTGCGCGCATCGAGCCTGCGCAGCACGCAGTCAAAAGCGAGGATCATGTCGATGCCGCCAAGCCTTTCCTCGACATCCCTGAAGGCGGCACGCGTCGATTCAACCATGTTCTTGGGTCGGGCGATGGACAGGACGACGCCATCGTCGATGGCGCAGAAGAACGACAGCGAGCCGTCCGCGTGCATCTTCTGGATCGAGCGGCAGTAAAATTCGCCGCCGACTTTCACCACCACCGGGTGCGAAGCGAAACTCAGCGGCGTCAGCATCTGCGGGATGACGCCGACCGAGGCGGCATATTCCTCGGCGGCATTGGTGGCGTTGAATTCGCGCACGGTGCGGTGATCGGGATCGGACGCGGTCACCACCAGCTTCTCGTCGGTGGGGACGAAATTGTCGGTCTTGAACACGTGGAAAGGAATTTCCGTGGTGATCAGCACGATGATGGCGCAGTCGCAGGCAACCTTGCCGTTCGAGATCAGCCGCGTCGTCTCGAACTTCAAATCATCGCCTGCCGACCCGCCGATCAGTGGAATATCGTCGAGCCCCCAATGGATGGCGGAGGTGACCGCTTCCTCGGCATAGGACAACCCGTCGATGAGGCAGAGCGCGAAAGTGGTGTCGGCTCGCTCGTGCCCGACGCGGCCGCGTAACGAACGCCTCAGCGCCTCGACTTCGCCGGTGATCCCGTCCATGCTCGATGACGACAGATTTTCGACCATGGTGCTGGCTGCCGAAAAAGATGCGGAGGGAAGCAGCATGGCCATGACCTGGCCGTCCTCCAGGCCTTTGGGCGTAATCTCGCCCGCCGTCGAGCAGCCGGCATAGCGGAGCGCCGGCGCGTGGTTGTTCAGCGCTTCCGAAAGGGCGACGGCCTCAAGCAGGCTTTGCGAGAAAAACAGCAGGGCAAATCCAGCGTCGATGGCCGCGGCTTCCACTGCCACCGCCCGCGCGAACGCATCCGCGTCGGGTTCGTCGGTGGTGAGAACCGATAGGCCGCATGCATAGCGCGTCCGTGAACTGGCCAGCGGCTTCCTCCTCTATTTCCTCCGACGCTCTTTTTGTGCGCGGCTGTTTTTTTGTGCTCCTGTCGCGCCGGCGTCGAAACCATTGTTGTCTTCAAGTGCTACTTTGGCAATGAGCCAACATGACGGAATTGAATTTTCTGCTGTTTTTGACAGCATCGGCGCTCAGAAACGTCAGATCCAAAACCACAGCGGAAGGGAGTTATCCATGGACGCCCAGGTCAGGAAGCTATTCGAACGCTACGAGCGGCTTTTCCGGAAATCCCTCGCCGGTGATGCCGACATGGACGAAGTCACGTCGGTCTATGCTTCCGCCTTCATTGCGGCGTCGCCTGCCGGCGTCATGATCGGGAAGAACGACGACCAGCTCAAGCAGGCTATGGAACAAGGCTATGCTCGCTATCGAGCGATCGGCACCAAGGAGATGCGAATACGCGATGTTGGCATTTCGCCGATAGACGAGCATCATTGCGTTGCCCACGTCGCCTGGACGTCGATCTTTGCGCGCAAAGGCCAAACCGACGTCACGATCGATTTCGACGTCCACTACCTCGTGCAGAAACTGGCCGGAGAGCCTAAAATATTCGGCTGGGTGTCAGGCGACGAGCAGGAGGTTCTCAGAAAGCACGGCATCGGCTGAAATCGGCCTGGCCAGCACCATTGCCGCTGATGGCCGCAAGGTGGCATTGCCAGGCGACCATGGTTTCGCTTCGCTCGGCCGTTTGCCTGTCTTTGCGTGACCGAAAGTACAATAGGCGGATTTTCGGCCGAACTGCATTCTCGCAATCTCGGCATTCCGCGGCACTATTTCCCGTGCTCTTTGCGGTATAAGAATAGCGGACAGATGGAGGGCTCGGGCACCACCGACGCCAAAAACGACCAAGGTAGCACCCAGGGAGGTTTCATGTCGGAGATATCATTGACGGTGAACGGAAAGCGGGTCAGCGGCACTGCCGAAGACCGTACGCTTCTGGTTCATTTCTTGAGGGAGAATCTCGGCCTGACCGGGACGCATGTCGGCTGCGACACCTCGCAATGCGGCGCCTGTGTGATCCATGTCGACGGCAAGGCGGTAAAATCCTGCACGATGCTTGCGGTGCAAGCCTCCGGGTCGAGCGTTGTAACCATCGAAGGTCTGGCGGACGGCGCCGACCTGCATCCGATGCAGGCGGCGTTCAAGGAGCATCACGGGCTGCAATGCGGTTTCTGCACGCCCGGCATGATCATGACGGCGACCGACATGGTCAACCGCCATCCCGAAGGCCTCGACGAGGCCACGGTGCGGGCCGAACTCGAAGGCAATATCTGCCGCTGCACCGGCTACCACAACATCGTGAAGGCGATCCTCGCCGCATCGGAGACGATGTCTTCGAAGGGCAAGGCCAGGCAAGCTGCATGAGGGGAATAGTGAATAGTGAATGGTGAATAGTGCGATCTGGCTGACCTTCTCGACGCTTCAACCATTCACCACTTCACCATTCACTTCAGCAATTCGGGAGGAATTTCTGCGATGGGCATTGAAGGTGTTGGCGCTCGTGTAGCGCGCAAGGAAGACAAGCGGTTCATTACCGGCGCCGGGCGCTATGTCGACGACATGGTGGTTCCCGGCATGAAGCATGCGGCCTTCGTGCGCAGCCCGCACGCGCATGCTGAGATCAAGAAGATCGATGTCAAAAAAGCCCAGGCCATGCCGGGTGTCATCGGCGTGCTGACCGGCAAGGAGCTCAAGGCCGACGGCATCGGCAATCTCATCTGCGGCTGGATGATCCATTCAAAGAACGGCTCGCCGATGAAGATGGGGGCGTGGTCGCCGCTGGCCTTCGACAGGGTCCGCTATGTCGGCGACGCGGTGGTCGTCGTGGTTGCCGAGACCAAGGGCCAGGCGCGCGACGCTGCCGAGGCGGTCGACATCGCCTACGAGGAACTGAAGGCGGTCGTCGACGCTCCGAAGGCGCTCGAAAGGAGTGCGCCACAGATCCATCCGGAAGCCGACGGCAATCTGATTTTCGACTGGGAGCTCGGCGACAGCGCGGCGACCAACGCGGCAATCAAGGCGGCTGCCCACATCACCCGCATGAAGATCGTCAACAACCGGCTGGTGCCCAACGCCATGGAGCCGCGCGCAGCGCTTGGTCACTACGACAAGGCCGAGGATCACTATACCTGCTGGACGACCTCGCAGAACCCGCATCTCGCGCGCCTGGTGATGAGCGCCTTCTACAATGTCGCGCCGGAAAACAAGCTGCGCGTCATCGCGCCGGATGTCGGCGGCGGCTTCGGTTCGAAGATCTACATCTACCCGGAAGAAATCATCTGCCTGTGGGCCTCGAAGAAGACCGGCGTGCCGGTCAAATGGGTGGCCGACCGCACCGAGAGCTTTCTAACCGACGCCCATGGCCGCGACCATGTCTCGACGGTCGAAATGGCGTTCGACAAGGACAACAGGATCACCGGGCTGAAGGTCGACACCATCGCCAATCTCGGCGCTTACATGTCGCTGTTCTCGTCCTGCGTGCCGACCTATCTCTACGCGACGCTGTTGTCGGGCCAGTACGACATCCCGGCGATCCACGCCAATGTGCGCGCCGTCTACACCAACACCGCGCCGGTCGACGCCTATCGCGGGGCAGGGCGGCCGGAGGCCACCTATCTGCTCGAACGCACCATGGAGACCGCCGCACGCGAGCTGGGCGTGTCTCCGGCGGAACTTCGCCGAAAGAACTTCATCACCGCGTTCCCGCACCAGACACCGGTCATCATGAACTATGATGCCGGCGATTATGCCGCTTCGCTGGACGCGGCGATGGCCGCTGCCGATTATGCCGGTTTTGCCCAGCGCAAGGCCGACGCCGCCAACAGAGGCAAGCTGCGCGGCATCGGCATGAGCTGCTATATCGAGGCCTGCGGACTGGCGCCGTCGGCGGCAGTCGGCAGTCTTGGAGCGGGTGTCGGCCTTTGGGAAAGTGCCGAGGTGCGCGTCAACGCCGCTGGAACCATCGAGGTGCTGACCGGCTCGCACAGCCACGGCCAGGGCCATGAGACGACTTTCGCACAACTGGTCAACCAGCGCTTCGGCGTGCCGATCGACAGCGTCTCCATCGTCCATGGCGATACCGACAAGGTGCAGATGGGCATGGGCACCTACGGCTCGCGCTCGGGCGCCGTCGGCATGTCGGCCGTTGTCAAGGCGCTCGACAAGGTCGAGGCCAAGGCCAAGAAGATCGCCGCCCATCTGCTCGAGGCCGACGAGGGCGACATCGTCATCGAAAACGGCGCCTTGAAGGTCGCCGGCACCGACAAACAAGTGCCGTGGTTCCAGATGGCGCTTGCTGCCTACACCGCCCACAACCTGCCTGGCGGCATGGAGCCGGGGTTGAAGGAGACCTCATTCTACGATCCGTCGAACTTCACCTTCCCGGCCGGCTGCTATCTCTGCGAGGTCGAGATCGATCCCGAGACCGGCGTGACCGAGGTCGTCCAGTTCGTCGCGGCCGACGATTTCGGCAACATCATCAACCCGATGATCGTCGAAGGCCAGGTGCATGGCGGCGTCGCCCAGGGAATCGGCCAGGCCTTGCTAGAGGGCACACGCTACGATGCCAGCGGTCAGCTTTTGACGGCGAGCTACATGGACTACGCCATGCCGCGCGCCGACGACCTGCCGTCGTTCAAGGTCTCGACCTCGAACACGCCGTGCCCGGGCAATCCGCTCGGCATCAAGGGCTGTGGCGAGGCCGGCGCCATCGGCTCACCGCCGGCCGTGATCAACGCCATCACCGACGCCATCGGCATCACCGATATCGCCATGCCGGCATCGCCGTCCACGGTGTGGGCAGCGATCCGGGCGACAACGAAACACTGAAAGGAGTGAGTAGTGAATAGTGAATAGTGAATAGTGAATAGAAAAGCGCTTCGCTAAGGCGGCACCTCACTACTAACTACTAACTACTAACTACTATTCACTATTCACTATTCACTATTCACTATCTCGCACGGGAGAATCCCATGTACTCAGTCAACTACCACCGAGCCGCCTCCGTCGCCGAGGCCGTCAAGCTGCTCGAGACCGGCGATGCAAAGCTTTTGTCGGGCGGCATGACACTGATCCCGGCGATGAAGACGCGGCTTGCCGCACCGTCCGATCTCGTCGATCTTTCGCACATCGAGGAATTGAAAGGCATTGAGGTGGCGGGCTCCACCATCACCATCGGCGCCGCCACCACGCATCACGATGTCGCCAGCGACGAGAAGCTGAACAAGGCGTGTCCGGCGCTCGCCCATATGGCGTCCCGGATCGGCGATCCGGCGGTGCGCTACAAGGGCACAATCGGCGGCTCGATCGCCAACAACGACCCCGCCGCCGATTATCCGGCGGCACTTCTGGCCCTCGACGCCACCATCATCACCAACAAGCGCGAGATCGCCGCCGACGCATTCTTCACGGGGCTGTTCGAAACGGCGCTGGAGGACGGCGAGATCGTCACCGCGGTGACCTTCACCGCGCCGACCAAGGCGGCCTATGAAAAGTTCCGCAACCCGGCATCGCGCTATGCGATCGTCGGTGTGTTCGTGGCCAACGGTGCGGACGGAGTCCGCGTTGCCGTCACCGGGGCCGGCGACAGCGGCGTCTTTCGTTCGACGGAAATCGAGGCGGCGCTTGCCACGAATTTCGACGCCGCCGCCCTCAACGGAGTGAAAGTGCCGGCGAATGATTTGATGAGCGACATCCACGCCTCGGCCGATTACCGGGCCAATCTGATCGTGGTGATGGCCAAGCGCGCAGTGGCCGCCGCCAATGCCTGAAGGAGGGGAGTAGGGGAGTATGGCAGTATGGCAGTGGGTTACGCTGCTCGCCGGCCTAGACGATTTTTCCTTTCCCTACTCCCATACTGCCCTACTCCCCTACCTGCCTGGTATAGTAGCGCACCGCCTTCTTGCCGCCGTGGATCACCGCGTCACCGACCTCGACGAAGCCGAGCGCGGCGTGAAAGGCATCCGAAGCCGGGTTGGGCGGCTCGGCATTCACCTCGCAGGTGACGATGGTCTGGCTGGCACGCAATGCATGGTCGAACAGATCCTCATAGAGCCGCCGGGCATGGCCGCGGCCACGCGCTTCTTGCGCAACGACGACGCGGTCGACATAGACGAAGCGCGGATAGCGCTCGCGGAACCACAGGAAGTTCGGGCTGTCGTAGCGGGCGTCCTGGTCGAAGGTCATGATGAAGGCTTCGAGCGCGCCGATGCGGCGCGCATAGAACGCCTCGCCGAGCAGGAAGGACAGGCGTCCTGGCTCAAGCCACGACAACTCGGCCGCGTGTTCGTTGTTGAGGGCGAGGATGGCCGTCTCGTCCTGCGGCGAAACCCGGTCGATCGGCAGGCGTGCCCGTTTGTTTTCTTCCTTCGTGATCATGCTCTCGCCGCCGCAATCGTCGCCGCCACCAGCGCCGCGTCGGTCACCGTGTTGCGGTACTCGCGGTCGAGGTCGGTGCCGCCCATGCCAACCCGCGGATTGCGGTAGCGCATGGCACTCGGCACGTCCTTGAGTGCGGCGAAATGCATTTCGGTCAGTCCGGTTCTTTCCCGCACCTCGGCGATGTTGTTCGGGTCGAGCCCGCCGCAGCCGAGGATGATGATGCGCTTCCCCGCCTGTCGGACGAGGTCCGCCAGCAGGGCCGCGCCCTCCAAAGCGGTGTCGCGCTGGCCGCTGGTCAGCACGCGGCCGACCTTGCTGCGGACCAGCGCTTCCAGCGCATCGGCCGGATCGCGTGTCATGTCGAAGGCACGGTGGCAGGTGACGTTCAAATGCCCTGCCGCCTGCACAAATTCGCTCATCCGCTTTTCATCGATGGTACCGTCGGCATTCAGGCAGCCGACGACGACACCGGCGACGCCAAGCTCGCGCAGCGCGCTCACATCGGCGAGCATCGAACGGTACTCGGCGTCGCTGTAGAGAAAATCGCCGCCGCGCGGCCGCACGATGACGTGGAATGGGATCGTCGCCAGTTCGAGAGCTGCGCGCACCATGCCAAAACTCGGTGTGACGCCGCCCTCGACGAGGCTGGCGCAGAGCTCGACCCGGTCGGCACCGGCGGCTTGCGCGGCGAGCAGGCCATCTATGCCTTCGACGCAGATTTCGATCAGCGGCAGGCGAGGGCGTTCGGTGTCGGTCACAGGGCGATCCGTTGCTGATTCAAGATTTGCAGCCCTTAGCATCGGGCTCCGTGCCGCGAAAGCCGGAACTCTTGGCTCAACGGTCGACGGGTCGTTGCCGTTCGCAATGCGGCCAATCAATGCCTTCAACTGCCCCAACGCCGCCACCCGGCAGATGGTCGGCGCCTGGGGTGAGCCGGACCGGCTCGCCGATATGCGTCATGGCTGGTTTCGCGGCGGCGCATCAGATCCGCAAATTTTGGGCGTTGGCGCGGACGAAATCGATGAACGCCCGCAGCTTTGGCGGGACGAGGCGACGGCTGGGATAATAGAGGTGGAGCGGTTCGTAGGTGGGACAGAAAGGCTCCAGCACCTTGACCAGCGCGCCTGAGGCGAGAAGCGGCGCAGCGAGGCCTTCGACGGCAAAGGCCAGGCCAAGCCCTTGCGCGGCGGCGGTGATGCAGAGCGGCAGCGTGTTCACGACCAGACGTGCGTCGGGCGTGAACTCGACCTGGCGTCCATCGACAACAAACTCCCAGGGCGAGATGGCGCGGGTGCGGGTGAAGGCGAAGGCGATGCAGCGGTGGGCGGCGAGGTCGGCGGGTCGATTTGGCGAGCCGTTACGCGCGAGGTAGTCGGGGCTGCCCAACACGACCGTCTGCAACGGCCCGCCCAGACGCGCGCCGATCATATACTTCTCGAGAAGCTCGCCGATCCGCAGGCCGGCATCGAAGCCCTGCGCGGCGATATCGACGAAATTGTCGTCGAAAATCAGGCTAAGCCGCACGTCGGGGTAGGCATCCATGAACGGCCCCATCAGCGGCTCGATCAGCAGCGGCGCGGCGATCCACGGCAGGCTCAGGCGCAGCGTGCCGGCGGGGCGGTCGCGGGTCTCGCGCAGTGCCGCGCCTGCCGCCCGGATCTCCTCGGTCGCTGGGCGCACCTGGTCGAAATAGTGGGCGCCGGCTTCGGTCAGGCCGACGCTGCGGGTCGTGCGGTTGAGGAGCCGCACCCCGAGACGCTCCTCGAGGCCCTTGACCGCCTCGCTGAGCGAGGCCGGGGCGACGCCGAGTTCGGCGGCGGCGCGGGTGAAGCTTTTTGCCTCCGCGACCTTCACGAAGGCGACGATGCCGCTGAACTGGTCGAGTCGCATTGTGAGGATATTCCAAATAGCCTTGTCGGACTCTACGGGTTTTTCCGGTGAACCAAAAGCGTCATGTTGGCCCGACGAACGGGCTTCGCTGTCGCGACGGCCCGAAAGGCAAGGAGACAGGACCGATGACCAGGCTCGCTTCGCTCGCCGCCGGCGCTCTCCTGGCGGTGTCCGCCGCCCCCGCCAACGGCGGCCCGCAGGAAGACCGCAACATCCAGTTGATCAAGGACTATTACGCAGCCTATGCGACCGGGAACCCGGAGGCGGTTCGGCCCTTCCTGGCGGCCGACATCGTGTGGCGCATTCCCGGCCACCATCCGCTAGCCGGCGACAAGCGCGGGCCGGAGGAAGTGGTCGCCTTCTTCCGTGGCCTGGCCGACGGCAAATTCAGGGCTGAGCCGATCTTCTTCCAGGCGCAGGGCGATCTCGTCGTCGACATCCATCGCGGCTGGTCCAACGTCGGCTCGGGTCCCGAGATCGACCAGCTTTTCGCCCTGATGTTTCGCATCAAGGACGGCAAGATCACCGAGGCGCAGAATTTCTTGACCGACATGTACCAGTCGGACACCTTCTACTGGACGCACTACAAGCTGAAGCCACTGCCCGGCCGACTGGCGGATGACCGCTGAGACGGCGGCCTTAATCCGTCGCGCCGCGCTTTCGCTCCAGGCCAAAGGAGATTTACGATGTTGAAAATCCTGACGCTGGCCACGGCAACCGCCGCAGCCCTCGGCTCAAGCGCCCTCGACTCAAGCGCCTTTGCCGCATCGCGCGTCGAGCGCGTTGCTTTCGCCTCGCACGGTGAGCAGATCGTCGGCGATCTCTATCTGCCCGAGGATCTGACCTGGCGAGACCTCGACCCGCGCTGGTCGTGACCGGCGCCTGGATGGAGCTGTGGCTCGACAACGTCACCCAGTTCGACTTCTACGACCGCGCTGCGCCGGTGAAGTCGGCGAGCGACGCCGTTGCCGCGCATTTCCGCGCCACGCTGGGCAGTGCAGGGGAGGCGGGACAATGAGCCCCGTCACCCGCCGGTTTGTTTCGGCCTCGGCAGTTCTTGCCGCGACGCTTGCCGCTCTGCCCGCCTTGAGCACCATGCAGTCCACGGCTGCGCTGACGAGCGAAGACAAGACCGCCATGGCCGAGGCGGTGGCGGGGATCGGCCTCTATGCCGATTTGCGCGAATGGGATCGGGTAAAATCCTATTTCACGACCCGCGTCACGACCGACTATACCAGCCTTTTCGGTGGCGAGGTCGCGACCAGCGACCGCGACGCGCTGATTGCTCAGTGGCAAGGCCTGCTACCGGGCTTCGACGCCACCCAGCACCTTATCACCAACATCGTTGTCGAAGGCGCGGGCAACGACGCGGTCGCGCGCAGCCATGTTCGCGCTACCCATTGGATCGACACGCGGTTCTGGACGGTCGGCGCCAGCTATCTGCACCGGCTGGTGCGGACGCCCGAAGGCTGGCGCGTCAGCGCCATCTCGATCCATCGCTTATACGAGGAGGGCGACCGCGCCGTGCTGGCCGCCGCTGCGGACCGGGTGGAGGCGGCGGCGAAATGACAACGCAAGCTTGCGTCGGGAATCGGCGCCGACATTGGTGGTCCGGCCACTGCCCGATCATTTCATTTCGATGTGAACTCGTTTTGGTTCGGGAGCTTTGCCTCTCCTGAACATGCCCGGCGTCATGCCATGCATGGTCCGGAACGCACGGGAAAGATGGCTCTGGTCGGCGAAACCTGACGCAATGGCGGCCTCGGCGAGGCCGAGCCCCTGTTCGATCAAGGAGCTGGCGCGACGCAGTCTCCGGTCGCGGATATAGGCTGCAGGCGTCAGGCCAATCGCCTTCTTGAAATCCCGGATGACCTGAAATCGGGTGACGGACGCGGCGTCGGCAAGCCGCTGCAGGTCGAGCTGCGAGTCAAGGTCGCTTTCGACAAGCTCCTCGTAGAGCGAGAACCTCCGTCGCGATCCCGAGCCTTCGATCTCCTCTACCCGCCCGCTGCAATCGCCATGCCGAACGATGAGATGTCTCAAGGCGACGAGCAGCGACGTCTCGGCTTGCGTCGCGTCCGGTGAGATCGAGCTCTGGTGCGCTGCCATCAACGCTGCGGCGAGATCGCTGTCTTCGATATTCCGACGTGAGAAGACCGGAGCGTCAGCCCTGCCCAGCTCGTGGGCGAGGCCCGCCATCAGCGGCACCGGGGGATAAAACGTCCGGTAGGCCCAGCCTTCATCCGCACCTTGTTCCCCGTCATGCCACTCCTCGGGATTGACGACAGCAATGGTGCCTGCCGGAGCGACTATTTTGTGGCGCCCGATGCGGATGCGTTCGCAGCCAGCCGTGATCAGCGCGATCACATAGGTTGGGTGCGTGTGCAGTTCGTAGCGATGCTGCGTGAAGCGCGCCTTGAACAGGCCAAGCTCAGGGAAGCAGGGATGGCGCCAGTATTTCCTGGTCTCTGTCGCGTCCACGGCTTTTGTCCCTGCAGCGGTCAATCTGGTTCAAGACGCCTGTTGTGCGACCTTCTAATCGCGATCCAAACCGCCCTTTGCGGCTTGGAAGGAGAGCATCATGCTGCATAATGACCCGATCGCCGCTCTGACTCCAGAGGTCATAGCCTGGCGGCACCACATCCATTGCAATCCCGAACTCGGATTCAAGGAATACGAAACGGCGCGTTTCATTGCCGAGAAACTGCGCGCCTTCGGCCTCGACGAGGTGCATGAGGGGATCGGCGGCACCGGGGTCGTCGGCGTCCTGCGCAGCGGCACGGGCACACGCGCCATCGGCCTTCGCGCCGAGCTGGACGCGCTTCCGGTCGCAGAAAGGACCGGCTTGCCCTATGCGTCCAGGAACGAGAGCGTGATGCACGCCTGCGGCCATGACGGCCACACCGCCATGCTGCTCGGCGCGGCCAGACTGCTCAGCCAATCCCGCGCCTTCGACGGCACCGTCTACTTGGTCTTCCAGCCAGCCGAAGAAAACGAAGGCGGCAGCCTGCGCATGATCGAAGACGGCCTGTTCGAGCGTTTCCCGATCGAGGCGATCTATGCCGTCCACAACTGGCCGGGCTTGGAGCAGGGGACGATCGCCGCTCGCGCTGGAGCACAGATGGCGGCCGTCGACAATTTCGAGCTGACCTTCGAGGGTTTTGGCGCGCATGCCGCCATGCCGCAGCTCGGCGACGACCCGATTCTGGCCGCGGGCGCCTTTGTCCAGGCGGTTCAGCGCATCGTCAGCCGCTCGGTCGATCCGCAAACCGCGCTGGTCGTCAGCCTCACCCAGATCCACGGCGGCAATGTCGGCAACATCGTGCCGGGCAAGGTCTGGCTGCAAGGCACCTGCCGGTTTTTCGAGCCCGGTCATTCCGATCATTGCGAGAAGCTGATCGGCGAGATCGCCCACGGCATTGCCGTAGCCCATGCGCTCAAGGCCACGCTCGACTACAAGAAGGGCTATCCGCCGCTCATCAACACGGCTGACGCCACGGCCCGCGCCATCGCGGCAGCCGCCGCCACCGTCGGCAGCGAGAACGTCTCGACCGAGTTCAGCCCGAGCCTCGGCTGCGAGGATTTCGCCTTCATGATCCGCGAGGCAGGCGGCTGCTACGCGTGGATCGGCGTCGGCGATGTCGGGCCCGGCGGGGGCCTGCACGGCGACCGCTACGTCTTCAATGACGAGATCGTGCCGACCGTGCTGCGCTACTACGTCAATCTGGTCGAGCAGACGCTTCCCGCCTCGTGAACCGTCAGAGCGAAAACTGACGGCTCAGCGGGAAAATCGATCTGAATGCGATTCGTGGACGATAAGCCGGGAAGGAGTCAGGCGCGATCCGACGCATCTCAGCCGGCTGTGGCCACGAGTTGCGTTACGCGGACGGGATTTTCCAGCACTGCCTGTGCGGTATCGGCCTGATTTTCATTGACCTGCGCCATCACAAAAATGACGCCTTGTTCAACGTTCGGCTCACCCGGCTGTTTGGCAACATCGGCAGATGCCTGGAGAAGCCCACCCGCAAGGCCGCCGCAGGCCCCACCGACGAGGGTTAGGCCAGCCACCGCTCCGACAGGATCAATGCCCGTGGCCTCAAAAGCACCCAGGCCGATTAACAGACCAGCGGCCGCGCCAAGCGCCGCTCCGCCCGGACCACGCAGGACAGCCCTGATTTCGTCGTCGTAAGGTCCGATGACGCTGATCTGTTCTTGAGAAACTCCTGCCGCCTGAAGCGCGGCAACGGCACGCGCTGCCTGGTCGCGGGAATCGAAAAGCCTGCTGATTGTTCGCATTTTGACACTGCCCATCGCATAGTCGCCTGCCGCTCGTTTCGAAGCGGCGGGCGTCTCATCCCCTCGCGTTCAGGTCACTGAATGATCTTGACGATCTTGCGTGTGCCCGGATCAACAAGAACGGTGCGATTGTCAACGACGACGTAGCGATACTCGACGTCGGGAACCTCGTGAAGCTCGACCGTCTCGGGTATCGTTGAACCGATATTGAGTTCCACCCCAGGGAGTTCCACGGATGCGAGCGGCTGCTTTTTCACATATTCCCTGATCACGGTCTCCTGTTCAGGCGCGATGATCACGTCCTGAGCGGCAACAGCGCCAACGCTGGCCAGCAGAAAAAGGCCCGCGGCTGCGGTGGAAAGATGCATTCTCATAACTGCCTCCTTTATGTCTGTGACTTGTAAGCCCATTTGCGCTGGACGGCATCAGCGCCTTGCTTACCCAAACTTGAGGCAGCCGCAAGACGTTCCTTAGCTGGGCTTCGGTCCGATTCGGCAGGCCTTTGCCTAGGACCTAAGTCTGACGCGTCGCGCCCAAAGGACGATGCCGCGGGTTTCGGGGCGCACCGACTGCACGCTTCAATTGCTATGAACCATGGGCGCTATGAAACCGTAGGCGCTTTGAACCGTAGCCGACAGCGGAACGGCAAGACGGCCCGCCGCGTCCAAGCGGCGGGCGTCTCCTCCCCAGGCTATTTCAGTCAATCGATGATTTTAACGATCCTGCGTGTGCCTGGATCGACAAGAACGGTCCGATTGTCGACGACGACGTAGCGATATTGGACGTCGGGAACTTCATGAAGCTCGACCGTCTCGGGCAGCGCCGAGCCGATATTGAGCTCCACGCCAAGCAGGTTCACCGAGGCGAGCGGCTGCTTTTTCACATACTCCCTGATGACGGTCTCCTGTTCGGGCTGGATGATCACGTCCTGGGCAGCCACGGCGCCGACACTTGCCAGCAGCAGAAATCCTGCGGCTGCAGTGGAAAGATGCATTCTCATAAGTTTTTCCTTCCTGATGAGCTGTCTTGCGCTGGGACGCATCTTCGTCGCGCCAAGCTCACCTTCAACAACGAGACAGCTGCAAACGTTCCGCGGCTGGGCATCGGTCCTACCAGAGACGCCGTGCCGATGGACCTAAGTCTGAATTGTCGTGCGCAAAGGGCGACGATGGCGTGTGGCCCGGAACCACGACTGCCAGCACTCGTTGCTCGCCGTGCGTCACGGGAGGAATCGTTGGAGAATAGTGTTCACCAAGCCCGCTGGCTACTTGCACCGGTCTTCGCTGTCTCCATTGCCTTCCTGGCAATTGGAATAGTCGTCAGCTGATGAACGACCGACTTAACGATGTGGCTGATGGACGAAGATATCTGCGCAGCTAAGTCCCTTCCTGCGCCGATAAGGGACCACCCGCCATTCCTCGATTTGGCGGGTGGTCCCTCGTTTGCGTCCAATGTTCAAACGAGCTTTAGTGGGAAAACGGAAATGGACGACAACAACAAAGATCGATCGTTTCTCGACCGCCTTTCGGTGGACCAGTATTACGAGGTGGAGCATTTCGCGCGAGAAAATGGCGTTTCGCCCAGCCAGGTCAGCAGGCTGATCAAAAAGAACGGCAACGATCGGGTGACCCTTACGCAAGCGGTGAGAGCATTGCGCGACCGGAAGTGAAAGACGCCGCACCTTCCGTCGCGCTGCCAGGGGCGACCGGTGCCGGCAGCACGTGGTTGAGGAGTCATATTTGCTGCCTCGCTCAACCATGGCAGTGGCGCTTGCGCAAAAAATCGCAAGGTCGCGGTTTTCGTCCAGCCCGCAAGCCCTAAGTTCCCTTGTTATTGATCGGTGCAGATCAAAGATGGCGTCATTTAGCGTCGTTCGACGACAGATTGGCTGGTTCTCTCGAATCGTGCCGCTGGCGCGACGCGCCGCCGACCGGGCCGGTGGAGATATGGCGCCATACAGACCGACAAGATTGCTCGATCGGTGGAATGCACTGTCGCTGGCCACTCAGTTTCTGCTCGCCGGCGGGCTGTTCTCGCTGTCGGCGATGATCGTGGTGGGAATGTCCGTGACAAGCCAGATTGAAGCCGCGGTCACCCGGAACTCGGCCGCCTCTACCGCTCTTTACGTCGACAGCGTCATCGCGCCGCTGCTTCCCGACATGCGCAGGAGCGAGATGCTGGACGAGAGCGTTGCGCACGCGCTGGATGAAACGCTGGGACAAGGCGCACTCGGCACAAGGCTCGAATCGTTCAAGCTCTGGCGCCGCGATGGCACCATCCTCTATTCAACCAATAAAAATTTGGTCGGGAAGCGCCTTCCACTCAGCGACAATCTCCGGGCCGCATTCGCCGGCGACATGGTTGCTGAATTGGACTGGGACTATGATAACCAGGCTGAGAGGGACAGTAGCCTGCATCTTCTTGAAATCTATAATCCGATGCTTCAGCCGTGGTCGGGCGAAGTCGTGGCTGTTTTGGAATTCGACGAGATCGCCACCGATTTTGAAAAGGATCTCCGGCAGGCACTCGTTCGGACCTGGTTCGATGTCGCAGCAGTCACCGCGGTTTTTTTCCTCGGGCTTTCGGTAATCGTTTTTCGTGGCAGCCGCACGATTCGTTCCCAGAGCCGCTCCTTGAAGCAGCGTATTGCCGAACTTTCCGATCTGGTCGCTCAAAACAGAATGTTGAGGCTGCGGGTGCAACGTGCTTCGCAGCGCGCCACGGCACTTAACGAACGTCACCTCAGGCGAATCGGCGCGGACCTGCACGACGGGCCGGCGCAACTGGTTGCCCTCGCTGCGCTGGGGATTGACAGCCCCGTGCTGACCGATCCGGCCACGCCGGCTGCGGCGCGCGCACGGGAATTGCAGGTGGTCAAAGCGAATCTGGACGATGCGATGCGAGAAATCAGGAATGTCAGCAAGGGTCTTATGCTGCCGCATGTCGAGAATGCCGAGTTGACGGAAATCCTCGAGCTTGCCGTGCGAGCGCACGAAGAGCGGACCGGCGTCAAAGTGATGCTGTCCATGACCGGGAGCCACACACCCTTGTCGCCAGCGGCCAAGATCTGCATCTTTCGCTTCATTCAGGAGGCGCTGAACAACGGCTTTCACCATGCCGGGGGTGCCGATCAATCGGTCGCGAAACATTTCGACGGGGAGCGCGTTTCTATCGAGGTTTCCGACACCGGCCCAGGTTTCGACCCGAAGATCATCCATCCTGAACGGCTGGGGCTCATCGGGCTGCGTGAGCGGGTAGAAAGCCTCGGCGGCCAATTTGATGTAACATCTTCACAGAACGGCACGGTGGTGAAAATGGTTCTCAACACAGTCGAAATAGGACAGGCGTGATGGCAGCGGCCATAAAGCTCGCCATTGTCGACGACCATCCGCTGTTCAGGGAAGGCGTTGTGCGCACCCTCGAGCAGATCGGCGGGTTCGAGATCGTTGCCCAAGGCAGCAGTAGAGATGACGCCTTGCGGATATCGGAAGACCAGCAGCTCGATATTCTGCTGATGGACATCTCAGTGCCTGGAGGGGGCCTCAGCGCAGTCGGGCCGGCCTTGGAGCGGCACCCGGATCTGAAAATCGTGATGCTGACCGTTTCGGAGGAAAACCAGCACGTCATGGCCGCCTTGCAGAGCGGGGCAAGAGGCTATGTCCTAAAAGGTGTCGGATCGAGAACCCTGGCCGCCATACTGCGCACGGTGGCGATGGGCGAACGGTATGTTTGTCCGCAATTGTCGGCGCGCGTGTTGGTCGACCTGTCCAGCCAACCAACCGCGATCGAGAAACCCGACGTTCTGGCCGAACTCACCAGTCGCGAAAGAGAGATCCTGACGCTCGTTGCCGCGGGATTGAGCAACAAGCGGATCGGTCTTCAGCTGAACCTGCACGAGAAAACCATAAAGCACCACATGACGCGGATTCTGGCCAAGCTCAATGTGAGCAACCGGACCGAAGCCGCGATGACATTGCGCGACGCGACCGAGCATCAGCATCCGCCTGTCCGCGATCCTGCATGAAGCAAGACAGCCTTGCGGCCTGTGGAACGCGCCATCACTCGATCATCCGGAGCAGTCTTGCCCGATCGGATTTCTTTGCCTGCCGCCGAATGATGGTGCGGCCCATGGCATCGCGCATCTCGTAATGGCCGCCGTCGATGCGCTCGCTCAGCCCGTTGGAATGCACCACACCCACGCTTGCCCCGCGCACCTCGATCCGGTCTCCAGTGGTCACGTTGATATACGTCTTGGGCTTGTTGCCAGGATTTAGCGCGGTAGCCGGATTTGTCGGGGGAGTGACGTTCAGTGCTTTTGTTTTGTTCGCATTGCCGTTCGGGTCCGTGGCCTGTGGGGCTGCGGCATTTCCAGGGTCTGTGGCATTTCCAGGGTCTGTGGCATTTCCAGGAGCGTTTCCAGAGTTGTCGGGGCTTTCAGTGTCTCCTGAGTTGCCGGAGCCAGAGTTGCCGGAGCCAGTGTTGCCGGAGCCGGAGTTGCCGGAGCCAGTGTTGCCGGAGCCGGAGTTGCCGGAGCCGGAGTTGCCGGAATCAGAGTTGCCGGAGTCTGAGTTCCCAGCGTTCCCAGAGTTCCCTTGTGCCCAGGCGGCCTGTGGGCTTAGCGTCAGGGACAGGCCGTCCTGTGCCACACGGTAGGGGCTGACGACGAGAACCAAGGCCGATGCGCTCAGGCAGATGGCGACGCGAAGCCCTCGAAGAGATTTGAGACTGCGCTGCGATTGAGGCCGGGCAGGCCGCGCACCGGCGAGAACTCTTGTCTCACAATGCTTCGGGCGCTGCGGCCGTATTGCGTTTGTGATCAATGAATTTGCCAATAGCACGCCAGAATATCCTTTTACCGTCACGCCCTATGTTGCATCTCTGCCTATTTCGAATTCGCCCAAGTCAATCCTTCGCCCAAGCCAATCTTCTGAACTGCACCGATTTATCAGGCTTTCGCCATCATCGGGCTGTGTCAAGACCCACCAGTCTCGAGGGGGAGAACCGGTGGGTCTCGCTGGCGCAGGAAGGGACTCATAACTGCGCGAGTGCATTGCCTTCATCGGTGGACCTCATCAGCCGATGAAAAGCCCAACGGCTCCAACCCCGAACGCCAGGCCAAATATCGGAAAAAGCAGCCAACGTGCCTGGTGAATGCTGGGGTCCATTGCAGCCTCCTGTCACGGTGTCGGGATCGCAACGACGCCAGCAGGAGCTCGGTTCCTACAAACTCCCCCATTTCAGGCTTTTGCCATAGCGGTCCCGGACCAAAGCACTGCCTGGGCCAGCCCATGGTCGGCAAGCCGCCAGACCGAAGTCCTAGCTCAGGCCTTTTGAGCAGGGAGGACGCCGTCCAGATGTAATCCAGGTGGGAAGCGGCTGAAGAAACCTCGACACGCAGAAAGCCTGTCAGTTTGAACAGGCGTAATAGCCGTGCCTTTGGTGGCAGAGACTGGTCCATGCAAACGAGGGGTCCGCCGTGGGGGCAGCGGACCCCTCGTTTAGCCCGAACTAGGGCGTCAGGCCAGAATAAGGACGATCTTGAATGTATCCGGGTCGACGATGACGATACGGCCATCGGCCAACACGAAATACTGGTACTCTTCGTAAGCTGGGACGATCTCGATGATTCGCCGTGGCAGAGGACGCAGTTCAACCCTCTGCCGCGGAACCTCGACACCCACTGAGATGTCAAAATCGACGTCGGCAACCGGTTCGACCTTTTCCTCCTTGAGGATCTGGGTGATTTCCGTTTTCTGTTCAACGGTCACATTGCTGATCGCGCCGGTCTCCGTCTCATCCTGTGACTGAGTAGTGCCGCCCTGGGTCTGCTGCTCGGTGGTGGTACCGGCCTCGCCCTGGGTCTGCTGCTCGGTCTGGGTCTTGGCCTTGTCCTGCGCCTGTTGCTCGGTCGTGGCGCCAGCCTCGCCCTGGGGCTGCTGCTCGGTCTGGGTCTTGGCCTTGTCCTGCGCCTGTTGCTCGGTTGTGGCGCCAGCCTCGCCTTGAGTCTGCTGCTCGGTGGTTACGCCGGCTTTACCCTGGGCTTGCTCGTCGGTCTGCATCTTCGCCTTGCCTTGAGCCTGCTCCTTGGTGGTGGCGCCGGCCTTACCCTGTTCGCCCATCGCACCTTCCGGGCAACCGGCCGAGCCGGCCGGGCAGTCGGTGCCGGACTGGCTTTGGGCCGGCTGCTGTTCCTGAGCGAATGCTGCGCCACAGCCAACGCCTATGGCCAGCATACTGGTGATCAGAACTTTTTTCACGAGACGTCTCCTTCGAAAAGTCTGTCCCTTCATGGGGAAAACCACCTCTGGAATGTTTTGTTCCAGGCGAATTGACCGGGCGCGGAAGCCGCGTCCAGGCGCGCGCCGGACTGAGCCAGCGAGCGCGCCGAATAGGCCGTGTCCTTGTTCCAGCAGAGGCGCGGGCTCTCCGTTCGGCCCACTCTTCCAACTGGCGGTTGGTAGACGCCGGGCAGCCGGCACGCGAATGATTTTTCTCGGTCCGCGCGCACCGGGCACATCTCAGCCCCCCAAGCCGTGCTTGACCGCTTGATCGCCCGTCGCACCTGCGGGTACGGCGGGCTTTTTTTGCCTGTGCCAGCCTGTGAGGCTGGAACACTGTCCTGCGAGGACAGTTTGGTGCCAGCAGCGTAGTATTGTCCCCTCATACAATGCTGCGAGATCGGTAGCTCCGGTCAGCCCGCGTCTTCTCCCCGAGGGCGCGGGCTTTCTGCTGTTGTCCAGGCCTTCCGGCGTGACGAATGCTGCCGACGGCCTTTGCGAGAGTTCGGTTTCATCGGGAGCGATGGCGTTCGCCCGTCCTCGGCTGCGGGTTGCAGCGCTACACAGCGACGTTCCGCATGCGGTCCCTGTCCTGCGAGGAGGTTTGCTTCAGTCCCGAATTGGCCGCTCCTTGACAGCAAAAAGTGCGCTTCACATATTTTCCGCAGCCGTCGCTCACGGCTCTCGTGGAAGCTCAAACACTCGTTCAGTTGAATGGAGGTTGTAATGAACGACAGGACTTTCGACCGGCCTGTTTTCGTCAGGAAAGGGGAGTTCATGGTGGAGGAAATCGAATGCTTGGCCGATGCTTTCGAGTGCCTGCAGGAATGGCCGAACAATCGCAGAGGGCCAATCTTTGACACGGCGTTCCGCGCCTGCCAGCGCGCCTATGATGGCCAGGTTCCCATTTCAGTTGCACGCGAGGCCTTCGCCGGCTTCGCGAGATCGGCCAAGATCCTCGAGGACGTCTCTGCAGCAATGCCCTGGATGACGGCACAGAAAACCGGTCGCGGTGGCGTTACTGCCTAACCGATGTAGCTGCCTGAGGCGCGTTGCGTTGGAATGGACTCGTGCGACGCATGCGGCGCGCTTGGGGTTTTTGTGGTTACGCATGCCGTTATTGCAAACCGCTGCGCACCCTCAGTTCCTGCCCGAGGGCGTGCTTTTGCGCGACATGCATTACATTAGCGAAAAGATGGCCGGCGCCGCAGGGAGCGGGGGAGGTGGGGTCGCCTAGGGTGGCGCCGAGCCAGGCGGCATTGGGTTTCGCCACGACGAAAGGCGTAGCAAAGTTCGCCAGATCGGTTATGGCGTGACGCGGAAGTTCGCCGGGCCTCCGAGGATTCCCCTTCCAACGTTGTTTGTTCGACGGGCTTTACCTGCGCGCTCGCCGATTCGGAGCGGCGTTCTCGGAAGGCGTCCAACCCAACCGCCTTCGGTCGGTTCGTGATGGATATCCCTGCCCAGCACACCACGGCAGAAATCGTCCCAGTAGCTACGGGTGTACACGAGGTGCAGGTGCCAGGCTTCATCGACTTCCTGCGAAGGGGTCAGCATCTCGTCAGAGACGCACATCAGGTAGACGAATTTTTTGTATTCTTCGACGAGACGCTGCGCAAACTCCGGCGGCCAGCCGTTTTCTCGGGCAAGCCTGGCCGAGAAGGGCAGATCGATGTCGGGTTGATCGAAATTGTAGCCTTCAATGCGGTGCCAGAGATTGAGGTCGCTTGGTCCGCTCATCTGCCCTCTCATCGACGGTGGAACGACAAGAACTATAGCACATTCTGTGGAATACACCGGTGGGGTACGTGTTTGCGTCTCTCTAGCTCCGCATCATCGTCGGCGAACTCCGTTGCAATTATGCCCACTCCGCCGGGAGAGGGCAGCCATTCCGCGCAAGCTCGGCGATCCAATCGACCGACCCGGCTTGCTGAGTTCCACTGCGCACCTTCTTTGAACACAGTGAACGGCAATGCCGGCGCTGACCGCGCAAACGCGGACGTGCCTCGCCTGTGTGACGCATTCAGAAACCACGTTTCTAAGGTCATGCAAATTGCGCAGTCTAATCCAGCATCGCCCGGCGAGCTAGCTTTAGCGCTAGCCACCAAATTGCCAATGTCTCAGTCGGCCGGGAAGCCCCAGGCCGCTTGGGAAACCTGTTCGGGTGGAGCAACCCAGGAGAACCTACCGGCCATGATCTCACTGAATATCAACGGGCGAGAGCACGAGATTGACGTTGACCCCGAAACTCCGATCCTTTGGGTCCTGCGTGACACGCTCGGAATGAGCGGCACCAAATTCGGCTGCGGCGCAGCGCTCTGTGGCGCCTGTACGGTGCATCTGGATGGCGAGGCAATCCGCTCGTGCAGCACACCGGTTTCCGCCGTTGAAAGCGGCAGGATCACCACGATTGAAAAGACAACCGACGGCACCGACCGTGTCGGCTCGGCTGTCCACGCTGCATGGGTCAGGCACGACGTGGCACAATGCGGCTACTGTCAGAGCGGCCAGATCATGAGCGCGACGGCTTTGCTCGCGTCGCTGTCGCCCGGCGCGCAGCCGACCGCCGAAGAGATCGACTCCGCCATGGCCGGAAACATCTGCCGCTGTGGAACCTATGCCCGTATCCGCGCCGCTATAGCCGACGCCGCCAGCACCCTCGTCTGAAGGAGACGCATATGTTCCCCAACATGGATCACAAAGAGCTGCCGCGTGCGCTGCAACACATCCTGGAACGGGGCCGTTCAACGACGGTCCAGGCGATGCCACGCCGCAGCTTTCTCAAGCTGACGGGGACCCTCGGCCTGGCTGTCGGCATTTTCCCTGATTTGGCAGTCGCGCAGTCGTCCGATGAGGCGGCAGCCAGTCTGAAGCCGACCGAGCAGCCCTCTGCATTTGTCCACATCGCGCCCAATGGAGAGGTTACGGTCACAATCAACCGGCTGGAGTTCGGTCAAGGCGTCCAAACGGCATTGCCCATGATCCTTGCCGAAGAACTCGATGCGGACTGGAACCTGGTGCGCAGCCAACTCGGCACCAATGACATGGCCTATGTCGATCCGCTCTTCGGCATGCACCTTACCGGCGGTTCGAACACAATCAAGAACAGCTTTACGCAGTATCGCGAGCTGGGTGCTCGTGTTCGCGCCATGCTGCTGGCGGCCGCGGCGACCCGCTGGAACGTGGAGGCGTCCACTCTGCGAACCGAGGCCGGCGCGGTTCTGGCCTCCGATGGCCGCAAGCTCGGTTATGGAGAACTTGCCGAAGCGGCCATGGCCTTGCCAGTGCCGCAGAAGATTGCGCTGAAGGATCCCAAGGATTTCCGCATCATCGGCCAGCCCACCCGGCGTTTGGACGCTCAAGCCAAGAGCAGCGGCCAACAGAGTTTTGGCATCGACTTCAAGCTGCCGGGACAATTGACGGCCGTGGTGGCTCGTCCTCCGGTCTTCGGAGCCAGGATAGCCACCCTGGATGACAGCGCAGCCCGCGCCGTCAAGGGCGTGAGGGCCGTCCTGCGCGTGCCGCTGGATCGCGGTGCCGAGGGCGTGGCCGTCGTGGCCGACGGATATTGGCAGGCGTCTCAGGGCCGCGATGCCCTTAAGGTGGAGTGGGACACATCTGCCGTCGAAAAGGTCGATAGCGAACGGCAACTCGCGCACTATCGCGAGATGGCCAGTCGGCCCGGCCCGCGCCAGTTCGATTCAGACATGGTGCCATTGGAAACGGCGCCGCTGAAGCTGGAAGCTGAGTTCGTGTTCCCGTATCTCGCCCACGCGGCGATGGAACCGCTGAACTGCACGGTACGGCTTGCCGATGATCGTGCCGAGATCTGGATGGGAAGCCAAAGTGCCGGACCCGATGCCGCCGCTGCCGCGGCCGCGCTCGGCCTCAAGCCGGAACAGGTCGTGCTTAACGTGCAGATGTCGGGCGGCGGCTTCGGTCGGCGCTTTTCCAGCACCTCCGACACCGTGGTCGAGGCCTGCGAAATAGCCAGGGCCGCCAGGTCGGCGGGGCTGAATGCACCGATCCGTACGCTTTGGAGCCGCGAGGACGATATGAGGGGCGGCTACTACCGTCCACTGCACCTGCACCGCGCCCGCATCGGCTTTGACAATCAAGGCAAGGTGCTGGCCTGGGATCACAGCATCGTCGGCCAGTCGATACTTACCGGAACCGTGTTCGAGCAGTTCATGGTGAAGAACGGCATCGACGCCGCCACGACGGAGGGCATGCGGGCTCCCTATCCGCTTCCAATGCGGCTGACGGTGCATCATCCCAAGGACAACGTGCCGGTTCTGTGGTGGCGCAGCGTCGGCTCCACCCATACGGCTTATGTGATGGAGACCCTGCTCGACGATATAGCGCGTGCAACCGACCAAGACCCTGTAGCCTACCGCATGCAGCTCTTCGGCGATCAGCACATCCGCCATCGTGACGCATTGCAGCTGGCCGTCGACAAGAGCGGGTACGGCAAGACGCAATTGTCCGAGGGGCGGGCCTGGGGTGTGGCGGTGCACGAGTCCTTCAGCTCAGTGGTCGCTTACGTAGTGGAAGCCTCTGTTGCCGATGGACAGCCTAAACTGCATCGGGTCACGGCCGGGGTTCACTGCAATCTGGCCGTCAACCCTCTGACCGTGGAGGCGCAGGTACAGGGCGCGGCGATCATGGGCTTGTCGATGTGCTTGGCAGGCTCTGCAATAACGCTCAAGGACGGCGTCGTCGAGCAGGGCAACTTCAGTGACTATACGGTGGCGCGCATCACGGACGTGCCGGAATTCGACATCCACATCGTCCCTAGCGCCGAACCGCCCACGGGCATGGGCGAGCCCGGCTTACCACCATTGGCGCCGGCATTTGCCAACGCAATAGCACGGCTCACGGGAAAACCGCTGCGTCAATTGCCGCTCAATCTGAAGTAGCCGTTTTTACGCCAGACCGCTTCTGCTCGCTGCGTGCTGTTCCGGCAGCGAGCAAGGCAGATAACGCCTTGTCGGCGCTCGGCTGCCATCGGGGCGTTCGGAATCCGCGCAGTACCAGGCAGTCCTGATGCTGACTCGTGCCGTCGGGGCGCGCGGAGCATAAATATGACGAGACAGGTATGCTGATGATCTGCCATAATCCTCATGGATACAGAAATGAGGTTTATAGGTGAGAAAAGGCGACTTCAGCGAATGGGCTGTGTTTATCGCGGTTGCCGAGGAGGGGAGTTTTACACGCGCGGCCGCGAAGCTCGGCCTCTCCCAATCCGCGCTCAGCTATGCGGTGCGCATGCTCGAACAACGGATCAGTGTGCGGTTGATCTCGCGAACGACGCGCAGCCTGTCGCTGACCGAGGCAGGCGAAAGGCTGCTTATCAGCCTGCGGCCGGCATTCGACCATATCGACAGTGAAATTGCTGCGCTCACCGCGCTTCGCGACAAGCCTGCAGGCACGATTCGCATCACCACGTTCCGGCATGCCGCCCAAACTGTCCTGTGGCCCGTATTGTCGAAACTGCTGCAGAATTATCCCGACATCATGGTTGAGGTCCATGTCGATGAAGGTCTCACCGACATTGTCGCAGAGCGCTTCGACGCCGGTATCCGCATGGGTGAACAGGTGCAAAAGGACATGGTTGCGGTCCGGATCAGCCCAGACGTCAGGATGGCAGTCGTGGGATCCCCGGCCTACTTTGCCAATCATCCCGCCCCGCAGACACCCCGCGACTTGAGCGAACACCGATGCGCAAGCTATCGCCAGAACACCGGGGGCGGCCTTTATGCCTGGGAGTTCGAACAGGACGGTGTCGAACTTGAGGTCCGGGTCAATGGACCGGTTATTTTCAACGACAGCGAGATGCTCTTGCATGCCGCAGTCGATGGCTTGTGTTTGGTGTACACGTTCGAAAACCAGATATCCCAGCATATTGCGGACGGCCGCCTGGTCCGGGTGCTGGAAGACTGGTGCCCGCCATATTCGGGCTACCACCTCTATTATCCAAGCCGGCGGCAGCATACTGCCGCCTTCACGCTTCTGGTCGACGCCCTCCGATACAGGGGGTAAGGGGTGGCCGATCATTTATCAATGTGATTTCTAACTTCATGCCGATTATGCCGTCTAATCGGCCGGCGCGCCATCACCTAACTTCCTGATCATCGAAAACAGGAGTTGGATATGAGCAAAGTCTGGTTCATCACAGGGGCTGGCAGCGGCATCGGCGCCGAAACCGCCAGGGCGGCACTGGGAGCAGGCGATCGGGTGGTCGCCACCGGCCGCAATCCCGACAAGATAAGGAACGCCCTGCGTGGTGTCGCCAGCGACAGACTTGCGGTCGTCCAGTTGGACGTGGCCGATGCAATTCAGGCCAAGGCGGCCGTCGACAAGGCGATGGAGGCGTTCGGCCGCATCGACGTTCTGGTCAACAATGCCGGTTACAGCCTGCTCGGCAATTTCGAAGAGTTGACCACCGCTGAATTCGATGGGCTGATTTCGACCAATCTGCACGGCGTGGTTCACGTCATGCGTGCGGTCATTCCGGTCATGCGCAAGCGGCGCTCAGGACACATTATCAACGTCAGTTCGCTCGCCGGAATCATCGGATTCAAGCATTGCGGAGCCTGTAGCGCCGCCAAGTTCGCCGTCGAAGGCCTTTCGCAGTCGGTGGCTCAGGAAGTCGCTCAATTCGGCATCATTGTCACAGCCGTCGCGCCGGGCTTTTTCCGCACCGACCTCCTCGACGATCAGAACGCCAGGCAGCAGCACCATCGACGACTATGCTGCAGAAGGCAGCGCCAAAGCCATGTGGTCCGGCTACAACGGCAAGCAGCAGGGTGACCCCGCCAAACTTGGCGACGCCCTTGTGAAAATCGCCGGCATGGACAATCCGCCCAAGCAGTTTCTGGCCGGTAGCGACGCCGTTACGGCGACAAGGGCAAGCGCAACACGAACAACATCACCTGGACCAATCTGACAGAGCAGGGCGAGGACACCCAAGGCAGCCATACGAGAAGTTGGGGCTGGGATCATCCGACTGTGCTGCAGAGCAACCGTGTGGTCAGTTTTACCAGCAGCAGCAGCGCGCTCGTTTCGATGCTCCTGCAATCGTACCCGAAGTACTAGTCAGGGTGGCTCGCCGACCAGCCATTGCAATGGCCGATTTCGTGGCGAAGGACTGCCTTCGGCGTAGCTAGCCCAAAGGTCTTGTCGATCACAATCACGGTGCAGGATGTCTTGTTGGTGATCGCTGAGCACCCGCGCTGGGTAAAGGATGACTTCGTCGCAACCATGTATTCGGCAAACAGCTTTGCGCAAGCCGTGACGACCTTCTTCTGAGGCAGATAACGCACGGTCAACTGGCCGGTATAGGCGTGATCGAAGCGGGCGGGCGGGTTCCACTCGGCATCGTTCTTCCCGGCCATGGCCAATGAGGGGCTGAGGAAAAGAACCACAAGGAGGAAAAATCGCCGAGACATATCACATCCGATGATGTTGGACATCGGATGTGGGATCTTGAATCAGCAGATGCAAGGGGGTACATCATCATTTGCGGTGTTTTTCGCAGGAGAAATGATGATGTCCGACGATGTTTCCCCCACCGCGTTCTATGAGGAAAAAGCAAAAAACATTCTGAAGGGCGAGCTGAAACGCCGGGGCATAACCTATGCGCTGCTCGCCGAGAAATTGAATGAACGAGGGGCGCACGAGAGCGAGCGCAATCTGGCCAACAAGATAAGCCGGGGCAGCTTCACCGCCGCGTTTTTCATGATGTGCATGGAAGTGATCGGCGTCCGGCAAATCAGCCTAGAAGTTTAGGACAGGCCCAACGGGCCATGCTCTTCATCGGCGTCGCACTGCTTGTCTGGGTGGCTGGTTGAGGGTTGGTTGTGTCGTTCCCCGACAGCCGCCTTTCCTTACCACGCCGTTGAGGTGGCCGGATCTGGTCAAAATTTCACATTAGAAACTTGGAACATAAGTGAGGCAGAGAACATTGGTGACGCCATGGACAAGAACGATGGCGACAATCTTCCTGAGGGGTTTCCTGGCAACCTGCCCGAGGATCCAGTGATCCTAGCCGATATCACGAAAAGAATTTCGAGAGAGATCGACGGTAAAATTGGGCCGGACGGTTTGGCGGTCACGGAGGCCAGGCGGGATCGCAATCTGGTTGAGGAATGGGAAGAAGCTGACCCCGCCATCGACAGCCAGCCGCCCGTGGTTCCGTTGTTTCTGGTTCTGTATGCGCTCTTTATGTTGGGCTTGGCAGGGTACGCCCTCGCTAGTTGGTATCTTCCATAGCGCGCTTTGAGTTTCCGTTGCGCCAGCCTCTGGCAATAAGCCGAGCGATGTCACGCGCTTGGGAACAAGCGCTAGATAGCGAAGTTACCAACGTAAGGAGTTTCTCCTATGGCTGACGAACAGGACAGAACGCCGAACAACCCTGAAGTCGTCGTTCGACGCTTGGTCACAGAAACCGGCATTACTGAAGAACAGGCCCGAGAGCTTATCTTTTTCCTCGGGCTCCATTGGGCATCGCTGCTCCGGGAAGCAAAGGCCCTCGCTGCCAAGCGGTAGGCGGGCTTTTCCACCAACTTCCGAATAGACTCTTCTGCCCGATCTCATACAATAAACCGTCGCCTGCTTTCGAACGGCACAGGGGCGATTGAAAGTGTCGATCGCTTTCGCCCTAACGCAAAAGGGAGTTGGCCCGATGCCTTTCACAGGAATAGCTGACCCGGAACAGCTCAGCATTCTTCGCCAAGCTTTGCACGAGTATTGCCTCACTCGTGGGATTTCGGACGAGCAAGGCCGTGACGACGCCGCGTGGCTAGTCATGTTGCTATTTAGAAATGGCGCGAACAGCCTGGAGGCACTCAGGGCAGGGCTGGGGTCCGAAGAGCGTCGCCGAGCTTAGGCGTCACGGATTTTCGCTGTCGCGGCGCTCTAGCCTTGCGACGGTCTCAATGATTGCCTTCGCAAGTGCTTCGCCCTCGTGGATAGGGCGTATTACAAGTTTTAGGCGCAGTGCTTTCTTCGCTCGGCAGCCACCATCTTGCTCAGCAACTTGGAACATAAGTGAGGCAGAAACATTGTTGGCGCCATGGACAAGAACGATGGCGACAATCTTCCTGAGTGGTTTCCGGGCAACCTGCCCGAGGATCCAGTGATCCTAGCCGATATCACGAACAGAATTTCGAGAGAGATTGAGGGTAAAATCGGGCCGGACGGTTTCGCGGTCACGGAGGCGTGGCGGGATCGCAATCTGGTTGAGGAATGGGAAGAAGCTGACGCCGTCCTAGACAGCCAGCCGCCCGTGCTTCCGTTCCTGGTTCTGTATGTGCTCTCAATGTTGGGCTTGGCCTGGTACGCCCTCGCTGGCAGGTATTTTCTATAGCGCCTGAGTTTCCGTTACGCACGGCGAAGGTGTGCACGTCGCAGCCCGAGCTTTGAGTAGCGAGAGCGAGAGTCAATGGGCGGCCCAGCAGCCAGTTGGAGTTTGGGTGGGTGGCCGCTGGGCCTAACCGGCGGGTGGCGTCTGCGGGACGGTCGCCGGCTACTTCGACCATAGGCGGCTAAATGCATCATTGGTAATTTAGTAAAATGGTCACGTTCCGTTCCCCTGGCTGTCAAATCGGATGAGCCTAGAGTCAATTTGGTGCCTAAAAGAGTGAGTGCCGGCGCTGGCACAAGGGGCCGCCAGGACGCGCGAGGTGCTTCGGCGGTGTAGGACAGCGGCCAGCGGGAACGCACGCTGGCGAGGCTCTGTACGGCACGGAAAAACCACGGCGCCCGTGGGCCTGTCCCACAGTGGGTCATTTGCTGCTGGCGCCGCAATTGCATGGTCAGCATCGGGGCGAGTGGGGGGCCCCGCCGCTTCGCAAATGGAGCGGCGGGGCTTTTTGCATTTCAGCCATCACCGCAAGTTCGAGCGGCCCGACAGCCACTATTGGGGGTGATCAACAGCCGGCCGCCGGGCCTAACCAGCAAACGGGGTAGGTTCGCCGGCTGGGAAGACTGTAGGCCGCTCAAGCATCGCTGCTAACTTAGCAAGACGGCTGTGTTCGGTTCCTCTAGCCCTCAAATCGGATGAGCCTAGACTCGGTTCCATGAGTGGGTGTCGGGCGGGCTTGTTCAACGCTTTAGTCAGAACGCGCATTTCTTGTATTTAAAGGCACCAACCATCGCATCAAAGCGCTCAAAGTGGGTTGCGTCGATGATGCGGAATGACCATGAAAAGTTCCGGGATACAACAGCGTCCGCACAGGTTAATAGGGCGGAGAAGCGGTCGTTCTCCTCGTTGACTTGCGAGATCGTGCAGGCGCCCCCAACCGGGCCCTTTCCCTTGTTGCCGGTAATGATGAAACCGTGCTCGGACGCATAGGTACGGTCCTTGAAGCGGACTTTCCCCTGGATCTTCTCGAACACCCTCGTGCAGTCGGTGCGTTCCCCGACCCATACGCCTTGCAAAACCTCAAGAGCATCGGCCCATGCTACGGATGCGCTAGCGGCGAAAAGTGCCGATCCCAGGAGCAGTGCTGCCTTCGAACGATTGGACTGCCATCTCAGTGCTGCTATGACGAGGTGCATCAGGAATCTCCAAAGCCGTTTCAGTTGATGCCCCTCCAACCGCAAAAGCGGAAGTCACTAGAAAGCTTTTACCGGCAGAATGTTGAACGACTAGGCCACTAGCTTTGGTTCGATGCAAGCTTCCTCCGAATTGCGCTAATGGCATTGACGATCGCCTCCGCTGCCTGGCGGTCAAGCGCAACATCCAGGCGGCCTTCTGTCGTCTGGATTGAGAGGATTCCGAGATTGCCGATCTTGTCCGTGACCGTTCCGACATGAATCTCTGTCGGCACATAAGGCGGCTTTTCCATAGGACCCATCGCTTACCTCCTGGTAGCGGTGTGCTGCTGGAGATCTCTCCTTTGACAACTCCCAAGGGCAGCATCGCGCCGATCTGGCGCAAAGGCAAGCCAGAGCAATCCGCATAAAGGGTTATCGCATAAAAGTGTAGTTTCAAGTGCAAGGGCGCGCTGACGATTTCCGCGTTATTTCTTCCTCAACCTCACCCCGGCGCCGCCGCCGTTCTCGGGGATGAACTCGACCCCGGCGGATTCGAGGCTGCCTGAAGGTCAAGCAGAGTGCGGTCATACGGCGCCCGCTGCCTCACGGTGGCGGGTATTTGACCAAGGCGGGGTGTCTTTAGAATTTTCGTTGCGGTCTAGTGTCGATCGACCGGGCGATCTTGTTCAATTCCTCCAAGTCCTCGCGGGAAGGTACCGGCGGAGGATCCCCCGGCTTCCACCCTTTCATTCGCAGTTGCATTTGGTCCCACATTGGCTGGAGCAACTGGTTCAGCGGGAAGCCTTTTGAAATTGCTGGCAACAAGCCAGCGTTGTTACTCCGCTGGCCGTTGGCATCGTAGGCAATGTGCGCACCTCCGCCTCCGGCGAATTTCCATGCGCAAACTGCCTCAGGCCCGACAGTTGCGGACTCTTTCGCGCTGATCTCTCGGTTGATGTGGTTAAACCACGCGCAAAGACGATCCGCAGCAACTTCTTTCGTGCGAGCCTTGGCAGACTGCCTCGCCATCATCTGTATAATTGCGTGCGGCGGGAAATGTTGGGCACCGCTCCCACGAGCGAGCGCAATTGTCTACTCGGTCGCCGAGGTTGAAATTCATCACCCGAAACCTGGTGTGGCCTCCGGTGTCCACCGGCGAGTTCTTGTCTTTGACCCGCATTCGCATTTCAACTCGCGATGTGATCGCGTGCAACCTGGGTTTCCCGTCCACGAAGCCCGCGTAGCCGAAAGTGTGGCCAGCAGCATGGCTATCCAAACGTTGCTCCTCAGCAGCAGCAGCAATCTCCAACAAGGTCTGATTTAATGTCCGGTTGGCACCACGCAAAACGCGCTCGATCCACTCACTGACCTCGAACGGCTTTCGGCCCGACCTGGCGCCAGCGCCAGCGTAAGTGATGAACCTTGACCGTCGGACGTCTCAAGGCTGCACAGCTTGGTAGCTAGAAGGCCATGCGCGTCGGGCGCACCGCTTAAGCGCCGGGTCAGCTGCGACGAACGCCAATCGTCGAGTGACGAAAGCAAACGCGAAAGTCACTTGTTGCCTCAGATGTAGCCCGGAATGTAGCCCAGAGCGAGTTGCCTGCGAAATTGCAGAGTTCAGATTGGTATCTAAGTGCTTGAAAATGTGGCTCCCCGGGCCGGATTCGAACCAGCGACCAACCGGTTAACAGCCGGTTGCTCTACCACTGAGCTACCGGGGAACAGAGGCTCTCATGTGAGTGGCGCAGCCTATAGCAAACCCGTTTCGGCTTTGCAAAGAAGCATTTCGTATTTTCGGCGCTTTTTCGCGCCACGATTTCTGGCAATCATGTGCGGGCGTCCTCATATGAGCCGTCTGGCGGGGTGCGCGGAACCGAAAAGGCGATTGCGGCTTTCGTCAGCTAGTGCTTTTAGTTTGCCCGAACGGACCACTGACCAGACATGAGCGCAGCAAGCCACAACCACCCACCGGCACGAAAAATATCGGTCTTCGGCCGTGAGTTCACCATGCCGCGCTCGCGCGGCCTCAGGATTGCAATCGGCGTCGTGCTGATCTTCGGCGGCATTCTCGGCTTTCTGCCGATCCTGGGCTTCTGGATGGTGCCGATCGGATTGCTTGTGCTCTCCTACGAGTTTGCCGTGGTGCGTCGCCACCGGCGCCGCCTCGTCGTCTGGTGGGAACGGCGGCGGCGGCCGAACTGACGGCTGTACCGACTTCGCAAGCCGGCAAGCCCTGCGAAGGCGTCTTTCCGGCGACCTGGCTAAATGCCCGGACTGGCTGAGAGCCTTGTTTGGAAATACTGCTCCGACGGCCAGATGATGGCGGTTCTGCGCTTACCTACGGCGCCGCGCGTCCAATTGGAAGCGCAGCGCTCTAATGTCCGCTGCGCTCCGGTTCTCGGAGCATGCGTGTCGTTGGCTCGACGCGTGGCATCGTGGCCGAGGGGAAACCGTCGGGAATGCACCATGGCCGCTTGACGGCATTTTCGCCGCAACCTATTGGAACCGGGTGGAACGCCGGGAGCAATGAGGCCTCGTGGCGGAGTGGTTACGCAGAGGACTGCAAATCCTTGCACCCCGGTTCGATTCCGGGCGAGGCCTCCAGTTGCCCAAGCTCCCGCGCACCAGCGCCAGGGGGTTCCAGTCGACATGAGCCGCGGTCTTGGCGCGGCAAGCGGATCGATCTTGGGCGGATTGATCTTGAACAGGTTGGTCTTGGGCGGATTGGTTGGAACATGAGCGCTGATTTTGCCGAACGTCGAGTAAAAATGGTCGACGGCCAGGTCCGCACCACCGACGTAACCAGCGCGCCGCTGCTCGAGGCGATGCTTGTCGTGCCGCGCGAGGCCTTTGTCGCCCCCGATCAGCGCGATCTGGCCTATATCGACGAGGACATCCGCATTGCCAATACCGCGGACGGCCCGCGCTATCTCATGGAGCCTTCGCCGCTGGCCAAGCTGATGCAACTGGCCGAGATCGGCCCTGGCGATTCGGCGCTCGATGTCGGCGGCGGCACCGGCTATGCGGCGGCGATCCTGTCGCGGCTGGCAAAGTCGGTCGTTACGCTGGAAAGCGATCCGGCATTGGCCGAGACCGCGATGTCGACGCTTTCGGCGCTGGGCTGCGACAATGTCAGCGTGGTCAACGGACCGCTGCCGGAAGGCCATGCCGCCGGGGCACCCTACGACGTCATTTTCATCGGCGGCTGCGTCGAGAAAGTGCCGGAACCGCTGCTCGACCAGCTTGCCGAAGGCGGTCGGCTCGTCGCCGTCGAAGGGCAGGGCAATTCGGGCGTGGCCCGATTGTTTCTGAAAACAGGGGGGGGTGTAACCGGAAGAGGCGCCTTTAATGCGGCAATTAAGCCACTACCGGGATTCGAACGTATCCGTGCGTTCGAGTTCTGAATGATTTTGGCTTGCAGCAAAGCCGTTGTCGTGTTCGCTTGCGCTTGAATAATTGTTGCTGATCCGCACAACCGGGGTGTTCTTTTTGGGGGCAGACAGCAGGGAACCTGAAACACACGGCGCCGGCTGCTCGAATGGGAGAAGCCGGCGCGGTGTGGTTCCCATGCAAAACGAATGAGGGAATAACGTGCCGTCTTTACGCAAGAGTCTTTTTGCCGCCTTCCTTTCGGCGACCGCGCTTTCTCCACTAGGCGCCTCGGCGGAAACCATTCTCGGAGCACTTTCAAAAGCCTATCAGAACAATTCCCAGCTCAATTCGGCGCGCGCCGGCGTCCGCGTCACCGATGAGGGCGTTGCCATCGCCAAGTCCGGCTGGCGCCCGACCATCACCGGTTCCGCGAACATCGACTACTCCAGGGGGTATTTCGATGCCCGGAGAAATATCCCCGGGGAGAACGGAAAAATCGCGATAACCACCGGCAACTTTGGCGTCCAGATCGACCAGACCCTGTTCGACGGCTTTCAGACCAAGAACAACGTCGCCGCCGCCGAATCGCAGGTCCGCGCCTCGGTCGAGAGCCTGCGCAATACCGAAGAGAACATTCTGTTCAATGCGGCAAGCGCCTACATGGACGTGATTCGCGATCGGCAAGTGGCGGTGCTGACGGAGCAGAACCTGCAGTTCCTGACCGAGCAGGCACGCGCGGCGCGCTCGCGCTTCGAAGTCGGCGAAGGCACCCGCACCGACGTCGCACAGGCCGATGCCGAGCGCTCCTCCGCCGTGGCGGAACTGGCCGCCGCCCGCGCGCAGGCGCTGGCAAGCGCTGCGACTTATCGCCAGATCGTCGGCGACGAGCCCGGCAGGCTCAGGGCCGCTTCGCCGCTGGCGAACCTGTTGCCGTCGAACCTCGATTCGGCGATCGCGATTGCATCCAGTGAGCACCCGGCCATCCTCGCCACCCAGCATCTGGTCGACGCGGCGGCGTTTTCGGTGAAATCGGCCGAAGGCGCGCTGCTGCCGCAGCTTTCGGCTTCCGCCGGCGTTTCCAGTGACTATATCAAAAACGATCCCCTCAGCAGTGGGGATGGCACAACCAATACGGCCAACATCGGTGCCACGCTGACCATACCGATCTATTCGGGCGGGCGGACGTCGGCGATAGTGCGTCAGAACAAGGAATCGCTCAGCCAGGCCCGGATCGAGGTCGATGTCAGCCGCGACACCGTGCGGCAAGCGGTGAC
The DNA here is from genome assembly GCF_055811735.1 of Mesorhizobium sp. WSM4850. Classification (NCBI taxonomy): domain Bacteria; kingdom Pseudomonadati; phylum Pseudomonadota; class Alphaproteobacteria; order Hyphomicrobiales; family Phyllobacteriaceae; genus Mesorhizobium; species Mesorhizobium sp. WSM4850. The sequence continues at coordinate 66,792 of NZ_JBVVPV010000017.1, read as the reverse complement.
CTCGGCTTGGACGCAATATATCGCCGCCCAGCAAAGCGTGGTGGCTAACAGGCAGGTGATCGCCGCCGCGCAGCTTGCCTTGAGCGGCGTCATCGAGGAGCGCAATGTCGGCCAGCGCACCACGCTCGACGTTCTCAACGCCCAGGCCACCCTCATCACCGCCAAGATCAACCAGGCCAGTTCGGAACGCGATCTGGTGGTGGCGAGCTATGCCATCCTTTCGGCTGTCGGTCGTCTTTCGGTCGAGCGTCTCGCCCTTCAGGTAACGAAATACAGACCCGAAGAACATTACAATGCGGTCAAAGACAAGTGGTTTGGCCTGCGCACGCCAGACGGCCGCTGATCACCTCACCAGTTTCAACTTCCATCCAGTTTCAAGCTATTTAGAGCCCGCGCCTCCAAAAAGGACGCGCGGGCTCTAATCTGTTGAAATCCAACATGCCCTCAGATTGGGGATTCTCCTAAGGCGATCCGTGGGTTACGCTGTTGCCATGATTCGAATCCGGCTTTGGCCGGACAGGAAATCTGCAACGAGTCACAAGGGCGGCGGATGTGACGATGGCGACTGCAAGCAGCGTACAGCGCGAGCCTTCGATGGAGGAAATACTGGCCTCCATCAGGAGGATCATCGAGGACAACGACACCGGCCGCAAGCAGCCGGACGATACGGACGACCTGCTGCAGGATCTGACGTCGGTAGCCGTGCCGGCACCGGCACCGGCGGCAGGCGAGGCGCCGCCGGAGGCAGGCGGGGCGCCACCAGCGGCAGGCGGGGCGCCACCAGCGGCAGGCGCGTTTCGCGCCGAGTTGCGTCCGGGGTTCGACGCCAGGAGGCCGGCCACGCTGACCGAGGTGCAGGCGCAATCCTCGGCTGTCGAGCCTGTCATCGCGCGCGTGGAGCTGCCGGTGCGTTCCGATCCGGCTCCGGTCAAATCGCCCGTGACGCTTGCTGGTGACAGGGTCGCGGCCGAAGCGGCCCCGGCCGCCAAGCCGGAGCCGAATGCGCCTGCGATGGCAAGGGTTGCGGAGACGACCGACAGTATCGTTGCCGGGTGGCGGCGTGATATCGCCGCAATCAGCGAAGCGAAGACCGCGGCCAGGCCGGACAGGGCCCCAGACAGGGCTGAGCTGCGACAGACGCCAGATGCCGAACAGAAGGCTGAGGTTTTGGAGGACGCGGCCGAACCTGCTTTCGAGCCCGCCGCGCCGCGAAGCGGGTTGGCGCGCCCGGCGACGAGCGAGGCACCGTCCGCTCGTCCGGCGATCCTTTCCGAACATACGGGCCGGCAAGTTGCCGCCGCCTTCGGCGAGCTTTCCGATGCGTTCGCCAGCCGCAGCAAGAAAACCTTCGACGAGATGGCCGAGGAGATGCTGAGGCCCATGCTGCAGGACTGGCTGGACAACAATCTGCCGACGCTGGTCGAGCGGCTGGTACGCGAAGAAATCGAACGCGTGGCGCGCGGCGCGCAGTAATAATTCCGACGGTCGGCGGATGAACCCCGCCGCAGCGGGCGACGTCTTCGTTGATGCGCAATGCAATGCCTACGGCCTCGGCAGTGGCATTGCCTGTGATCTTGTCCGATCGATCTGTATGGCGGGCGAGCCCGCTCGCCTGCCGCGTCGCGGTTGACTTGGCCAAAACCTTCCGATTTACACCGGACCAGCAAAAACCCGACAGCCCGGACGCCTTCCCATGCTCGAAAAAACCTACGACGCAAAAATCGTCGAGCCGAAGATCGCCAAAGTCTGGGAGGAGGCCGACGCGTTTCGCGCCGGCGCAGGCGCTGAGGAGGGCGCGGAAGCCTTCACCATCGTCATCCCGCCACCGAACGTCACCGGTTCGCTGCATATGGGCCATGCGCTCAACAACACGCTGCAGGACATTCTGGTGCGCTTCGAGCGCATGCGCGGCAAGAACGTGCTGTGGCAGCCCGGCATGGACCACGCCGGCATCGCCACGCAGATGGTGGTCGAGCGCCAGCTCATGGAGAAGCAGATCCACCGCCGCGACCTGACGCGCGATGAGTTCATCGAGAAGGTCTGGGAGTGGAAGGCCGAATCCGGCGGCGCGATCTTCAACCAGCTGAAGCGGCTGGGGGCCTCGGCCGACTGGAGCCGAGAGCGTTTCACCATGGACGAGGGTCTGTCCAGGGCGGTGCTCGAAGTGTTTGTCACCCTCTACAAGCAGGGCCTGATCTACAAGGACAAGCGCCTCGTTAACTGGGACCCGAAGCTGTTGACTGCGATTTCCGACCTCGAGGTCGAACAGCAGGAGGTCAACGGCAATCTTTGGCATTTCCGCTATCCCGTCGAGGGCGAGGTCTTCGATCCGGAAAATCCAAAAACCTTCATCACCGTGGCGACGACGCGGCCCGAAACGATGCTGGGCGATACGGCGGTGGCGGTGCATCCCGACGACGAGCGTTTTCGGCATCTGGTCGGAAAGAACCTCGTCCTGCCGATCGTCGGCCGCAAGGTCCCGGTGGTGGCGGACCAATATTCCGATCCGGAGAAGGGCAGCGGCGCGGTCAAGATCACGCCAGCGCACGACTTCAACGACTTCGAGGTCGGCAGGCGCCACAAGCTGCCGGCCATCAATATCCTCACCGTCGAGGCGGCGGTCGCCCTCACCGACAATGACGAGTTTCTCGCCGGGCTGGAGATAACGCCCGAGCGTCGGGCCGTCTGGGATGAGCTCAACGGGCTCGATCGTTTCGTCGCGCGCAACAAGATCATCGAGCTGATGGAGGCGGGCGGTTTCCTCGAAAAGGTCGAGCCGCATCGCCATGCCGTGCCGCATGGCGATCGCGGCGGCGTGCCGATCGAACCGTTCCTGACCGAACAATGGTATGCGAACGCGGCGGAGCTCGCCAAGCCGGCGATCGCCTCCGTGCGCGAGGGCCGTACCAGGTTCGTGCCGAAGAACTGGGAGAAGACTTATTTCGACTGGATGGAGAACATTCAGCCCTGGTGTATTTCGCGCCAGCTCTGGTGGGGACACCAGATCCCGGCCTGGTACGGGCCGGACGGCCGCATCTTCGTCGAGAAGACCGAGGAGGAGGCGCTCGCCGCCGCGATCGAATATTATCTGGCGCTGGAAGGGCCGTGGAAGGCCTGGGTCGAGGACAAACTCGAGAATTTCAAGCCGGGCGAGATCCTGATCCGCGACGAGGATGTGCTCGACACATGGTTTTCGTCCGCGCTGTGGTCGTTTTCGACGCTCGGCTGGCCGGACCAGACGCCGGAGCTGAAGACCTACTACCAGACCGACGTGCTGGTAACCGGCTTCGACATCATCTTCTTCTGGGTCGCCCGGATGATGATGATGGGCCTGCATTTCATGGGGGAGGAGCCGTTCCACACCGTCTATGTCCATGCACTGGTGCGCGACAAGAACGGGCAGAAGATGTCGAAGTCGAAAGGTAACGTCATCGACCCGCTCGATCTCATCGACGAATATGGCGCCGACGCACTGCGCTTCACGCTGACGGTGATGGCCGCGCAAGGGCGTGACGTGAAGCTCGATCCGGCTCGTATCGCCGGCTACCGCAATTTTGGCACCAAGCTGTGGAACGCGACACGTTTTGCCGAGATGAACGACGTCGCGAGAAACGACGATTTCTGGCTGAACGACGCCAAACTGGCGGTCAACCGCTGGATTCTGACGGAACTGACACGCGCGGCACGTGAAATCACTGATGGAATCACTTCATATCGGTTCAACGAGGCTGCGACTGCTGCCTACCGCTTCGTCTGGAACCTGTTCTGCGACTGGTACCTGGAACTGTTGAAGCCGGTCTTCATGGGCGCGGACGAGGCTGCCAAGGCCGAGAGCCGGGCTTGCGTCGCCTTCGTGCTCGACGAGATCTACAAGCTGCTGCATCCGATGATGCCGTTCATGACCGAAGAGCTGTGGGCTGAGACATCGGGTGAGGGCAAGGAACGGCCGTCGCTGCTTTGCCATGCCGCGTGGCCGTCGCCCGACTTCGAGGACGAGGCAGCGGCCGCCGACATCAACTGGCTGATCGACCTGGTCTCAGGCATCCGTTCCGTGCGTTCGGAAATGAACGTGCCGCCGGCGGCGATCGCGCCGCTGATGGTGATCGGGGCCAATACCGCAACCCGCGAAAGGCTTGAGCGTCAGACCTCGGCCATCAAGCGACTGGCGCGGGTCGGCGACATCTCGCTTGTCGATACGGCGCCCAAGGGCTCGGCCCAAATCGTGCTCAACGAGGCCACCATCTGCCTGCCGCTCGGCAGCCTGATCGACCTTGCCGCCGAGGCGGCGCGGCTGCAGAAGGAACTGGTCAAGGTGACTGAAGAGATCGCCCGCCTGCACAAGAAGCTGTCCAACGACAAATTCGTCGCCAACGCACCGGAAGATGTCGTCGAAGCCGAGCGCGAAAAACTCGCCGAATATCGCGAGGCGCAAGAGAAGCTTTCGGTGGCGCTGACACGCGTGCGCGAAGCCGGTTGACCCATCATCTCTGGTGTTTGAGAGTTTAACCGGCTGAGGAAGCGGATTTGCCAAACCGGCTTCCGCTTTTTGGGCCTGATGCTCCGGATTCGCGAGTTCTGCGAACGCGCTTTTCGGGCGGCTTTCTGCACGAAAAATAGGCATTCCGCAGCGTAAATCTTGACGTAAACGGAATGTTTTGGCCCCATTGTTGCCATAATGTAACAATGGGCTCGGTTGCCGCAAAACGGGCGGTTTTTGCGCAGTTTCAGGTTTGTTTTTCCGAGTTTTTTGCTCGATTTGCAGCCAAATGGGTCGTTTTCCGGCTCTGCGGTGAAGCTGTCACCTTGTCTGAAATACGGTCGGCGAGGCGTACATGTACGCATCGAGAATTCGTTGTTGCGCCGTTAACCTGAATTGGGTCTAGCTTAGTCCATTCGTACTAGGGGAGGACATTCATGAACAATTTGCGTCTGAAAGCGCTGCTGGGGGCGGGGTGCTTTTCGCTGTTGATGTCGGGCGTTGTCAACGCCGGCGGCTTCGACCGGGGCGGTGTCAACATCGACCAGTTGTTCGATGCCACGCCATATTCGATCGACGCCGGCGTCACCTATGTTTCGCCACAGCGCACACTGAAGAATGTGCGGCGCCTGGATGGCTCGGGACTGTCGTCTTCGTCTGTGGACGTTGGTGGCGACTATGCGGTGCCGCGCATCGGCATCAAGGCCAACATCTTTGAGCCAGTGGATTGCCTTGCGAGCTATACGGAACCGTATGGTGCTGAGGCGGACTTCGGAAGGAACAACGCCTATTCGCCATCAGCGGTCGAATACTACGTCAGAACAAATGATTTCGGGCTTACCTGCTCCTACAAGGTGAATGTCGGCAAGGGCGCCCTGCGCTTCATCGGCGGGGTCTCCTACCAGGAGGTCGATGCATTCCTGTCGCGCCAGACCTTGCTGGCCTTCGGCAATACCGGCCTCGGCAAGTTCCAGCTTTCCGACGAGGCGTGGGGCTGGCGTGCTGGCGCCGCCTATGAAATTCCCGAAATCGCCTTGCGCGCAAGCCTGGTCTACTCTTCCAGCTACAAATATGACGAACTGTCGGGAACCGTCGACACGACCGGGTTCAGGGGCGCCTTTCCAGCGGATCTCGTTCCAGGCGCCACCGGGGTGTTCCCTGTCTCCGCCTCGGCCGAGATACCCCAGGCGGTGGAACTCAAGCTGCAGAGCGGCATAGCGCCTGGCTGGCTGGCGTTTGGTTCTATCCGCTGGCAGGAATGGAGCAAGCTTGGCATCATTCCGATCCAAGGTGTGCGTAGCCCGGTGACCGGTGCTCCCTCGCCAGTTTCCTTCGATCTGCTTTATCGCGACGGCTGGACGGTCACGGGCGGCATAGCGCACAAGTTCACCGACCAATTGTCGGCCGCGGTTTCGCTGACCTGGGATCGTGGAACCTCGACGACCTCCGGCTATCAGTCCGACACTTGGGCGGTCGCCAGCGGCATCTCCTATTCGCCGAATGACAAGATCGAGGTCAGACTTGGTGGCTCGATCGGTGTCCTGACCAGTGGGTCGTCGACCTTCACCGGCGTTGGCGACACGGCAAATGCCATCACCTACACATATGACGACGATCTGCTGCTTGCTGGCTCAGCTTCGGTTAAGGTCAAGTTCTAAGCATCTGTTTTCAATATCAAAAAGGCCGAGCGACGCCCGGCCTTTTTGCTTGAGGGGCTTGCCGGCGAACCAAGCGGCGTCGCAACGAGGCCGCTTCCCTCTGCCTCACGCGATCGTGATGTTTTGGCAACAGTTCCCGGGCAACCCTCCCGCCATAACGGCGCCCGCCGACATTGCCTACTTCCCGCCATAAACCCGGCGCACCTCGAATACGTCTCAAGGCATGCCAAAAGGGTCGGCGGTGGGGCAGGTCGCATCGCTCGCGGCAAGGGAAGAGTATGAACGCCAGAGTCATCTCCAAGGCCAAGCTGCCCAGCCGCTATGTGACCGTCGGTCCGGCGCGTGCGCCGCACCGCTCCTATCTTTATGCGATGGGCTTGTCGGCGGCCGAGATCGCGCAGCCACTGGTCGGCGTCGCCAGCTGCTGGAACGAGGCGGCACCCTGCAACATCTCGCTGATGCGCCAGGCGCAGGTGGTCAAGAAGGGCGTCGCCGCGGCTAGCGGCACGCCGCGCGAATTCTGCACCATCACCGTCACGGACGGCATCGCCATGGGCCACCAGGGCATGAAATCGTCGCTGGTGTCGCGCGAGGTCATCGCCGATTCGGTCGAACTCACCATGCGCGGCCATTGCTACGATGCGCTGGTCGGCCTTGCCGGTTGCGACAAGTCGCTGCCCGGCATGATGATGGCCATGGTGCGGCTCAACGTGCCGTCGATCTTCATCTATGGCGGCTCGATCCTGCCCGGTTCCTACAAGGGCCGGCAGATCACCGTGCAGGATGTGTTCGAGGCCGTCGGCCAGCACTCGGTCGGCACGATCGGCGACGCCGAACTCCTCGAAATCGAGCAAGCGGCTTGTCCGTCGGCCGGCTCCTGCGGCGCCCAGTTTACCGCCAACACCATGGCCACCGTCGCCGAGGCGATCGGGCTGGCGCTGCCCTATTCCTGCGGGGCGCCGGCGCCCTATGAGATGCGCGACCGCTTCAATTTCGCCTCCGGCGAAAAGATCATGGAGCTGATCGCAAAAAATATCCGCCCGCGCGACATCGTCACTCCGAAGGCGCTGGAGAATGCGGCGACCGTGGTCTCGGCCACCGGCGGCTCGACCAACGCGGCGCTGCATTTGCCGGCGATCGCGCATGAGGCCGGGATAAAGTTCGACCTGTTCGACGTCGCCAGGATCTTCGAGAAGACGCCTTATATCGCCGACCTGAAGCCGGGCGGCAAATATGTCGCCAAGGACATGTTCGAGGCCGGCGGCATTCCGCTCTTGATGAAGACGTTGCTCGACCACGGCTATCTGCATGGCGACTGCCTGACCGTGACCGGCCGCACTTTAGCCGAAAATATGGAGCACGTTGCCTGGAATGATAGCCAGGATGTGGTCCGTCCCGCCAACCGACCAATCACCCGAACGGGTGGCGTCGTGGGCTTGAAGGGAAACCTTGCCCCCGAAGGCGCGATCGTGAAGGTCGCGGGCATGTCGGAGCTTAAATTCTCTGGTCCGGCACGCTGCTTCGATTCGGAAGAGGAATGTTTCCAGGCGGTTACGGATCGCAGCTACAGCGAAGGCGAGGTCCTCGTGATCCGCTACGAGGGACCGCGCGGCGGTCCGGGCATGCGCGAAATGCTGTCGACGACGGCGGCTCTCTATGGCCAGGGCATGGGCGGCAAGGTGGCTCTCATCACCGACGGCCGTTTTTCGGGCGCGACACGCGGTTTCTGCATCGGCCATATCGGGCCGGAAGCCGCTGTGGGTGGCCCGATCGGGCTGCTCAGGGATGGCGACTTGATCTCGATCGACGCGGTGAACGGCACCATCGAGGTGGCGCTGTCCGACACCGAACTGGCGACCAGGGCACAGGCATGGAAGGCGCGCGCGACCGACTATCAGTCGGGCGCGATCTGGAAATATGCACAAACGGTAGGGCCTGCCCGCGACGGGGCGGTCACCCATCCCGGTGGTGCGAGAGAAACACATTGTTATGCGGATATCTGAGTTGCTGAGGCTGTCTGTCTTTTCGGCACTGGTCGCGATCGCCACTTTTGGCGCGACCTTGGGCGCCGCAGGCCAGGCCATGGCCTTCGATGACAAGGTGTTCGACGACAAGACCGGCGTGAAGCCGCAGTCGAGCCCGTGGGCGGTGTTCCAGTTCGGCTTCTCCGCCTACAAGAACGGCCGCAAGGAGCAGGCTGCTGAGGCTTATAAATACGCGGCCGAAAACGGCCAGATCGGCGCCACCTGGAAGCTTGCGCGCATGTATGCCGAGGGTGACGGCGTCGAGCGCGACGACTACGCGGCGTTCAAGTTCTTCAGCGAGATCGTCGACCAGGACGTCGAGCCCGGTTCGCCGGAAGAGAGCTATGTCTCGGACGCGCTCGTGGCGCTCGGCGACTATCTGAGGAAGGGCATCCCCGGCAGCCCGATCAAAGAGAACGAGGTGGCGGCCCAAGAGTACTACATGCGCGCCGCCGCCAATTACCGCAACCCGAATGCCCAGTTCGAGATGGGCCAGATCTTCCTGAATGGCAAGGGCGGCGTCAAGGCGAGCATCAAGCAGGCCGGACGCTGGTTCCAACTCGCTGCGGAAAAGGGCCATGCCGGCGCGCAGGCGACGCTCGGCCATCTGCTCTTCCAGAGCGGCAAGATCGTTCGGGGGCTGGCGATGATGACCGCGGCGCTTGAACGAGCCGCGCCTTCCGACCAGCCGTGGATACGCGGCATGCAGGAAGAGGCATTTGCCGCCGCGGGCGAGGCCGACCGCCGCACCGCGATTTCGCTGGCCGACGACATCCTCACCAAGGGTGGCGGCGACCGGTAGTCGCGAAGCCAGTCACGAAGCCAACAGTTGGGAAAGACTGGGTCAATAGTCAGGAAGAGTGGGGATCTCGAAAAGAAAAAATCGAGATCAATTCTCGGTCGGTTGCGTCGGAACGGGACCGGACTCCGGCGTTGAAATCGGCGTGGCCGGCGGCGCCAGCTTGGTTTTAGGACAATCGTCGCGGATCCTTGTCCATGACGTGTTGTTGAGCACCATGTCGCAGCGGGCGAGATGGCTCCGGCCGGAAAGCGTCAGGCAGGCGACCTGGCCGATCTGGAATGATGTTCCGTTGGCCAGGCATGCAGGATTGGCAAACGCCGACGTTGCCGCGAGGGCGAGCGCGGCGGCACATGGGCAAATCGCAAACCTGATCGTCATCCTGAACCCCGGCCGAACCCTGATTGCAGCGGAAACCCCGATTATGGCGATATGACGGTCCATCCACCGGGAATCCGGCGGTTCGGGCCGCGAAACGATCAGATTGGCGCAAAACCCAGTTCGATGGCCACCGGCACGTGATCCGAGGGTTTTTCCCAGGCGCGCACATGCTTTTCGATCGAGGCCGAGGAAAAGCGATTGGCGGCCTCGGGCGAGAGCAGCAAGTGATCGATGCGGATGCCGTTGTTCTTCTGCCAGGCGCCGGCCTGATAGTCCCAGAACGTAAAAATGTTCGGCGAGTCGCTGACCGCGCGCACGGCTTCGGTGAAGCCGAGGTTCTTCAGCCGGCGGAACGCCTGCCTGGTCTGCGGCTGGAACAGCGCATCGCCGAGCCAGTTCTCCGGGAACTTCGCATCGATCGGTTCTGGGATGACATTGTAGTCGCCGGCCAGCACCAGCGCCTCTTCGAGCGCGAGCCTTTCCTCGGCCCAGCGCTCCAGCCGCGCCATCCAGGATAGCTTGTAGGAGAACTTCTTCTCGTCATCGATCGGGTTGCCGTTCGGCAAATACAGCGAGGCAACGCGCAACGCGCCCTTGTCGGTCGAGAACACGCCCTCGATGAAACGCGCCTGATCGTCGGCATCGTCGCCCGGCAGGCCCCTGATGACCTCGTCGAAGCGCAGCTTCGACAGGATGGCGACGCCGTTGAATCCCTTTTGGCCATAGATTTCGACGTTGTAGCCAAGCGCCTCGATCTCGGCCCGCGGAAACTGCTCGTCGACCGTCTTGATCTCCTGCAGGCAGGCAATATCGGGTGCGCTTTCCGTCAGCCAGTGGGTCAAATTGCCGATACGGGCCCGAACGCCATTGATGTTCCAGGTGACGATTTTCATGACGGCCTCATTGCTGCTCGGGCGGATGGCGTTCGACGAGGCCGATCGTATTGCCTGCCGGATCCTTTAGGAAGGCCATCCATTCGCTTTCCCCCGCCGGCCCGAACAGGCCCTCGGTATCGCGGTGGACGAGCATCGGCGGCGCAGTGAAGGGGACACCGGCGGCTTTTGCCGAGGCGTGGAAATCGTCAAGGCCCGAAATGTCGAGATAGACGGTGCCGGCCGGCAGGCCATCGGTGAACAGCAGCCGCACATCGCCGGCCATGATGAAGGCGATGCCAGGCGGATCGAAGCGCACGTGCACGGCCATGCCAAGCACGTCTTGCCAGAACGCCAGCGTTGCATCGAGATCGCGCCCGGCTGAAAGCGCGACCTGACGGACCGCGCTAATGGTAGGCATTCTCTAAATACTGAAGCTGGTGCCGCAGCCGCACGAGGCGACCGCATTCGGGTTCCTGATCTGGAACGACTGGCCCATCAGATCGTCGACGAAATCGATCACCGAGCCGCCCATATAGACCAGCGAGAGGTCATCGATCAGCACGGTGGCGCCGTCCTTCTCAATGGCGACGTCGTCATCGTTGCGGGTGTTGACCAGGTCGAACTTGTAGGAAAAGCCGGAACAGCCACCGCCCTCGACCGAAACACGCAGCGCCGTCTTGCCGACTTCGCCAGACACAATCTTGGCAATCCACCTGGCGGCGGCGTCGGTCATCTCGACTTTCATGGCGGTCTTGGCATCAGCGCCCATGGGCGTCACCTTGCTTTCGGTTTCACATGATAGGTATGAAGCGCGAGGGGGCAAGTCAACTGCGTCGTAGGCTATGGAAAATTGATTGGGGCTATGGAAATTGGTTGGGGTTATGGAAATCGGTTGGGGCGATGACAAATGAGTTGGGCGACATCGGATTCGGCTATCGGCCACGCGCGGCCTATGCCTGCGATCCGGCAAAGTCGCGCGGGCGGCTGTTCGACGAGGTGGAGAGCCCGACCCGGACGCCGTTCCAGCGCGACCGCGACCGCATCATCCATTCGACGGCCTTCCGCCGGCTGAAGCACAAGACGCAGGTGTTCGTCGCGCATGAGGGCGACCATTACCGCACCCGGCTGACGCATTCGATCGAGGTGGCGCAGATCGCGCGCGCCCTGGCGCGGGCGCTGCGCGGCGACGAGGACCTGGCAGAGGCGGTGGCGCTGGTGCACGATTTCGGCCACACGCCCTTCGGCCATACCGGCGAGGATGCGCTGAACAAGAAGATGGCGGCCTGGGGCGGCTTCGACCACAATGCACAGTCGCTGCGCGTGGTGACGCGGCTGGAGAGCCGCTATGCCGAATTCGACGGGCTGAACCTCACCTGGGAGACGCTGGAGGGGCTGGTCAAGCACAACGGACCGCTGACCGACGCCAGCGGAAACGGGCTGAAGGGGCCGGTGCCGCAAGCGATCCGCGACTATTCGGAATTGCACGACCTCGAACTTGACCGCTTCGCCGGCATCGAGGCGCAGTGCGCGGCGATCGCCGACGACATCGCTTACAACAGCCATGACATCGACGACGGCCTAAGGTCGGGCCTTCTGAAGCTCGACATGCTGGAAAATGTCTCGCTGCCCGGCTCGATCCTCGACGGCGTGCGTCAGCGCTATCCGGCGCTGGACGATGTGAGGACAGGGCACGAACTGATGCGCCGGCAGATCACGATGATGGTCGAGGATGTCATCGTCTCCACCACCGCCAATCTGGCCCGCATCAAGCCGGACAGCGCCGACGCGGTGAGGGCGGCAGGCGAGACGATGGTGACCTTTTCAGCCGAAATGGCGGCTTTCGAAGAGGAATTGAAAGCCTTTCTCTACAAGCATCTCTATCGACACAGCGAAGTCGTGCGCGTGCGCAACCAGGCCGAGCAGATCGTCAACGACCTGTTCGAGGTCTATTTCGCCGATCCGCGCGCCATGCCCGATGGCTGGCGCGAAGGGCTCGACCGGGCTGATGATCGCATCAAGGCGCGCAGCGTCGCCGATTTCCTGGCGGGCATGACGGATACCTACGCTTTGAAGGAACACCGCCGTTTGTTTGACCATACGCCTGAATTAAGCTAGGCGGGGCTCGATTTTGCCGGCCAATAGACCGGATTCCCGCAAAGCCGCCAGAGCCAGGGCCACACCAATGAACATCTTCGCCGATTTCAACGCGCGAATTATAAAGGCCGTCGAAGCGCTTGATTTGAAAGACAAAGACGGCGGTTCGCTGGACTTGTCGCGCGTCGCCGTCGAGCCGCCACGCGACGCCAGCCATGGCGACCTGGCGACCAATGCGGCAATGGTGCTGGCCAAGCCGACCGGCCAGCCGCCGCGCGCACTGGCTGAAAGGCTGGCGCAAGCGCTGCGCGCCGACCCGGACATCGCCGCTGCAGACGTTGCCGGTCCGGGCTTCGTCAATCTCAGGCTCAAGGACGCGTTCTGGCAGGTGCATCTGACTGCGCTGCTCGGCGAAGGCCGCAACTACGGCCGCTCGACCGTTGGCGGCGGCAAGAAGGCCAATGTCGAATATGTCTCGGCCAACCCGACCGGACCGATGCATGTCGGCCATTGCCGCGGCGCGGTGGTGGGTGATGCGCTCGCCAATCTGATGGCCTTCGCCGGTTATGACGTGATCAAGGAATATGTCATCAACGACGCCGGTTCGCAGATCGACGTGCTCGGCCGCTCGGTCATGCTGCGTTACCGCGAGGCGCTCGGCGACGACATCGGCGAGATTCCTGCCGGGCTCTATCCGGGCGACTATCTCGTGCCGGTCGGTCAGGCTTTGGCGAGCGAATTTGGCCGTTCCTTGCTGCAGATGCCGGACGAAGAAGCGCTTGCCATTGTCAAGGACAGGACGATCGACGCGATGATGGCAATGATCCGTGAGGATCTGGCGCTGCTCAATGTGCATCACGACGTCTTTTTCTCGGAGCGCACCCTGCACGCCGACAACGCCCGGAAAATCCGCTCGGCGATCAACGACCTGACCCTCAAGGGCCATATCTACAAGGGCAAGCTGCCGCCGCCCAAGGGCGAGAAGCCGGACGACTGGGAGGATCGCGAGCAGACGCTGTTCCGCTCGACAGCGGTCGGCGACGACATGGACCGGGCGCTGGTCAAGTCGGACGGCACCTTCACCTATTTTGCCGCGGACGTCGCCTATCTGAAGGACAAGGTCGATCGCGGTTTCGTCGAGCTGATCTATGTGCTTGGCGCCGATCATGGCGGTTATGTGAAGCGCCTGGAAGCGCTCGCCCGGGCGATTTCCGGCGACGAGGTGAAGCTCACCGTGCTGCTTTGTCAGTTGGTAAAGCTTTTTCGCGAGGGCGAGCCGGTGCGCATGTCGAAGCGGTCGGGCGATTTCGTAACGCTGCGCGAAGTGGTGGAGGAGGTCGGTCGCGACCCGATCCGCTTCATGATGCTCTACCGCAAGAACGATGCGCCGCTCGATTTCGACTTCGCCAAAGTGACCGAGCAGTCGAAGGACAATCCGGTGTTCTACGTCCAGTACGCCTCGGCGCGCTGCCATTCGGTGTTCCGGCAGGCGAGCGAACAGCTGGGCGAGGCCAATTTCGACCGCAATCGGCTGGCCGCCGCCACCGCTTCGCTGACCGACGAAGGCGAGATCGGCCTGATCAGGAAGCTTGCCGAATATCCGCGGCTGATCGAATCCGCGGCACTTGCGCTCGAGCCGCACCGGCTGGCATTCTACCTCTACGATCTCGCCTCCAGCTTCCACGGACATTGGAACCGCGGCACCGAAAATCCCGACTTACGTTTTGTTAAGGTTAACGACCGACAATTGACCCATGCCAGACTAGGGCTGGTGCAGGCTGTATCGGACGTTTTGACGTCCGGCCTGACGCTGATCGGAGCCGATGCGCCCACCGAAATGCGTTAGGTTTGACTAAAAAACCTGTCACCTTTTGCCCACATTGCGCTGGTAAGGGCCAACCCTGCGCGACGTCCACGGCGTCCGAATGAGTGCGAGTTCGGGAACAATAATGGCAGACAGAACCCAGCTGAAAGCAGCCGCCCAAAACGATATCGCCAGCGATGATCCGTTCGCGGAACTGACCAGGATCATGGGCTTCGACCCGCGCGAGCCGGTCAAGCCGCAGGCCCAGTCGACGGCGGCTGCAGCAAGTCAGCCAGCGGACGACGGCGATTTCGGCATCGACCTCGAGAAGGAGTTGATGGGCGAATTCGGCGGCGACGCCAATGACGGCGCAGCCGAGCTTCGCGAGCCGGCTTTCGACGCGGCTGCTACTGACCCAATCGACGACGAGCTTGTCGCGTCGCTCGAACAGGATCTCCTGCTCGACGACGATGCGGTAGACGAAACCGCCGTTGCCATTGCTGCCGACGATGTGCGCTCTGGCGTTGCCGGAACTCCCTCGGCTGCTGAAGCTGCTTTCGACGACGATTTCGACGAAGCGCTCGCCAGTTCGCTCGAAGACGTGTCGCTATTCGAAGACGATTTGCCGGTGGACGACAGGCTTGGAAACGACGAGCTTGGGAACGACGAGCTTGCCGCGTCGCTCGAACAGGATTTCCGGCTGGACGACGACACGGCGGACGAAACTGCCCATGCCGTTGCCGCCGCCGACCTGGGTTCCGGTGTTGCCGGAGTATCCGCGCCGGCTGTTGAAGCGGTGTTCGACGACGATTTTAACCATGCGATCGCCAGTTCGCTCGAAGACGTGTCGCCGTTCGAAGACGATTTGCCGGTAAACGACGAACTCTCTGCGTCGCTCGAACAGGATTTCCGGCTGGACGACGATGCGACGGACGAACAGAATACCGCCGCCGACATCTCCGCGCCGGCCGCTGACCCCGCCTTCGACGATGAATTCGACAACGCCGTCGCAAGCTCGCTCGAAGACGAACTGACGCTCGACGAGCACGTGCCGGTGGAGCAGGCCGCCGAAGCCGCAGACATCGCCGCGCCGGGCGCCGAACCCGCGTTCGACGATGAATTCGACAACGCCGTCGCAAGCTCGCTAGAAGACGAGCTGACGCTCGACGAGCATGAGCCGATCGAGGCCGCTGTTGAAGCTCCTGCTGCGCCCATTCGGGCCGTTTCGGATGAGTCCGACGAGGACTTTGCCGACCACGACACCATGCCCGACGTCGACATGGATGACGTCGACATGGATTTCGACATTCGCACGGCTGAGCCGGTCGAAGTCGACGAGCCAGAAATTGACGAGCCGGATTCTATCGACGCCAAGGACGACGAGCCTTCCACCGCGACCCCGGAACATGCGTTCGACGACGATCTTGAATTGAGCTTCGACGACACGCTTGCCGATGAAGCCGAGGCGCCGGCTACTCAGGCCCCCGGCGTTGCAGCCGAACCGACGGCGTCAGCCGCCATCGCTGAGGAGCGGAGCCTCGAAGACGAATTGAACGCGCTGTTGGGCACCATGAGCGCACGGGCTGCCCCGGTGGCAGGGTCCGCGGCCGCCATGGTTCAGCAACCTGTAGCCGCGGCTGGAGAAGCCGCCGACGAACCAGTGGATCCCACCGACGAACTGGCCGGGAGCCTTGACGAGCAAGACCTTTCGGAGCAGTCGAATGAAGACGCGGTCCAGGCCGCCGACGCCGATCTCGACACCGTTCTCCTCGACGGGCTCGAGGGCCATGATTTCGGCGCTGAAGAAGCTGCCGGACCGGCTGATATCGATTTCGACGACGATGCATTGCACGCCGCCTTCGCCAAGGACATCGGTCTGGATCATGGCGATGACGTTGCGGCCGCCGCTCCACAGCAGGATCCGAATGATTCGCTCAGCTGGATGACGGCACCCTCCGCCGCGCCTGCGCCGGCCCGTTCGTGGAGCCGCGTAACGCCGGTGGCACAGCCGCAACCCGCCTTTGCAGCCCAGCCGACGGCTTCGGCGACCACAGAAACAACGACACCGCCAACCGCTGCGGCACCCTCCTATCAGGATGAGCCGGCCTATCAGGATGAGCCGGCCGAAGACGATGCCGCCAATGCGGCACCTGCGCCAGCGCAAAGCGAACAAGCCTCTGCATATGACGAGATGCCCGATGTCGAGACGGTCGATGTGCCCGAGCGCGTCGTGGCGCTGGCGGACGACCTCGATATTCCGGAACTCGACTCCAATGAAGACGAACCGCCGGCGCCTGCCTATGACGATCTCGATACCGAGTTCGCCAACCTTCTCTCGGAAATGAATGCCGTGGACGTCGCTGCCGGGCCGGCGCGCAGCGCGGTCTATGACGACGAATCCTACAATACCGGATTCAAGCCGGGGGCCGGACCCCAGCCGGGGGCAGGGTTCCAGTCAGCGGCCGGGTTCCAGTCAGGCCATGAGCCCGACCGCGTTGAAACGCGGACCTATGCGGCGAGACTGGCAGCAGCGCCCGTCAGTGCGTCTTACGCCGATGCCGCCAGCGGCTTTGATCTGGGCGACTTGCCCAGCGGTCGGCCGGTTTCGCAAGCGCAAGCCAACGATTTTGCCCTGGACGAACTCGACTACGACCCCGAACTGGATGAGGCCATGTCGGTTCCAGGCCTGGCCGAGCAGCATGCCGCGAGGCCCCGGAGCCGCGGCCTCCTGGTCGCCGCAGTCGTCGGCGCCGTGGCGATCGCCGGCGGTCTCGGCGCCTTCGCGCTGTCTTTCGGCGGCAACGGCGGCACCGATGCGCCGGTCATCGTCAAGGCGGACAACGCACCGATCAAGGTCAGGCCGGAAAACCCGGGCGGCACCGTCGTGCCGAACCAGGACAACAAGGTTTACGACGCCGTGGCCAAGGGGGGCGCGAGGCCTGCCGAACCGGTCCAGGAAAAACTGGTCACCAATACCGAAGAGCCGGTGGACGTGGCGGCCAGGGAACCGCCGCAGAGTCGTGTGGTCGATCTTTCGCCCGACGACATCGACACGGCTGAAGCCGCCGATGCGGCCGGCGGCACGCAAGCGGCCGGCGGCACGCAAGCGGCCGGGAATGCCGACGCCGCCGCGCCAGCACCCAAGTCCGAGGATCGTATCGCCCAGGTTCTGCAAGAGGCCGAGCAGGGCATCGAGCCGGATGTCGTCGCCGTTGCGCCACGCAAGGTGAGAACCATGGTGGTCAAATCTGATGGTTCACTGGTTGCGCGCGAGGATCCGGCGCCTGCGGTATCGCAGGTGGCTGCCGTCGAGCCTGTCGATCCGGCGCCGCAGCTTGTCGCCCCAGCGGGTCAGGCCGGCGAAGCGGCGCAGACCGGTACCGTAGCGTCTGTTGCCGACCAGGCAAGTGGCGACCTGTTGGGCGGCGACCCGGTGGGCGAGCCAGCGGCCGGCGACCGGGCCGAAACCGCCGCGCCGGAAGCAGTCAATCTGGCCGCCGTGCCCACGGCTGAGGCTGAAGCTCAAACCAACCAGCCTGCCAACACGCCGGCCACGGTTCCGGTGGCGCCGCAGCGTCCGTCCGACCAGCCGGTCGACGTCGTCGGTGAGGTCAAGCCCGACCAGGTTGCGTCCATCAGTCCGGCGGCGGCCTCGACCGGCGGTGGCTCGTGGTCGATGCAGATCGCCTCGCAGCCGACCGTCGAAAGCGCCCAGTCGACCTATCAGGATCTGCAGCGTCGCTATGGCAGCGTGCTTTCCGGCCACACGGCCAACATCGTCAAGGCCGAGATCGCCGGCAAGGGAACGTTCTATCGCGTTCGCGTCCCGGCGAAGTCGCGCAACGATGCGATCAGCCTGTGCACCAACTACAAGGCTGCCGGGGGCAACTGTTTCGTGTCGCGCTAACCATTTTCAAATCTCCCGCCCTTGGGCCGAAAGAACCGGCGCGGTCACAGACCGCGCCGTTTTTCTATGGTGGAAGGAGTTCCTCGTGTGGAAGGATTCCGGCTCGAGCGATGTGGCTCGATGCGATTCCCTTTGTCTGCGTGAAGCTCTAAACTCCCGCCCATGACCGAATCAAAATCCATGATCCTTGGCTGCGCCGGGAAATCACTCACACGCGACGAAATCAGTTTCTATCGCAGCGAATGCCCGTGGGGATTCATCCTGTTTGCCCGCAACATCGGCGAGGCCGAGCAGATCCGCGATCTGGTCGCCGCGATGCGCGATTGTGTCGAGCGCCCGGACGCCCCGGTGTTCATCGACCAGGAAGGCGGCCGTGTGCAGCGCCTGCGGCCGCCGCTGGCACCGAATTATCCGGCCGGTGGCGCGCTCGGCGCCTTGTGGCGCAACGACCATGATGCCGGCAACCGCGCAGCATGGCTGATGGCGCGGCTGCATGCTTTCGACCTGCTGCGCTACGGCATCACGGCTGATTGCCTGCCGGTGCTCGACGTGCCGATCGAGGGCGCCAGCGACGTCATCGGCGCGCGCGCCTATGGCAAGGAGCCTCGTGCCGTCATCGAACTGGGCCGCGCCGCGGCGGAGGGCCTGATGTCGGGAGGCGTGCTGCCGGTGATGAAGCATATTCCCGGGCATGGACGGGCCTTTGCCGACACGCATTTCGAACTGCCGACCGTCGATGCCTCGATGAGCGACTTGCAGCGGCATGATTTCGCCCCGTTCAGGGAGCTCAATCATTTGCCGATGGCGATGACGGCGCATGTCGTCTACAGCGCGATCGACCCGAAGAACCCGGCCACCACCTCCGGCAAGGTCATCGACGAGATCATCCGCGGCGAAATCGGTTTCGACGGGCTGCTGATGAGCGACGACACGTCGATGAAGGCACTTTCTGGGGATTTCCCGACAAAGGCGGCGGCGATCCTTGCGGCGGGCTGCGATCTGGTCCTTCACTGCAACGGCGTTTTCGAGGAGATGGTCGGCATTGCGTCGCGCACAACGGGGCTTGAAGGCACGTCGCTGCAACGCGCGCAACGGGCGCTGACCTATATCAAGAACCGCGATCGGGCTGATGAAGCCGAGATACGCGCCGAATTCGCCACCTATTTCGATGCGGTGGCCTAGATCATGATGCCGAAAAGGGTGAGCCGGTTTTTCGGAACCGATCACGGTCAAACAAGAAGATAAAAGCAAAGGACGCGACAGGAAGTGGCGGAAACGTTGGACAGCAAGGCCGGCAAGGCCGCACCGATGGACCGTCTTTGGGCCGAGAACGACGATTCGCGGCTGACCGGCGATCCCGCGCTGGTCGTCGATGTCGACGGTTTCGAGGGCCCGCTCGATCTTCTGCTGCATCTTGCCCGCAACCAGAAGGTCGATTTGTCGCGCATCTCGATCCTGGCGCTTGCCGAGCAATATCTGGCCTTCGTCGAAAAGGTGAGGGCGCTCAGGCTGGAGCTTGCCGCCGACTATCTGGTGATGGCGGCGTGGCTGGCGTTTCTCAAGTCGAAGCTCTTGATCCCCAAGCAACCCGGCGACGACGGTGAAAGCGGCGAGGAACTGGCGGCGGTGCTGCAATTCCGGTTGAAGCGGCTGGAAGCGATGCGCGACGCGGCGGCGCGTCTGGTCAACCGCAACCGGCTCGGACGCGACGTGTTCGCCCGCGGCATGCCGGAAATGGTCATCGTCGAGAAACGCAACGCCTATTCGGCCTCGCTCTACGATCTGCTGACCGCCTATGCGGCGCAACGCCAGAAGCAGGCGATCACCAATGTGACGATCGCCAGGCGCGGCGTGTGGTCGCTCAAGGATGCGCGCGACATCCTGAACAGGCTGATCGGCACGCTTGCCGACTGGACGGCGCTGGACCGTTTCCTGGTCGAATATCTGACCGACCCGGACGAGCGGCGCACCGCGATTGCCAGTTCGTTTGCGGCGACGCTGGAACTGGTGCGCGAAGGCAAAATGGAAATGCGGCAGGACGACGTGTTCGCGCCGCTCTATCTGCGCGGTCGTGCGCAAGGCATCAGGGCAGTTGAGGTGGCATCATGAGCGAGCGCACCAACGCTTCGGTCATTCCGTTCAAGGTCGACGACGAGACCGAAGACGGCGTGCTCGCCGAGATGCCGGCAGAAAGTCAGGCCCAGAACTTGTCCCAGAATCCCGGCGAGCGGCTGCATATGGCAGAGGCCGTGCGCATGGCCGAGGCGATCGTTTTCGCCAGCGCCGAACCGGTCAGCGAAAGGCAGCTTGCCGGGCGCCTGCCCGACGGCATCAATATTGCCGCGGCGATGGCTGAGCTGCAGCAGATTTATGCGCGGCGCGGCGTCAATCTGGTGCGCGTCGGCGATGCCTGGGCGTTCCGCACCGCCGGCGATCTCGCTTTCCTGATGAGCCGCGACACGGTGCAGCAGAAGAAGCTGTCCCGTGCGGCGCTCGAAGTGCTGGCGATCATCGCCTACCACCAGCCGGTGACGCGCGCCGAGATCGAGGATATCAGAGGCGTCGAGACCTCGAAGGGCACCTTGGACACGCTGATGGAGACCGAATGGGTGAAGATGCGCGGCCGGCGCCGCACGCCCGGCCGTCCCGTCACCTACGGCACCACCGACATCTTCCTCGACCATTTCGCGTTGGAGGAGATCCGCGATCTTCCCGGCATGGAGGAATTGAAGGGTGCCGGGCTGCTTTCGGGCCGCATGCCGTCGAATTTTTCCATTCCGATGCCGCCGGCCGACCCGGACGTGCTGACCGATGACGAGGATCCGCTGACCGACATCGACCTTGAGGAACTCGGCCTGTTGACGCCGCGCGTCGAGGAAGATTGACCGCAAACGACGTGCCGAAAGCGATGGTATTTAGCGGCTGCGCCGATAGGTAGCGGGCTGAGGCGCCGAAACTGCGTGACTTCGGCCACTCATTTATAAACTCTGTCGCGGTTGTGTTTGAATCCCGGCGCGAAAGCGCATAGATCATCGTCAGAGAAAACTTTCGAGAGAGATTGTTATGGGTTCATTTTCGATTTGGCATTGGCTGATCGTGCTGGTGATCGTGCTGCTGGTGTTCGGTCGCGGCAAGATTCCCGAGCTGATGGGTGACATGGCCAAGGGTATCAAGAGCTTCAAGAAGGGCATCGCCGACGACGAGGTTGCCGAGGACAAGCGCACCGTCGAGCACCGTGCCGACGAAACCGTTTCGGCAGCGAAGGAAAAGGCCAGCAAGAGCTGAGCCCAAAACTTTAGTCGGAACGTATCGCCATGTTCGACATCGGCTGGACCGAGATGCTGGTGATCGCGATCGTCATGATCGTGGTCGTCGGGCCCAAGGATTTGCCCAAGATGCTGCGCACTTTTGGCCGCACGACGGCGAAGATGCGCGGCATGGCCGCCGACTTCCAGAAACAGTTCAACGATGCGCTGAAGGAGGCCGAGCTTGACGACGTCAAGAAGTCGGTCGATTCACTCAGAAGCCTCAACCCGGCCGCCGAGATCAGGAAACAGCTCAACCCGTTCGAGCAGGCGGCGGCCGACGTCCGTTCAGGCGTCGACGCGGTGATGAAGCCGAAGCCGGCCGCAGACCCGGTCGCGCCGGCTGCTTCGACGCCGCAGGATACCGAGCTGAACAATGGCGCGACGGTGCTGCCGGGCGTCGATGCCCCGGAAGCGGCGCCGGCGGCGCCGACCTTTCCGGCGATGACCGATGGTTCGGTGACACCGCCTGTCGCGACGGCGGCGCCGGCCGCATCGCCAAACGCCTCGGCGGCGAAGACGGGTGCCGCGCCAGCGAAAGCGATGCCGGCCTCCAAGGCCGCAGCGAAGCCAGCGGCAAAACCTGCTGTGACAAAGACCGCGGCTAAAAAGGCCGAGCCGAAGCCCGCACCGGCAACGGTGAAGAAGCCGGCCGCAGCCGCCAAAAAGACGGCGGGAGCCGCCAAGTGAGCATTTCGGAAAAGGACGAGATCGACAAGTCGGCGGCTCCGCTGATGGAGCATCTGATCGAGTTGCGCCGGCGGCTGATGTGGTCGATCGGCGGGTTCTTCGTCGCCTTCCTGTTCTGCTTCTTCTTCGCCAAGCAGTTGTTCAACCTGCTGGTCATCCCGTTCAAATGGGCGACGCAATGGGCAGGGCTCGACCCGCACAAGGTCGAGCTGATCTACACGGCGCCGCAGGAATTCTTCTTCACCCAGGTCAAGCTGGCGATGTTCGGCGGCATGGTGATCGCCTTTCCGCTGATCGCCACCCAGATCTACAAATTCATCGCGCCCGGCCTCTACAAGAATGAACGCAACGCCTTCCTGCCGTTCCTGATCGCTTCGCCGATCCTGTTCCTGATGGGCGCGTCGCTGGTCTATTTCTTCTTCACGCCGATGGTGATGTGGTTCTTCCTCGCCATGCAGCAGGCCGGCACCGACGACCAGGTGCAGATTTCGCTGCTGCCGAAAGTGTCGGAATATCTCAGCCTGATCATGACGCTGATCTTCTCCTTCGGTCTGGTGTTCCAGTTGCCGGTGGTGACCAGCCTGATGACGCGGGTGGGCATGCTGTCGTCCGAGGCGCTGGTCGAAAAGCGCAAATGGGCAATCGTCATCGCCTTCGTCGTCGCGGCTATTCTGACGCCGCCCGACCCGATAAGCCAGATCGGCCTGGCCGTTCCCACGATCCTTCTCTACGAGGTCTCGATCTGGTCGGCCCGGCTGATCGAGCGCAGCAAGGAACGGGAACGTCTGGCGCGCGAGAAACGGGAGGCTGCGGAAGCGGCGGCCGAAAAGCCGGCGGACGCGTCGTCGACCTAGCGGCATCGCCGTAATCTTCAGGTTTGCGGGACAGCGCGGGGCGCGAGGGAACTCGATCTTCACATCTTGCATCGGTCAAGGATGCGGTTTACGCCCCCTCTAGCCTACTTGAGGACGAACAGACCATGCTTGACATCAAATGGATTCGCGACCATCCGAAGGCCCTTGTCGAGGCGCTCCAGAAGCGCTCGTGGCCGGCTGCGGAGGCGCAGTCCACGGTCGATGATCTGATCGCCAGGGACGAGGCGCGGCGCGAACATCTGACCGAGTTGCAGACCAGGCAGGAGCGCCGCAACGCCGCCTCGAGAGAAATCGGCAACGCCATGCGCTCGGGCGACGCCGCCCTTGCCGAAAGACTCAAGGCCGAGGTCGGCGAGATCAAGGCCTTCATCCAGAACGGCGAGGCGCGCGAACGCGAGCTCGACAAGGCGCTGAACGACGCATTGGCGGTGCTGCCCAACGTGCCGCTCGACGACGTGCCGGTCGGCAAGGACGAGCACGACAACGTCGTCAAGCGCACCGTCGGCAAGGTGCCGGCCCGCCCGAACTGGGTGAAGGAGCATTTCGAGATCGGCGAAGCGCTCGGCATGATGGATTTTGAGCGGGCGGCGAAACTGTCCGGTTCGCGGTTCACGGTGCTCAAGGGCGGACTGGCACGGATGGAACGCGCGCTCGGCCAGTTCATGCTGGACCTGCATACGACCGAGCATGGCTACGAGGAGGTCCAGCCGCCGCTGATGGTGCGCGACGAAGCGCTTTTCGGCACCGGGCAACTGCCGAAGTTCGAGGAGGATCTGTTCTTCGCGCCGCGTGGGGACGGCAGGCTTGGCCTCATTCCCACCGCCGAAGTGCCGCTGACCAATCTCGTGCGCGAAGACATCACGCCGCATGAAAGACTGCCGCTGCGCTATACCGCGCTGACCTCGTGCTTCCGCTCGGAAGCGGGCTCGGCCGGGCGTGACACGCGTGGCATGCTGCGCCAGCACCAGTTCTACAAGGTCGAACTGGTGTCGATCACCGACCAGGACACCTCGCTTGCCGAGCACGAGCGGATGACCGAATGCGCTGAGGAAGTGCTGAAGCGGCTCAGCCTGCCATTCCGCACCGTGACACTGTGCACCGGCGACATGGGCTTTGGCGCGCGCAAGACCTATGACATCGAGGTCTGGCTGCCGGGCCAGAACGCCTATCGCGAGATTTCGTCCTGCTCGGTCTGTGGCGATTTCCAGGCGCGGCGCATGGATGCCCGCTACAAGGACAAGGACGGCAAGGGCAACCGCTTCGTCCACACGCTGAACGGTTCCGGCACTGCCGTCGGCCGCGCCCTTATTGCCGTCATCGAAAACTACCAGAATGAGGATGGCAGCGTAACCATTCCTGAAGCGCTTCGGCCTTACATGGGCGGTCTGGAAAAGATCGAATCGAGATAATGCGTATCCTCCTGACCAATGATGACGGCATCCATGCCGAGGGCCTTGCATCGCTCGAACGCATCTCCCGCACGCTGTCGGACGATGTCTGGGTGGTGGCGCCGGAGCAGGATCAGTCCGGCTATGCGCATTCGCTGTCGATCTCGGAGCCGCTGCGCCTGAGAAAGATCGGCGAAAAGCACTTTGCCGTGCGCGGCACGCCGACCGACTGCGTCATCATGGGCGTAAAAAAAATCCTGCCCGCAGCACCAGACCTGATCCTGTCCGGGGTCAATTCCGGCGCCAACATCGCCGACGACGTCACCTATTCGGGCACCGTTGCCGGCGCCATGGAAGGCGCATTGCTCGGCGTGCGCTCGATCGCGCTCAGCCAGGCTTATTCCTATGTCGGCGAGGATCGCCTTGTCCCTTACGAGACCACCGAGGCGCTGGCGCCGGCGCTGCTCAAAAAACTGGTCGCCATGCCGCTGCCGGATGGCGTGCTGCTCAACGTCAATTTTCCGAATTGCCTTCCCGAAGAGATCGCCGGCACGGTGGTCACCTCGCAAGGCAAGCTCGTCCACAGCCTGTGGCTCGACGAGCGCCGCGACGGCCGCGGGCTTCCTTATTATTGGCTGCGCTTCGGCCGCGAGCCGGTCGAGGGCAAGCAAGGCACTGATCTCCATGCCATGCGCAACCGGCTGGTGTCGGTGACGCCGCTGCAGCTCGATCTCACAGCGCATGAGATCCGTGATCAACTGACCAAGGCGCTCGCATGAACCTGAACCATGGTCCGACGGGCGATGACCGCGAAGGCTTCGCCGCTTTCCTGCTCCGCCTGCGTGGCAAGGGCGTGGTGCCGAAGGCGCTGATCGCCGCCTTTGAGGCGACGCCGCGGCGCGGCTTCCTTTCCGCACAGTTCCATCCGATCGCCTGGTCGGACCGCATGCTGCCGATCGAATGCGGCGAGGCGATCGAGGGCGCCGATCTGCAAGCCGCGGTGATCGCAGCACTTGCCATCGAGCCCGGCAACCGGGTGCTCGAGATCGGCACCGGGTCGGGCTACACGGCGGCGGTGATGTCGCGGCTCGCCGCGCGCGTCGTCACCATCGATCGCTACAAGACGCTGGTCGACCAGGCCAAACAGCGCTTCGAGGCGCTCGGCATCGGCAATGTCATCGTGCGCCAGGCGGACGGCTCCAACGGACTGGCCAATGAAGCGCCGTTCGACCGTATCGTCGCATGGGCGGCCTTCGACAGCCTGCCGCGCTTCCTGCTCGATCAACTGTCGAGCGGCGGCATCGTCATCGCCCCGATCGGACCCGAGGAGGGCGAGCAGGTGCTGGCCAAACTGACCAAGGTCGGCAGCCGCTTCGAACGCGAGGACATCGGTCTGGTACGCCTGCAGCCGATCCTGCGCAGCGTAGCCGCCGTCATCTAGGATCCGTCGATATTCAGGTGTTGCCCGCAACTTACCTGTCTGGTCCGTCTCCGGCTTACCTGAGCTGGACCACGCCCGTCCAAGCAGCTTTAAATATTTTAAGAAAATTTGCGTCTGATTCTAGAGGTTTAACCGGCCGGTAACATTAACGCGCTTTAATCACGGTCAGTCTGTACCGGGTATCTGCGGGTAAATGCGATGCAATTCAGTATTTTGAAGGCAAACGGACGCAACCTGGCGCGGGGTATCGCCGTCCTGATGGTTGCGGGCACTACGGCGGGATGCAGTTCCCAGGTCTCGCGGTTCAACAGCGTCGACGATGTCTTCACGTCGTCGACAAACAACCAGCGCGCCATCATCGACAAGCAGGACGCCGCCCAGCCCTATCCCGGCGATGCCGCCGCGGTTTCGGCCGCGCCGCCCGACGGCAGCCACACCCAGTCGGTAAGCCGTTCAAGCCTCGAACCGGTCACGACGCAACAATTGCCGCCGGTCGACCAGGCGCAGCCGGCTACCGCGTCGGCGCCCGCCGCCAGTCCGGCTCGCACCGCTTCGGCGCCAGCCGCTCCCCGGGTCGACCGGACTGCGACCGGAACCGTGGCAAAGCCGTTCAAAGAGTCACAGCCCGATGCTCCGCGCATGGCGACTGCGGGCGGCGAGCCGCGTGCCACCGAGATCATCGTCAAGGACGGCGAGACCATTTCCGGCCTGTCGCGGCGCTACGGCGTGCCCGCCGACGCCCTGATGAAGGTCAATGGGCTAAGCGCGACCAACGGGCTGAAGACCGGCCAGAAGATCGTCATCCCGGCCTATGCCTATTCGGGCAAGAAACCGGCGCCGAAGCTTGCCGACGCCAAGCCTGCGAACGACACCAAGCACGATGTGCCGGCCAAGGCACCGGAGATGGTCGCCGTGCTCCCGCAGCAGCCCAAGCTCAAGGAGGGCAAGTCCGCCGCGCAGGTGGATGCATCGGCCGCGGCAAGCCAGCCGAAGGACGGTGCACCCAAGGCGGCTGGTGCCGGTGGCTCCTACACCGTCCAGCAGGGTGATACGCTGTCGGCCATCGCCAGGAAGACCGGCGTCGGCGTGGTTGCGTTGAAGCAGGCGAACGGCATGCAGGACGGTCTGCTCAAGATCGGCCAGACATTGAAGGTGCCGGCCGGCGGAACCGCGACAGTTGCCAACGCCAAGCCGGCAAAGGTCGATCCGGTAACAACTGCCACCACCCCGCCTGCGGCGAAGACGACGCCGTCGGAAACGCTCGCCGCCTACACGCCGCCGAA
The DNA here is from genome assembly GCF_055811735.1 of Mesorhizobium sp. WSM4850. NCBI lineage: Bacteria > Pseudomonadati > Pseudomonadota > Alphaproteobacteria > Hyphomicrobiales > Phyllobacteriaceae > Mesorhizobium > Mesorhizobium sp. WSM4850. Next base: position 39,791 of record NZ_JBVVPV010000017.1, on the reverse strand, counting down.
GAAGGAAAAGGTCATCCAGCAGGCCGAGGACGACGACGCGGTCGCGCCGAACGCCACCGGTATCGGCAAGATGCGCTGGCCGGTGCGCGGCCGCGTGATCTCCAGTTTCGGCGGCGGCAAGGACGGTGTCGACATCGCCGTGCCGGAAGGAACGCCAGTCAAGGCGGCCGAGAACGGCGTCGTCATCTATGCCGGCGATGGCCTCAAGGAGTTCGGCAATACGGTGCTGGTGCGCCACGAGAACGGGTTGGTCACAGTCTATGGCCACGCCCGTTCGATCGAGGTCCAGCGCGGCCAGAAGGTCAAGCGCGGCCAGGAAATCGCGCAGTCCGGCATGAGCGGCACCACCGACTCGCCGAAACTGCATTTCGAAGTGCGCAAGAATTCGGCGCCGGTCGATCCTTCGACCTATCTTGAATAAAGAAAGTCGATCCTTCGACCTATCTTGAATAGAACAAGAAAAGCGATTGCGAGCCGCCTGACCTCCAGTCCGGCCCGCCGGCTCAGCCCGCTCCGCAAGGGGCGGGCTTTTTCAGGGGCTTTTCCGGACCATGATCTTGTCAAAAACCGGGCTCCACGGTTCGGGATCATGGTCTAATCCTGGAGCGACTTGCCGAGCCGGCCTGCCAGATCCTGGGTGTACTGCCAGGCGACGCGGCCCGAACGGCTGCCGCGCGTCGTCGCCCATTCCAGCGCCTCGGCGCGCAGCGTCTCGGGATCGATGGCAAGTCGGTGATGGCGGACATATCCGTCGATCATGTCGAGATACTCGTCCTGCGAGCATTTGTGGAAGCCGAGCCAGAGGCCGAAACGGTCGGAGAGCGAGACTTTTTCCTCGACCGCTTCCGACGGGTTGATGGCGGTCGAGCGCTCATTGTCGATCATGTCGCGCGGCAAAAGGTGGCGCCGGTTCGACGTGGCGTAGAAGATCACATTGGCCGGGCGGCCCTCGACTCCGCCTTCGAGCGCCGCCTTCAGCGACTTGTAGGACGTGTCGTCGTGGTCGAATGAGATGTCGTCGCAAAACAGGATAAAACGGTAAGGCGCTGCCTTCAGCAGCGCCATCAGCTTCGGCAGCGTGTCGATGTCCTCGCGGTGGATCTCGATGAGCTTGAGTGGCAGGTCCAGCTTTGCTGATGCGTTGACCGCCGCGTGCACGGCCTTGACCAGCGAGGATTTTCCCATGCCGCGTGCGCCCCACAACAGCACGTTGTTGGCTGCGTAACCGGACGCGAAACGCTCGGTGTTGTCGACCAGTATGTCGCGGACGCGGTCGACGCCGCGGATCAAACCGATGTCGACGCGGTTGACCTTGCGCACCGGCTCCAGATAGCCGGGATCAGCCTGCCAGACGAAGCAGTCGGCCCCGCCGAGATCGGTTTCCGGCACCGGAGGCGGGGCGAGGCGGGCGACCGCCTCGATCAGGCGGTCGAGCTTCCTGTTCAGGGCTTCGATGGTGCTGTCGGTCATTCTTGTCTTTTGTTTTTGCATTCACGAAGCAACGGAACCTATTGATTCCGGCGGTTTCGGAACCGGCTCCAACCTTTTGTTAGGGCACGATCTTTTTCGAGAACCGCGCTCCATCATTCGGGACCATGCTCTAACACGGCTCAACCAGCCGGAAAAGCAGCTGAAATGCTCGGCCGCAGTTGCATTGGCAACTTTACCGACTATATTCCGGCCAAATTTCACGGGGCCGCCAAATTACCCGTTTGGCGGCTGTTTTTCAAAATTCAGGAGTACTTCGATGTTCGTGACACCGGCATATGCCCAAGGCGTCGGCACCTCCCCGGATATGTTCATCAGCATTTTGCCGTTTGTCCTGATTTTCGTGATCATGTATTTTCTGATCATCCGGCCGCAGCGCACGCAGTTGAAGAAGCGCGGCGAGATGCTGGCGGCGGTGCGCCGCGGCGATACGGTCGTCACTGGCGGCGGTTTCGTCGGCAAGGTGACCAAGGTCATCGATGACAACGAGCTCGAGATCGATCTCGGCGGTGGCACCAAGGTAACGGCGCTGCGCTCGACGATTGCCGATGTGCGCGTCAAGGGCGAGCCAGTGGCGAACCAGAACGCCAAGAAATAAACCGATTGTCGGCGAACGATCTGCGGATACACCCAGACCGACAAACGCCATTTGCTGAATTTTCGCGCTTCAGGACGAACCTGATCTGGCTGGCCGCCGGTATCACGGGGCGCCAACGATCTCGTGATGCCATTGCGCGCTGGTCCCATGCCGGCAAGATTGACAATAGTTGAAGAAAGCCCGATGGCAGCATCAAAGTGAACTGCCTTGTGCTCGACATCAACCTTTGTGCGGACCACGGCGAGCCAGTGGCGAACCAGAGCGCCTAGAAATAACCCAATTCCAGGCGGAACGATCCGCCCGAATGCCGTGACGGACGACGCCATATGCTCTATTTTTCGCGCTTCAAGATGATCCTGATCTGGCTGGCCGTGGCCGCCACAGTGATCCTGGCTGCGCCCAATCTTTTTTCGGCAAGCACGCTCGCCAAGCTTCCCGACTGGGTTCCGAAGCGCCAGATGACGCTCGGCCTCGATCTGCAGGGCGGCTCGCATATCCTGCTCAGGATGGATCCGAACGATCTGATCAAGGATCGGCTGGAGACGACGCGCGACGAAATCAGGACGCGGCTGCGCGATGCCAAGATCGGTTATACCGGCCTTGCCGGATCAGGCCGGGCCGTTCAGGTCCGCATCACCGATCCTGGTCAGGTCGAAGCCGCCAAGACGGCGCTGAAGACATTGACCGATCCGGTGGCCGCCGGCCTGTTCAGCGGCGGCTCCGTCCAGGAAATGTCGCTGGATGATACCGAGTCCGGTCTGCTCAAATTCGCCTTCACCGATGCCGGCATCAAATATCGCACGTCGACGGCGCTGGCGCAGTCGCTCGAAGTCGTCGAGCGCCGCGTCAACGAACTCGGCACCACCGAGCCGATCGTGCAACGCCAAGGCGACGACCGCATTCTGGTGCAGGTGCCGGGCCTGCAGGATCCGCAACGGCTGAAGGACATTCTAGGCCAGACCGCCAAGCTGACCTTCCAGATGGTCGACCAGTCGATGCCGGTGCAGGACGCGCTCAACGGTCGTCCACCGGCCGGATCCTCGGTGTTGTATTCGCAGGATGATCCGCCGGTTCCCTATCTGATCGAGAACCGCGTCATCGTTTCTGGCGAGAATCTCGTCGATGCGCAGGCGACGTACAATTCCCAGACCAATGAGCCGGTGGTTTCGTTCACCTTCGATTCCAAAGGGGCGGCGCGTTTCGGCCAGGCCACCTCGCAGAATGTCGGCAAGCTGTTTGCCATCATCCTCGACAATCAGGTGATTTCGGCGCCGCAGATCCGCGAACCGATCCTTGGCGGCAGCGGCCAGATCTCAGGCAATTTCACCGCCGAGAGCGCCAACGATCTCGCCGTGCTGTTGCGTGCCGGCGCGCTGCCGGCGACGCTGACGGTGATCGAAGAGCGCACGGTAGGCCCAGGGCTTGGCGAGGATTCCATTCACGCCGGCAAGGTCGCCGGCGTGATCGGCTCCATCCTCGTCGTCGTGTTCATGTTCGTGGCCTATGGCTTTCTCGGGTTTATTGCCAACATCGCGCTGGCGGTGCATGTCGCGATGATCATCGGGTTGTTGTCATTGCTTGGCGCGACACTGACATTGCCCGGCATCGCCGGTATCGTGCTGACCATCGGCATGGCGGTCGATTCAAACGTTCTCATCTACGAGCGCATCCGCGAGGAGCGACGAAACGGCCGCTCGGTAATCCAGGCGATCGACACGGGCTTTTCCAAAGCGCTGGCGACCATCGTCGATTCGAACGTCACCTCGCTGATCGCGACCGTGGTGCTGTTCTGGCTCGGGACCGGCCCGGTGAAGGGCTTTGCCGTAACCTTCGCCATCGGCATTCTGACCACCGTCTTCACCGCCTTCACCTTCACCCGCCTGCTGGTGTCGATCTGGCTTCGCCGCGCCCGCCCGAAGGAATTGCCGCGCGCGCCGGTGACCTTCGTCCCGCCGGGCACGCGAATTCCGTTCATGGGCATCCGCCGCTGGACATTCGCGCTGTCCAGCGTGCTGTCGATCCTGGCGGTCGTGCTGTTCATGACCGTCGACATCAATTACGGCATCGACTTCAAGGGAGGGTCGCTGATCGAGGTCCAGGCCAAGGATGGCACCGCCGATATTGCCGACATCCGCGGCAGGCTTTCGGAACTCAACATCGGCGAAGTGCAGGTGCAGCAGTTCGGCGACCCGAACGACGTCTTGATCCGCGTCGGCACGCAGGAGGGCGGCGAGAACGCCGAACAGACCGTCATCGACAAGGTGCGTGGCGAGTTGCAGGACCATTACGATTTCCGCCGCGTCGAGGTGGTGGGACCGACGGTTTCCGGCGAACTCGCCAAGCAAGGCACCATCGCCATGCTGATCGCGCTGCTCGGAATCCTGGTCTATGTCTGGTTCCGCTTCGAATGGCAGTTCGCGGTCGGCGCCATCATCGCCACGGTCCACGATGTGGTCATGACCATCGGCTTCTTCGTCATCACCGGTCTCGAATTCAACCAATCGTCGCTTGCGGCGATACTCACCATCATCGGCTACTCGCTCAATGACACGATCGTCGTCTATGACCGTGTTCGCGAAGATTTGCGAAAATACAAGAGGATGCCGCTGCCGCAATTGTTGAACAACGCCATCAACGAGACGCTGTCGCGAACGACGCTGACCTCGGTGACGACGATGCTCGCGCTGCTGGCGCTTGTGCTGTTCGGCGGCGAGGTGATCCGCTCGTTCACGCTGGCGATGCTGTTCGGCGTCGTCTTCGGAACCTATTCGTCGATCTTCATCGCCGCGCCATTGCTCATCCTGTTCAAGCTGCGGCCGGAGACCGCGACGGCCGACGTGGGGAAGCCGGTGAGCGGCGGCAAAGCCATAGCAACCTGAAGGGCGGCCAACGGGATGACCAAAGGCATTGTCATCCGTGAAGCGCATTTCCCCGGCCGTGCGCCGATCGAGGCCTATGGCAATGGCGGGTTTCGTTTCGCCGACATGTCGCATCGCGGCTCGCTCCTGTGCCTGCCGTCGGGCATCTATGGGTGGGAGCCGGCTGATCCCCTGGCACTGACGGGGGCGGATTTCGCCAAGCTGCTCAACGAGGCTGACCAGGTCGAGATCCTGCTGGTCGGCGCCGGCAAGGATCTCAGGCCGTTGCCGGCGGCGCTGCGTGCTGCGCTGAAGACGGCGGGCATTGCGGCCGATCCGATGTCGACTGGTGCTGCCGTGCGGACCTACAATGTTCTTCTGGCGGAAAACCGTGCGGTGGCCGCCGCGCTGATTGCCGTCGAGTGACGTGAGCGAAAACGCCAAAATCGTCATGGAAACGGTGCGCGCCGCCGACCATGATCGCTATGTTTGCGCGCTCTATGCGCCCGAGGACAAGCGTGACGCGCTATTTTCGCTCTATGCCTTCAATGCCGAGATATCAGGCATTCGCGACCGTATCCGCGAGGCACTGCCCGGCGAGGTGCGACTGCAATGGTGGCGCGATGTCATCGCCGCCGAGGACGCCGGGGTAGGCACAGGCCATCCCGTCGCCGACGGGTTGAAGGCGACGATTTCCGCCCATCACCTGCCGAAGCCCGCCTTCGAGAACATGCTCGAAGCCCGTATTTTCGATCTCTATGACGACCCCATGCCGTCGCGCACCGATCTGGAAGGCTATTGCGGCGAGACAGCAGCGGCGCTCATCCAGCTTGCAGCGATGGTGCTCGATCCCGTCGAAGCGCCGCGTTTCGCCGAACTTGCGGGCAGGGCAGGTTGCGCACAAGCGATGACCGGCCTTTTGCTGCTGCTGCCATTGCATCGCAAGCGTGGGCAATGCTTTGTCCCGGCCGACATTCTGGCCGCGGCAGGATCGTCTTCCGAGGAGTTCGTTGCGGGCGATGACGGGCCTGGAGCAAAACGCGCCGTCGCCGCGATGATGGCGTTGGCGCAAGAACATCTTGCAGCATTCGAGCAGGGCGCAGCGTCGTTGCCGGATTCGCTCAGACCAGCATTTTTGCCGCTGGCCTTGTCGCGCGCCTATCTCGGCAAGATGGAAAGTTCTCGTCAGTCACCTCTGAACGAGGTGGCGCGGCTCTCGGCCTGGCGCCGGCATTTTCTGTTGTTGCGCCGCGCGACGCGAGGCTGGCCGGACGCCTGAAGGCTGCCAAGGATGAAGGAATCCGGAAAGCCGGAACTATCACGGCAGCCGTAGACGTCTGTCACGATGGGTCGCTCGATCCGCCATCGCGCATCAGCGCCTCATAGTCGCGACCGCCATAGAAGATGTTGACGATGCGGACGACATCGTCATCGACAACGCAAGCGATGATGGCAGAGTGCTCGAACGGCACTGTTCGCAATCCCGGCGCAATGTCATCGCGCGACCGGCCACCCCGAGGCGCATTGCCGATGCTCTGGCAGCGGTCTTCGATACGCAAGACGAATTTCAGCGCAACTTCCGGACTTCCGCCAGCCTCTACGATGCTCCTGAAAATGTCTGCCAGATCATTCCTGGCGGTTTCTCGATACTCGACTTCAAGCCGTTGAATCATCAGAACGGCTCGAAAGTCGGGCGACGAATCCCCGAAGGTGAGCGCGAACCTCTTCTCCTGAATAGACCGGCCTTGTATCCTCGATCGATGCCTTCACGCGCGCCCTGATCGAGGCCATGCGCTCGGCATGCTCTTCCTCCTCGCGCTGGAAGGCGCGAAGGGCTGCACGGATGACCTCGCTCGCCGATCCAAAGGTGCCATCCTCGACCTTTTCGCGGATCATGCGCGCCATGGCGGGCGTGACAGTGACGGACAGTTTCTCTGCGGGTTCCATGGAATTGCTCCCTATAGTAGGATATTATCCTACTCTCCTGTCGACCGATCGACAAGAACAGACAGGCGGGCTACTCCGCCGCTTCCGCCTGGGAAGGCAGCCCCAGCCATTCGCGGCAGGCGGCCAGCGCGCGCGATGTCACCGCACGCCGCTTGGCGACGGTCTTGTCCTTGCCGCGCAGGCGTTTTCCCTCGGCTTTCGGCGCTTCCACCGGAGGGAACAAGCCGAAATTGATGTTCATCGGCTGGAATGAGCGCTTTCCTGGCTCGTCGTCGGAAACGATGTGACCGCCGGTAATATGGTTGAGCAGCGCGCCAAAGGCTGTGGTCATCGGCGGCAGCGCCGGCGCGTGGCCCAACCGCTCGGCGGCGGCAAAGCGCCCGGCAAGCAGGCCGATGGCGGCACTTTCGACATAGCCCTCGCAGCCGGTGATCTGGCCGGCGAAGCGCAGGCCAGGTCGTGATTTCAACCGAAGCGATTGGTCAAGCAACGTCGGCGAATTGATATAGGTGTTGCGGTGCAGGCCGCCGAGGCGGGCAAACTCGGCGTTTTCGAGGCCCGGGATGGTGCGGAACACGCGCACCTGTTCGGCGTGCTTCAGCTTGGTCTGGAAGCCGACCATGTTGTAGAGCGTGCCCAGCGCATTGTCCTGGCGAAGCTGCACGACGGCATAGGCCTTTACCGACGGATTGTGCGCATTGGTCAGCCCCATCGGCTTCATCGGCCCATGGCGCAGCGTCTCGACGCCGCGCTCGGCCATGATCTCGATCGGCAGGCAGCCGTCGAAATAGGGCGTGCCTTCCCATTGCTTGAATTCGGTCTTTTGGCCGTCGACAAGCGCCTGCACGAAGGCAAGATATTGCTCCTTGTCCATCGGACAGTTGATGTAATCCTTGCCGGTGCCGCCAGGTCCGACCTTGTCGTAGCGCGACTGGAACCAGCAGATGTCCATGTTGATCGTGTCGAAATGGACGATCGGCGCGATGGCGTCGAAGAAGGCGAGCGCATCGGCCCCGGTCACTTCCGCGATCGATTGGGCGAGCCCTGGTGCGGTCAGCGGGCCGGTGGCGATGATCGCCTGGTCCCAATCCGCCGGCGGCAGGCCTGGCACTTCCTCGCGCTGGATGGTGATGAGCGGGTGCGCTTCGAGCTTTTTTGTCACCGCTCCGGAAAACCCGTCGCGGTCGACAGCCAGCGCACCGCCGGCCGGCACCTGGTGCGCGTCGCCGGCGCTCATGATCAGCGAACCGGCCAGCCGCATTTCGGCGTGCAGCAGGCCGACGGCGTTGGTCTGCGCATCGTCGGAGCGGAAGGAATTGGAACAGACGAGTTCGGCCAATCCATCCGTCTTGTGCGCATCGGTGCCGCGGATGGGACGCATTTCATGCAGCACGACGGGAACGCCGGCTTCGGCCGCCTGCCAGGCGGCTTCAGAACCGGCCAGGCCACCGCCGATGACGTGAATGGGATTCTTGTTCATGAGCGCCGAAATAATCCTTTGTAGCTGCGATTGCAATTACACGAGCCGGCCGTGTCGGCCGCGTTGTTGCCGCCAAGCGCTGCAATCGTCTACTGTAGGAGAATGGACGGGATGCTTGGGATCGTTGCCAGAGCGACATTTCTGACAGTCGTGATCGCCGTGGGCGGATCAGCGGCCGCCGGCGAACTGGCCGCGACGGCTTCCAAGCGGATCCCCATCTGCCACGGCTACAGCTGCAACTATCGCACGATGCTGGCGCTTGGCCCCGGTGACGGCGCGCGTTTCCGCTCTATCCTGCGCGCCGGCGCCGGTTCGCCCCAAGCAGAGCGTGCCGCCATTTCGAAGGCTGTTCGCTATTTCGAGCAGCGCATTTTCCGGGCCACCGGCATTCGCGATCTGCCGCAGTCGGAATTCGGCGCATCGCGCATCAGGGGCCAGATGGATTGTGTCGACGAATCGACCAATACACATGCGCTGCTGGCCTATCTTGCCGAACGAAAATTGCTCAGGTTCCACAAGGTCGAGGACAAGGCCTCGCGAGGCTTGTTTGTCGACGGGCGCTATCCCCATTGGACGGCGGTGATCAGCGACCGCAGGGGCACCGAGTGGGTGGTGGATTCCTGGTATGCGCCGATGGGTGGCGCACCGGACATTTTTCCGCTGAGCCAGTGGAAGAAGCGGGGCGTGCTGGAAAGCGGTGCGCTCGACTGACGACAGGGACTTCCCCGCCAGAACGAATTCCCAGAGTGCGTCGACCCTGAAAAACAACAACACCCGCCGGGGGAGGATCCGGCGGGTGTCGTTTTGCTGGTCGATCCTCGGGAGGAGGTGAAGATCGACCGTATTCGCCATCGCCGGGGAGGAGGTCGGCTTTGACGAAATTCCTTTCGCCTGATGAAAGGGGGCGAAACCCTTTTGGACGAAATTTGTTTCGCCCTAGGGACGAAATCGCTTCGCCCTGGGGAAACAGCGCCCGCCGCGGGAGGAGGTGCGGCGGGCGCCGTTTTTGTGGTCAACCCTCGGGAGGAGGTGAAGGCTGACCGTATCCGTCAGGGTCGGGGAGGAGGTCGACCCTGGCGAAATTCTGACTAGATCGCCTTGCGGGCGATGCTCTTGATCTCTTCGCGGACGATGCCGAGATCATGCAGCTGGCGGTTCGAAAGGCGACCCAGCTCGGTAACCGTCGAGCGATAAACGCGCCAGTTGCGATAGTTGCGGATCAGGTTCATTGTCGTTCTCTTTTCAAGTCAAACTGGTTCGGACCATTTGCGGTCCGAAGAGGATTAGACCGCCTTGCGGGCGACGTAGTGGATGTCGCTGCGGCTGATGCCGAGGTCGGTCAGTTCGCGGTTGCTCAGGCGGCTCAGCTCGGAAACGGTGTCCCGGTAGCGGCGCCAGTTGCGGTAGTTGCGGATCAGGTTCATGGTATTCTCGTTTCGTCTTTCTTCGGATCATTCCGTCTTTGTGTACGCCCAGAAGGTAGGTCGGGTCATATCGATTTAAAAGCGCTATTGGTGCATGGCAGCAATGCAAATTGTGCAATGCACAATCACCGGCAATTCTCGTCTTCGACATAGATAGGCCCGAATCGGAAAATGCCGTAGCGTCAACGGTTTGTCCGGGTCGGCTGAAGAAACGACCAAGCTGGAGGAGAAAAGGCATGGCGAGCTATTCGTCGCGAGTCACGGCCGATATCGCACGATGGCTGCAGGCCGGACTGATCGACGCCTCGACGGCCGACGCGCTGACGCGCGACGTCGAGGCCAATGAGCGCAAATCACTGAGCTTCGGCTCGATTCTGGCGATGATGGCGGCGTTGCTTTTTGGTGCGGCCGTCCTGATCTTCGTCGCCGCCAACTGGGAAGCCATTCCGCGGCTGGCGCGGGTGGCAGCGCTCTTCGCCATCATCTTCGCCGGCTATGTCGGCGGCGCCGTGCTGAAGACACGCGACCATGCTGCAATCGGCGAGGCATTCTGGATCGTCGCCGCAGCGGCATTTGGCGGATCGATCGCGCTGGTCGGCCAGATGTACCATTTGTCCGGCGATGAAGCGTCGGCCTTGATCACCTGGGGCGCGGGCACCGCCTTGGCGGCAGTTGCGCTGCGCTCGAACCCGCTGACCGTCGCTTCTGTCGGCATTGCCGACGCGTGGCTGTTCCTGAGAGGGTTCGATTATTTCAGGCGCACGGAATTTCCGCACCTCTTCGTCGCCATGGCGATCATGTTGTTCGCCATTTCGTTCTGGACCCGCAGCCAGGCGGCGCGGCATCTGATCATCCTGTCGGTCATCTTCTATCTCGTGCTGTTGTTTACGGAATACGAAACGCTGCAGGTCGCCGTCCCGCTCATTGTCGTGTCGGCGCTGCTTTTCGCGGCTGCGATCTTCGCTGCCGAGCCCGTCGACCGGATATTGCAGCTTGGCGGCCGTCTGCCCTTGCACGCGCTGATCGGGTTTCTCACCGGCCTGGCGATGATCCAGTTCGAACTGGCCAGTGAAAGCAATAACAGCGGCTTTGGCATTGCCTCGGCCATTGCGCTTGCCGGCATTGTCGCGGCAATCGTGCTGGGCGGCCGCGAGAGCAGGGGCTTGCGCTGGGTTGCCTATGCCGGCTTCGCCTTCGAACTCGCCATCATCTATGTGGTGATGCTGCAGTCGATGCTCGACACGGCAGGCTTCTTCCTTGCAGCCGCTGTGCTTCTTGGCCTGCTTGCCCTTGTCATCCTCCGCGTGGAGAAGCGCATGAGGCTCCCGAGCGCAGAAGGAGCAGCGGCATGATGACCGGCAAAAAACTGATCATTTCACGCTGGTGCTGGCACTCGTCCAGATCGGCTTCCTGATGTGGATCATCGCCGGCCGGGCGGCGATCCTGCGCGACGGCAAGCAGGTGCTGCTGAGGGTCGAACCGATCGATCCGCGCGATCTGCTGCGCGGCGACTACATTATACTCAGCTATGATATTTCGCGCCTGCCGGTGAAGCTGATCGCCAACATTCCGACCGGTAAGCTGACGAGCGACGATACGCCGATCGTCGTCAGGCTGAAGCAGGGCGCCGACGGCTATTGGGAGGCGACCACGGCCTGGTTCGGGCAAGCGCCGGCGCCGGCAGCATCCGACGAAGCCGATATTGTCGGGCATGTGGCCGTGGGGTGGGATCTCAGCGCAGCCACCACCATCGCGCCGGATTACGGCATCGAACGCTTCTACCTGCCGGAAGGCGAGGGGATGGCGATCCAGAACGACATGCGGGTGCGGCCGTTCGGCGTCCGCGTCGCAATCGCAGCCGATGGCGCCGCGCAGATCAAGGCGCTGATGGACGGCGACAAGACGCTGTTCGAGGAACCACTTTATTAGAATTGGCCCGGATTAGAATTGGGAAAGCGTGGCCGCTCGGACAGCATCAAACATGACAACTATCCTGACGACACGAGAAGACATAAATCTCAGCTCCGTTTTCCGCGTCGCCTGGAAAAAAGACACGGTACAAATCAGCGGCAAGGCCTTGCAGCGCATCGCAGAGTGTCGCGCGTCGTTCCTGCGTCTCATTGAAACCGACCCTGTTCCGGTCATCTATGGCGTAACCACCGCTATGGGAGAACTGGCAAGCAGGCGGCTCGAACTTAGCGAGCGGGGTCGCCATGCGCGCATCAAGGCGTTCGCAGCCGCAACATCATTCGGCGAGCCTTTGCCAGACCGCGTGGTACGGGCGATCGTGCTCGCCCGGCTGGCGAATTTCCTCGAGGGAAATGCCGCGACGACACCGCGCATGGCGCTCGCCGTCGCCGCGATGCTGGACGGCGGACCCATGCCCATGGTGCCATCCTCCGGTCAGGGCGGTGCCGGTGAAATCCTCGCGCTCTATCCGCTGTTTGCGGAGCTTTCGACGCGCTTCGACCTGGAAGTCAAGGAACGAGGCTCGCTGATCAACGGTTCGCCTTGCGCTGCCGCACTCGTGGCCGACGCGGCCTTGGCGGCTCGCCGCCGCATTCGCCTTGCCGAAAAAGTCTTTGCGCTTTCGATCGAGGCGTTTCGCGCGCCGCTCGAACATTACGACCCGGCGCTCGATGCGCTTTGGGGCGATGAACACGAAGCGGCGGCCCTGAGGGGATTGAGGGAGTTCCTTGCCGGCGCCGGCACCGGGCGCCGCAATTACCAGGCACCGGTCAGCTACCGCATCGTCCCTCGCATCCTCGGGCACGCGCATCGCGCGCTGGCACCGGCGGAGCGGGCGGCCACCGTGTCGCTCGCTTCGGTATCGGACAATCCGGTCTACATCCCGCCTGACGACGGGTATCCGCTCGGGCGCTGCATCAGCACGGGCGGCTATCACAATGCCATGGCAACACCCGCCCTGGACGATCTGGCGGCGATATGGGCCGACATCTGCCTCTTGTGCGACCGCCACGCCTCGAAGCTTTTGAACGGCAAGGTCTCGCTCCTGCCCGATCTGCTTTTGACAGGGCGGGACTGGAGCGACAGCGACGGCCACGGCAATGTCGGCTATGTGCCGATGGCGATCACGGGTTATCTGGAGCAGGCGAAACTTTCGGCGCAGCGCACCTTCATCCCGGGAACGGAATCGGCCGGTGCCGGACAGGACGATGTCGCCACGACGGTGTTCCTCGCCTGGACGAAGGAAGCACGCTCCGGCCGCTGTCTCGATGCCGCGATGGCGATGCTGGCGGTGATCGCCTCGCAGGCATTGCATGTCACCGAGCGCGTGGCTCCTCCGGCGCTTCAGTCGTTCGTCGCGGATATAAGAAGCATCGTGCCGCCGGTCGGCGACGATCGCGTGCTGGGACCTGAACTTGCGACTTTGACCGAATGGTTCACCTGCCAGGTCTTCGAGGAGTAGGCGGCCTGGAGTTTCGCAATGCCAATGGTGGCTACGACCAGAACGGCCCGAGGATGAACACGGCCATTAGGGCGACAAAAAGCATAGCGATGATCGCGGCGCCCCACATGAGGACCTTTCCGGTGCCGCGTTGCTCTTCCTCGCGGGGTAGGTCTTTCGCCATTGCACGATCCTTTTGTGAAGGTCCATGACCTAGCAACGTGGCTCGCCGAGGCTGGTTCCCGGCAGCCATCTTGAGCAGGTCTGCTTTCAGAAGGGCCAATTGATGCTCTGCCGAACAACGCGCCACCTAGAGACGCCAGCGTTCCAGGCTTTCAGGTGAAAAACTTGGTGCGGATGAAGGGACTCGAACCCCCACGCCTTTCGGCACTGGAACCTAAATCCAGGGCGTCTACCAATTCCGCCACATCCGCGTCGCCCGGCAATCCCATGTAGTCATCATTCTGTCAATGTCGCGGTCAAAATAAGGGCCGTTCGCCGGCGCATGATCCCGAAATCGGAAAAGCGATTTTCGGAAAGGATCACGCGCCAAAATGAAGGTCCTACAGCGTCCTTTGTGCGTCCAAGAGGACGCGCGGCGCTGTAGATGCGAAGATGGTTGAAAATTAGCCGGGCCTGTGACAAAAGGCGTGTCGAATGTGACGGGATGCGACGATCCGCTTCTGCAGAATGTGATAAGAAGTAGGAAAACAAGGACTTATTCACATTTTGGAGCGTATTTCTGAAGGATTTGAGCCGCATTGGGCGGACAGATCGCCAAGTCCCGCACCAAAAGCCATTCCCGGCAAGATAATACCGGCAGGCTGTAAACGGCAGGAGCCGTTTGGCTGCTCATTGGTGGAAACAAAGGTTCTATGATGCAGGTCACCGAAACGCTCAACTCCGGTCTCAAGCGCGAGATCAAGATCACCGTGCCGGCCGGTGATATGGAAGCCAAGCTGATGGCGCGGCTTTCCGATGCCAGGAACAAGGTCCGCATCAACGGCTTCCGCCCCGGCAAGGTGCCGGTGCAGCACCTGCGCAAGGTCTACGGCAAGTCGTTCATGGCCGAAGTGGTCAACGAGATCCTCAACGATTCGACCCGTTCGATCATTACCGGGCGCGGCGAAAAGGCTGCCATGCAGCCCGAAGTGATCATGACCGAGGACGAGAAGGAAGCCGAGAAGATCCTTGCCGGCGGTGCCGACTTCGAGTTCCGCCTGAACTACGAGATCATTCCGCCGATCGAGATCAAGGATTTCTCCGAGATCAAGGTGACGCGTCAGGTGTTCGACGTGCCGGATTCCGAAATCGACGAGCAGGTCCAGCGTGTCGCCGAATCGGCGCGCACCTACGAGCCGAAGGCCGGCGAGGCCGCCGAAGGCGACCGCGTGACGATCGACTACGTCGGCAAGATCGATGGCGAAGCCTTCAGCGGCGGCGCCGGCACGGATCAGCCGCTGGTGCTCGGCTCCAAGGAATTCATTCCCGGCTTCGAGGACCAGCTCGTCGGCAGCAAGGCCGGTGACGAGACGCAGGTCACGGTCACGTTCCCGGAAAACTACCAGGCGGCGCATCTGGCCGGCAAGGAAGCCACCTTCGATGTCACCGTCAAGGAAGTATCCAAGCCCGGTGCGTTGGAAATCAACGACGAGATGGCCAAAAATCTCGGCCTGGAGTCGCTGGAGCGCCTGCGTGAAGTGGTGCGCGGCCAGATCGAGAACCAGTTCGGTTCGATGACGCGCCAGAAGATCAAGCGCCAGCTGCTCGACCAGCTCGATGCCGCCTACTCGTTCGAGGCGCCGTCGAAGCTCGTCGAGGCCGAGTTCAACAACATCTGGAACCAGGTCAACCGTGATCTGGAAGCCGCCGGCCGCACCTTCGCCGACGAGGAGACGACGGAAGAAGAGGCACGCGCCGAGTATATGCGGCTTGCCGAGCGTCGTGTGCGTCTCGGCCTGGTTCTCGCCGAGATCGGCGAGAGGGCCGGCGTCACCGTCTCGGACGAGGAACTGCAGCGCGGTCTGCTCGAGCAGGTGCGCCGCTATCCGGCCAACCAGCAGCAGGAAGCCTTCGAATTCTACCGCAGCAATCCCGAAGCATTAAACACGCTGCGCGCGCCGATGTTCGAGGAGAAGGTGGTCGACCATCTGCTCAGCCAGATCTCCGTCACCGACGTCAAGGTCAGCAAGGAAGAGTTGATGGCCGACGACGAGGACACCGAGACGGCCAAGGCAAAGCCGGCGAAGAAAGCCGCTGCGAAAACGGCCGACGCCAAGAAGGCCGACGATGCGGACGAGCCCAAGAAGAAGGCCGCGCCGAAGAAGAAAGCTGCCAAGGACGCCGAATAACACGGCATTCTGCTGGATGTGAAAGGCCGCCCACGGGGCGGCCTTTTCGTTGCTGCCGACGTCGCAAGGCCGCCGCTGCCCTAGTCGCGAGGCAATTGATTGACGAGGATCCGCATCACCGTCACTCGCTTGGGTAGTTCAATGAGAAACTCTTCGTCACGCGGCAGGTGGTGGATCTTGTGCGGGTCGCCGCCGGTGAAGCTCGCCATGGCTTCGACGTCAGGCCAGTACGAGATCGTCACGAACTCTGTTTCTTCTTCGCGATCTTCGCGAAACGACTGCACGCCAAGTGCCTTCTCCTGAAGCGGCGGAATGCCTTCGCGGCGCAGATATGGCTCGTAGGCGTCTGCCAGATCGCGGCGTGTCCTTCCCCGCCAGATCCGGGCAATTGTGGCGTTGTCGGTCATGAAATGCTCCTCTGCGCGGGGATTAATGCAGGACCTTGCCAAGAAACCGTCGCACCAACGGCAGGGCGACCTCGAAATGGGTCTCCAGCAGCCAGTGCCCTGCGTCATTCAGCAAATGCAGCTCGGCCTCGGGGAGATCGCGCAGATAGGCGCGCGCCGCCGGCTCGGGCATGTATTCGTCCCTCGGCCCCCAAAGGATCATTGCCGGCGGCCGCTGCTCGCGCAGGTATTCCTGGTAACGAGCGAACCAGTCGAGATTAGCCTTGAGCTTCTCCATCAGTCCGACTGAGAGCGCACGGCGCACAGCCGTATTCATTAGCGGCCAATGCAACTTCCACATATCGGGCGGGACACGTCGAGCGACGTCGTCATCGACTTCGCCTACAAACTCGGAGCGAAAGCCGTCTTCGCTCACCGCCTGTTCGAGCGGTGCACGGTTTGCTGGTGAAGGATCCCGCCAGAAACGCCGGATCGTTTCGTATTTCGGGCCAAGAGCATCCGCGTAGATATCGCCATTCTGGATGATCAGGGCCCTGATCCGCGATGGGTGCGCTATAGCGTGGCGCAGGCCGATCTGCGAGCCGTAATCGTGCAGCCATAGGGCGTAGCTGCCGAGCTCCAGCGCGTCGGTAAACCGCTCCAGGAAAGTTGCATAGGCGTCGAAATCAAAACCGAACCGTGCCGGATCGGGGGTTCCACTGTAGCCAAAGCCGGGGAAATCCGGCGCGACCGTCCGCCACCGATCGGCGAGCGCCGGCATCAGCCGGCGATACTGGAAGGATGAGCAGGGATAGCCATGCGGAAGCAGCAACACCGGCGCGGTTTCAGGACCTGCTTCTCTGTAAAACACCGTCTCGCCATCGATCGTGCGGGTGCCGTGGCGCACCTCCAGGACGCTCCTGTCGTTCATGGACACTTCTCTGATCTTTGATCTCGTGGACGCTGAACCGTAGCTGGTCTAACGCCTTTACACGGTATGCGTTCCGATCGCCCTCGACGCCGATCGAGCTTCCTAATCGCTTCGGGGCAATCTATCTGCCGGCCGGATTCTGTGGTAAGTAGATGCCGCAATTCCATGCGGGAGACGCGGATATTCCGCTCTGTCGTGCAAGGGGCGCATGCTGGCGAAGTGTCGGCAGGCGCAGATCGTCCAAGGCAGATTTGGCGATCGGGGAGGAATGCCATGCGTGCAATCGCGTTTTTCGCCGTCGCTTCCGTTGCGACGTTCATCACAAACCAATCTCAGGCACAGGATGCCGCCGCGGGTGAGAAGGTCTTCGCCAAATGCAAGGCCTGCCACGTCGTCGACGAGGACAAAAACAAGATCGGTCCGTCGTTGAGCGGCGTGATCGGCCGGACGGCCGGCACGCATCCGGGGTTCAAGTATTCCAAAGCCATGACCGAGGCGGGCGCATCCGGCGTCAAATGGGACGACGCCACGCTGACGAATTATCTTCGCGATCCCAAGGCCATGATCAAAGGTGGGAAGATGGCGTTTCCCGGTCTCAAGAAGGACGAGGATCTCGCCAACGTCATCGCCTACCTGAAGCAATTCTCCAAATGACCCGGTTCTTCCACCAGGAAGTAACCCGGTTCTTCCGCCGGCCGATGGGCCGGCCAAATTGCCTGCCCCCATCGGTGGTTGCCTGAAATGTCGGCCAGGGAAAGCGGCTTCAAGGATACCGGTATCCAGATCTCTGAAGCGACGGTCAGTGATTTCTTCGCGCTTCTGAAACCACGCGTCATGGCGCTTGCTGTTTTTACCGCTTTCGTCGGCCTGATGGTGGCGCCCGGGGCGATGAATCCGGTCATCGCCGTGATTGCAATCGGTGCAATTGCGGTTGGAGCGGGAGCGGCCGGGGCACTCAACATGTGGTACGATGCCGATATTGACGCGTTGATGTCGCGCACGTCAAAGCGGCCGGTCCCGTCAGGTCGGGTCACGCCAGGCGAAGCGCTCGGCTTCGGCCTGGTGCTTTCCGTACTTGCGATCATGACGCTCGGCGTGCTGGTGGGGTGGCTCGCCGCATCGCTGCTGGCCTTCACCATCTTCTTCTACGTCGTCATCTACACGATGTGGCTGAAACGCTCGACGCCGCAGAACATCGTCATAGGCGGCGCCGCGGGTGCGCTTCCTCCGGTCATCGGGTGGGCGGCCGCCACCGGCGCCGTCGGGGTTGAAAGTCTCGTCCTGTTTCTGATCATTTTCCTCTGGACGCCGCCGCATTTCTGGGCGCTCGCGCTGTTCAAGATCGGCGACTATGCCGCGGCCGGCATTCCCATGATGCCGAATGTGGCCGGCCAGGCTTCGACCAGAAAGCAAATCTTCGTCTATTCGCTGATCCTGGCACCAATCGGCGTGCTCCCTTGGGCTTTCGGATTCGCGAGCGGATTGTACGGGATTGTTTCGACCGCATTGGGCGCGGGTTTCATCTGGCATGCCTGGAAGCTTCTGGTCGACAAAAGGTGGGCTGAAGGGTGGGAGATGAAACGCGCAAAGGCGCTATTTGCCTATTCGATATTCTATCTTTTCGCGATCTTTGCCGTGCTGCTTGCCGATACCGTTGCAATGCGTGTCGTCATCTCAGCCGGAAATTGACGGCATGACCTGCCTCGTGGCTGCATTGAATCCTGATGTTCTCGGATTGTTTGCCGGGTTGAAAATCGGCGATTGCTGAACGAGGTGCGCCCGAACCTGCCCAAACCTCACGTTGGCACTGCGCAGAATCCCAGCACCAGCAGAATAACTATGCCAAGGCCGAGTATAAGAACGGTCTTTCCATCCATGACCTTCACCCTTCAACCCAGCTTTGAGACTAGCGAAGAAAGGCCGTTAGAGCTAGCGGGATCACCGGAGCCGTCCCCGCAGACAAAGGGCGGCGACAAATGCCATGCAAGAGCGTATGTTGATCATGGTGCAGGTCGCGGTTTTGCGTGGCCAGTCACGCTGAACGACAGCACCGTGAAATCGCGACCTTTACCGGACCTGGTCTGGAGGAAATGGTCATGGCAAGTTTTCACGTGATTGCAGGCGCCAGCGAGACGCTGGAGCACACCAGAATTCGAAAGATAGGCGTTTCCGACCTTTTCGACGCGCTCAAGCGTGGCGTCGATGATTTCATGGTCAAACCGTCGCACATCGTTTTCCTCTGCCTGATTTATCCGCTTGTCGGCGTCGTGCTCGCTGTCTGGACGTCGGGCAACAACGCGTTGCCGCTGTTGTTTCCGCTAGTATCTGGTTTTGCGCTGATCGGTCCATTCGCGGCGCTCGGCCTATATGAAATCAGCCGGCGGAGAGAGGCCGGGCTCGACGCCTCATGGAGCCACGCTTTCGAGGTCAGGAACTCTCCAGCGCTGCCGGCCATCGCGGCGGTCGGGATCATGCTGCTTGCGATCTTCATCGCCTGGCTGTTGACCGCGCAGATATTTTATCAGCAGGTGTTCGGTTCGGCTCCGCCGGAATCACTGTCCAGCTTCATCAGTGAAATATTCGCCACCGGACGCGGCTGGACGCTGATTATCGTTGGCCACGCGATCGGCTTCGTCTTCGCCGCGGTCGTGTTGTGCACCACGGTCGTCGCGTTCCCGTTGTTGCTCGACCGCGACGTCGGCGCCTACGAAGCTATCCATACCTCGGTGCGGGTGGTCCTGGCGAACCCGATCGTGATGGCTGTCTGGGGCCTGATCGTCGCCGTCGCCCTGATCATAGGCTCGCTGCCGGTGTTCGCCGGGCTGGCGGTGGTGCTGCCGATCCTCGGTCACGCCACCTGGCACGTCTATCGGAAAGTCGTGGAATCGCCGGCCTCCACCAGACCGGCGGACTGAAAGAAAGAATTCTGCCCTGCCGCACCAGCGAGAGGCCGCTGCGGCAGGTTGGCAAGAGCGTTTAGTAAGCCGGGTAGCTAAAGCGGGCTTGCTGTGCGTCGCTGGTCAGGTTGCGGAAATCCTTGCCGCTGACATGCACGAGCGTCCTGTGGTCGCCACCCTCGAAATATATATCGCCGGCATTGCCGAGGCTTTCATCGACAATCACCGGCACATCGTAGGCCGCGCCGATCGGCGGGATGGCGCCGGTGTCGCAATCCTCGAAGAGCGAAACCACCTCGTCCTCGGAGGCGAGCCCGATACGCTGGTGCATGACGTCCTGCAATGTGCCGAGCTCGATCCTGTGCGTACTGGGCACCACGGCCAGCGCATAGCCACCGTCGTGGTGAACCACCACCGATTTGGCCATTATGCTGCCGGGCACATGCGCCGCTAAGGCGGACTGCCTGCTTGTCGACGTGCGGTGGTGCTCGACGGTATCGTAGGAAATTCCTTTCTCGTCGATAAAGTCCTTCAATCTGTTTGCGATCGTCATCTTGAGCCTCCCTTCCTGGAGTTCGCGACGGAGAAACGACGAAAATCGTTCTCCTTCTGTCGTTTTCCGGTGGTGACAAAAATGGGCCAGCAGTCGACCGTTTCAAGGCAAGGCGGAGCGGGCCGTGAACAGCCCCTCCGGTCCTCGACGGGAAATGCTGCCCGACCCGGATTGCGCGTCAGGGCTCGGTCCCAAAAAACAGCGTCCGGGTGATAAGCGTGTACTCCGATTCGAAGACCATCATTGCCACGAACACCAGCACCAGGATCGGCGGCAATATGATCGCATAGGTCAGCGCCAGCCGCTCCCAAGCCATGTGCATGAAGACCGCGACGATCAGCCCGGCCTTGAGCATCATGAAGATCAGGATCAGCGACCATCTGAGATAGCCCTGGAGGCCGACATAATCGACCAGATAGGAGCAGGCGCTGAGGATGAACAGCCATACCCAGACCACCAGATAGAGCTTGATCGGGTGCTCCTGATGAACCTCCGCAGGGGCGATGCCTGCTGCTGCCGCATCATGCGCTTGGGTTCCGTGCAGCGTATGTTGCCCCAGACCGTTTGCGGTTGCTTCAGCCATATCTGCCTCTCACCAAAGCCATGTCTGCCTCTCACCAAAGATAGAAGAATGCGAAAATGAACACCCAGACCAGGTCGACGAAATGCCAGTAGAGCCCCATGATCTCGACGTGCTCGTAGCTGCCCCTGCGACTGGTGAAGAACCCGGGCCGCCCGGTTTCGTAATCTCCGCGCCAGACCTTTCGCGCCACGATGATCAGGAAGATCACCCCGAACGTCACATGGGTGCCGTGAAAGCCGGTGATCATGAAGAAGGATGACCCGAACTGCGCCGCACCCCACGGATTGCCCCAGGGCCGTACCCCCTCGGAGATCAGCTTGGTCCATTCGAAGGCCTGCATGCCGACGAAGGTCGCGCCGAGTGCTGCGGTCAGAAGCATCAGGATCGCCGTCTTGCGGCGGTCGTGGCGGTAGCCGAAATTCACCGCCATGGCCATCGTTCCGCTGCTCGAGATCAGCACGAAGGTCATGATCGCGATAAGGATCAGTGGAATATTCGAGCCGCCGATATGAAGGGCAAAGACCTCGCTCGGATTGGGCCACGGCACTCGGGTGGACATGCGCGCGGTCATGTAGGAGAGCAGGAAGCAGCCGAAGACGAAGGTGTCACTGAGCAGGAAGATCCACATCATGGCCTTGCCCCAGGACACGTTCTTGAACGCGCGCTGATCCGAGGACCAATCGGCGGCGACGCCTTGCAAACCAGCTGGCCGCGCCTGTGCTTGGCCGGTATGCGTCACTGTCGTGTCTGCCATCCGTCCGGCCCTCCTAGGTCAGCAGCTGTCGGCAAATCTCGATAAAAGTCGCGGCCCAGCCGGCCAGAAGTGCAAAAATGGCGAGCCAGACGAAAAGCAGGAAATGCCAGTACATGGCGCACAGTTCGACACTGAGGCGAAGCCGCTCCGGCCGTGCTCCGTTCCAGGCGCCGGCAGTTGTTCTGCCCAGGCCCACCAGCCCGCCCAGTATGTGCAGCCCATGCATCCCGGTTATCAGGTAGAAAAAACTGTTGGCCGGATTGGCGGTTAGCAAGTAGCCGTCGGCGGTCAGTTCCCGCCAAGCCACAAGCTGTCCAACCAGGAAGGCAAGCGCGGTGAGCCCAGCCGTGACGAGGCCGAGTCTGACCGCGTCGATCTCGCCCCGGCGCGCAGCGACCGAGGCGCATTGAAGCGCGATGCTGCTCAGGACCAGCACGCCGGTGTTGAACCAGAGCACGCGCGGCAGCGGCAGCGCCTGCCAGTCCGACAGCGCCATGCGCATGAAGTAGGCGCTGGTGAAAAGCGCAAACAGGCAGCCGACGACGGCAAGGAAGACGCCGAGGCCGATCTTGGCGGTCGGCAGCGCTGATCCTTCCGGGCCGATAATATCCCCGATCACACCTTGCTCGAGCCATGGCTTGGCCATCAGCCGCTGATGGGAAAGCCACCATCCGGCAAAGCCGACGATGACGAGGAGGAAGACCAGAATGACGCTCATGCCGGCTCCCTGGAGGATCCGAAGGAGCCCGGCACGTTTTGCGGGATAAAATCCTCCTTGGCGCCCGGAACGCTGTAGTCATAGGCCCAGCGATAGACGATCGGCAGTTCCTTGCCGAAATTGCCATGGGGGGGCGGTGTTTCCGACGTCTGCCATTCGAGCGTCGTGGCGCGCCACGGATTGCCGCCGGCCTCGCGGCCGTGGCGGATGCTCCAGATCAGATTGAACAGGAACACGATTTGGGCAAAGCCGACGAGGAACGCCATGATGCTGATGAACGCGTTCAGATCGTGGGCCGACTCGGTCATCACCGCCGTGTTGGTCAGTTCGTGGTAGCGGCGCGGCACGCCCATCAGGCCGATGTAGTGCATGGGAAAGAAAATCAGATAGGCACCGAGGAAGGTGACCCAGAAATGGAACTGGCCCATGGCCTCGTTCAGCATCCGGCCAGTGACCTTCGGGTACCAGTGATAGATCGCCCCGAAGATCACCAGGATCGGGGCGACGCCCATGACCATATGGAAATGGGCAACGACGAACATCGTGTCCGACAGCGGAACGTCGACGACGACGTTGCCGAGAAACAGTCCGGTCAGCCCGCCATTGACGAAGGTGACGATGAAGGCCAGCGCAAAAAGCATCGGCACGGTGAGGTGGATGTCGCCGCGCCACAGTGTCAGCACCCAATTGTAGACCTTGATCGCGGTCGGGACGGCAATGATCAGTGTCGTGGTGGCGAAGAAGAAGCCGAAATAGGGATGCATGCCGCTGACATACATGTGGTGCGCCCAGACCACGAAGCTCAGCGCGCCGATGCCGACGATGGCCCAGACCATCATCCGGTAGCCGAAGATGTTCTTGCGCGCATGGGTGCTGATCAGGTCGGACACGATGCCGAAGGCCGGCAGCGCCACGATGTAGACCTCGGGGTGGCCGAAGAACCAGAACAGATGCTGGAACAGGATCGGGCTGCCGCCGCCGTGCTGCAGTTGTTCGCCCATCTCGACGATGGCCGGCATGAAGAAGCTGGTGCCGAGCGCACGGTCGAACAGCATCATCACGCAGGCGACAAACAGCGCCGGGAAGGCGAGCAGCGCCATGACTGTCGCGGTGAAGATACCCCAGACGGTCAGCGGCAGGCGCATCAGCGTCATGCCGCGCGTGCGGGCCTGCAGCACCGTCACGACGTAGTTCAAGCCGCCCATGGTGAAGCCGATGATGAACAGGATCAGCGAGACGAGCATCAGGATGATGCCCCAGTCCTGGCCGCCTGGTGTGCCGGTCATGATCGCCTGCGGCGGGTAGAGCGTCCAGCCGGCGCCGGTCGGTCCGCCGGGCGCAAAGAAGCTCGAGACCAAAACCAGCACGGCGAGCAGGTAGATCCAGTAGCTCAGCATGTTGACATAGGGAAAGACCATGTCGCGCGCGCCGACCATCAGCGGGATCAGGTAGTTGCCGAAGCCGCCCAGGAAGAGCGCCGTGAGCAGGTAGATCACCATGATCATGCCGTGCATGGTGATGAACTGATAGTAGGCTTCCGGGGTGATGAAGTCGAACGTGCCGGGGAAGCCGAGCTGCAGCCGCATCATCCAAGACAGCACCAGCGCCACCATGCCGATTGCCGTCGCCGTCGCCGAATACTGGATGGCGATGACCTTGGCGTCCTGCGAAAAGACGTATTTCGTCCACCAACTGTGCGGATGATAGAGTTCCATCTCCGCGACTTCGGCTGGCGGTACCGCATCTGCAGGTGTGACATCGACCATATAGGAACACCTCCGTGTCCTTTTCGGCCAGGTTCGACAGTTTCGAGCCCTGCCGCAATTTCAATCCAAATCGCCGTCTTTGCCGGCGTCTAATCTGCCGAGCCCACCTGCTGGGGGGCCGACAATTGCGCAAAAGTCTGCTGTTCGCCGAGCCACGCCAGATAGTCTTCCGGCGTGTCGACCATGACCACGCCATTCATCAACGGGTGCCCCTGGCCACAAAGTTCGGCACACAGGACCTGGAAAGTTCCGGTCTTGGTCGGGGTGAACCAGAAATAGGTGACCGAGCCGGGGATCATGTCCATCTTGGCGCGGAATTCCGGCACGTAGAAATCGTGCAGCACGTCGATCGAGCGGAGCAGCATCTTGACCGGCTTGCCGACCGGCAGATGCAGATCGGCGGCTTCGACGACGACATCGTCCTGGCCGTTGGCGTCACTGGCGTTCACGCCGAGGGGATTTTCAGGGCTGACGTTGCGGGTGTCGGACGTGCCGAGCTTGCCGTCCTTGCCGGGCAAGCGAAAACTCCATTGCCATTGCTGGCCGACGACTTCGACCACTGTTGCGTCGCTTGGGACGCTGACGAACTGGTTCCAGACGAACAGGCCGGGAACCAGCATGGCGGTGACGCCGATTGCGGTGACGATCGTCAGCCACCATTCGAGCCGCTTGTTCTCGGGTTCGTATGCCGCCTGATTGCCTTCCCGATGACGGAAGCGGAAGACGCAATAAGCCATGAATAGGACGACGGCGGCGAAGACGACGCCGGTGATCCAGAAGGTGATGATGATGGTGTTGTCGATATAGTCCCAGTTAGAGGCAATCGGCGTCCACCACCATGGGCTCAGGAAGTGGAACAACACTGAGCCCACAACTACCAAAACGAGTACAAGCGCTATGGCCATATCCCGTTCCTCCCGGCATTCCAAGGGCGCGAAGCCGTCCCAGGAAATGCCAAATGCATCATAGCTCGATTTCCGGTCGAAATTCTAGTGCGGTCTTCCCGTCAGCCGAAAACGCAATGGCGATGATGTGGAAGAACCCAAGAAGAAGACGGCTGCGGCGAAGAAAAAACCTGCTGGCCCACCGAACAACACGGCGTTCTGCCGGATCGTGAAAGGCCGCCCCCTCGCGTGGGCTGAGGCTGGTTCGGGATGGTGCCGACGGGATCAGGCGATTGGTTTTTGAGCAGACCGGCTCCTGCTGTCCTGACGGTTCGGGCTGCTGTCGGGGCGAGGCAAGGCCGATTTCGACCTAACCGGGTTCAGCGAGGCGGTCGGCCGGAATCGCCGCAGCTGCAACGCCGAGTTGCCGCGATCGGATCAGCAACGCTCGCCTTGACCGCTGCGCTTTAAGAGATCCAGCGGGTTATTCCGGCGCAAACGTCTCGAACGCAGCCGCGCAGCCAGCGGTGCGCCTGATCGGCATCCAGCCGCGGGTGCCACAAAAGTGAGACCGAGATTTCCGGCAGGGGAACCGGCAGAGGGAAACAGAACATTCCATCGCGCAGGTTTCCCGTATAGCGTTCGGGAACGCTGGCGATCAGGTCTGAGGCACGCGCCAGAGCCAGAGCTTCCGAAAAGCCGCCGACGACCGTCACGACCTCCCGTTTCAACCCTAACGGCGCAAGGGCATCGTCGATCGGTCCCCTGTCGAGCCCGCGACGGGAGATGAGGATGTGCCGTCCGGCTGCGTAGCGGGCAGGGGTCATCATCACCTCGCACAATGGATGTCCCATTCGCACGACGCCAACGAAACGATCACGGAACAGCGCTTGCGCGCGAATCTCCGGTCCCGTGGCCTTTCCGACAACGCCGGTCTCCAGGTCTACGCTGCCGTCGCGCAGAGGCGTGCTGTCCTTGTCCGGCTTCAGCACAAAACGCAGCCGCACGCCCGGTGCCTGTTCGCCGACGCGCGCAATGAGATCCGGCCCGAAATTCTCGACAAAGCCGTCCTGGTTTCTGAGCGTGAAGGTCCGCACAAGCCGTTTCAGGTCGAGCATCTCAACAGGGCGCAAAACGGCTTCGGCGTCCTGCACAAGCCAACCGACGCGCTCGCGGAGCTCGAGGGCCCGAGGCGTCGGAACGAGGCCGCGTCCGGCCCTGACCAGCAGCGGATCGCCCGTCGTCTCTCGTAATCGCGCCAGCGCCCGGCTCATCGCCGACGGGCTCAGCCGCAGCCTTCTGGCGGCGCGCGCCACGCTGCCTTCCGTCAACAACACGTCAAGCGTGACAAGCAGATTGAGGTCGGGATGCGACATATGATGATCTTAGCATGGCCGGCACGATCTGACATGGCGTCAAACGCAATGATTACGTGCAAATGATGCGCCTTCCGCCATCTCAAGCAAAGGACTACCTGTCTGCCAGCTCCGTTTCGGGAGTCGCGCCAGAAAACGGAGTTCATGTTGAAGCCAATCGATGCAGGACGGGCAGTCGCCGAAAATCCAGAACGGGCACCTGCGGTTCGGTGGGCGCTCGCCGGCCTTTCGCTATCGATGTTGCTGTCCTCGCTCGGCATCAGCATCGCCAATGTCGCCTTGCCGACGTTGACGCAGGCGTTCGACGCCTCGTTCCAGGAGGTCCAGTGGATCGTGCTGGCTTACCTCCTCGCCATCACCACCCTGATCGTCAGCGTCGGGCGACTAGGTGACATCACCGGTCGCCGGCGGCTGTTGCTGGCCGGGCTGTTCCTGTTTACGGTGGCCTCGGTCCTGTGTGGCGTCGCGCCGACGCTCTGGCTGCTGATTGCAGCCCGGGCGGCCCAGGGCTTGGCGGCGGCCATCATGATGACCCTGACCATGGCTTTTGTCGGTGAGACGGTGCCGAAGGCAAGGACCGGCAGCGCGATGGGGCTGCTCGGAACGATGTCGGCGATCGGCACCGCTCTCGGTCCCTCGCTCGGCGGTCTGCTGATTGCCGGAGCCGGTTGGCGGGCGATCTTCCTCGTCAACGTGCCACTGGGCTTGCTGGCATTTTGTCTCGCCTACCGCTATCTGCCGGCTGATCGCCGGGAGCCGAAGACAGATCGGGCCGGCTTCGACGTTGTCGGCACGCTGCTGCTTGCCCTGACGCTTGGCGCCTATGCGCTCGCGATGACGATCGGGCGTGGCAGTTTTGGTCAGCTCAACCTGGCTCTATTCGTGGCTGCAGTCTTCGCGGCCGGTTTGTTTGTGCTTGTCGAGGCGAGAGTGGCGTCGCCTTTGATCCGATTGGCCGCTTTCGGCAATACGACGTTGAGCGCGAGCCTCGCCACGAGCGCGCTCGTGGCGACGGTGATGATGGCGACACTGGTGGTCGGACCGTTCTATCTGTCTCGTGCGCTCGGGCTCGACGCCGCTGTTGTTGGCATCGTCATGTCGGTCGGTCCGCTTGTCGCCGCGCTGACAGGTGTGCCGGCTGGTCGCATAGCCGACTGTTTTGGCGCTGGGCGCATGACCGTCATTGGGCTTATCGCGATAGCCGCCGGTTGCTTCATTCTATCCGTGATGCCGGCAATATCGGGCATCCCTGGCTACATCGCCCCGATCGCCGTCATCACATCTGGCTATGCGCTGTTTCAAACGGCAAACAACACCGCTGTCATGTCGGATATCCGCCCGGACCAGCGGGGCGTCATTTCCGGCTTGCTCAATTTGTCGCGCAATCTCGGGCTCATCACCGGCGCATCCGTCATGGGCGCCGTGTTCGCATTCGCGTCAGAGGCTATCGACATCGCAACGGCGCGGCCCGACGCCGTCGCCACCGGTATGCGGATCACGTTTGCGGTCGCGGCAATACTGATTGTCGTCGCGCTCGCCGTCGCGGTCGGAGGTCGCGCTGTCGCGGCACGCCCGTCGCTGCCTGGCGTGTCATGACACGAGACAGGGCGCTTTTGGGGCCGATGCTTGTCCAAACAGGGCGTCAGATCAGCAGCAGGCCCTTCATGCTGGCATGACCCTTCTTGCCGATGATGATGTGATCGTGGACGGCGATGCCGAGCGGTTTGGCCGTCTCGATGACCAGCTTGGTCATCTCGATGTCGGCGCGCGACGGCGTCGGGTCGCCTGACGGATGGTTGTGCGCCAGAATGATCGCGGTGGCGGAGAGTTCGAGCGCGCGCTTGACCACTTCGCGCGGATAGACCGGCGTGTGGTCGACGGTGCCGACCTGCTGCACCTCGTCGGCGATCAGCGCGTTCTTCTTGTCGAGAAACAGAATGCGGAACTGCTCGCGCTCCTCGAAAGCCATGACCGACCGGCAGTATCCGAGAACCTGCGTCCAGGACGACAGGACCTCGCGGCCTTTTATCTCGCTGCGTGCCGCGCGTTGGGCGGCCGCGGCAACGATCTTCAGATCGAGTGCCACTGCCGGACCGATACCGCTGACCTCCTCAAGCCGCGCGACCGGCGCGCCAAGCACCTCGGCCAGCGTGCCGAAGCGTGCCAGCAATGCCTTGGCGACGGGCTTGGTGTCGGCGCGGGGGATCAGGCGAAACAGCAAGAGCTCCAGCAATTCGTAGTCGGGGAGGGCGTCGGAACCGGCCGCAAACCGTTGGCGCAAGCGGTCGCGATGGCCGAGATAGTGCGGCTTTTCGGGCGACTTATCGACCGAATTGGCTTTCGCGAGCGGTTTTATCGGTGTTTCGGGAAAGAAGATCCGTTCGTCATCGTCGCTGGTCTTTCCCATAGGCCGCCCGCATTTTCTTGACCGGAAAGATCCGGCCCTCGCGCAAACACTATGCTGGCAGGCCGGGGCGGTCGAGGTTTTTTGGCGACAGCGTGAAAATCTCGCATCCGGTCTCGGTGACGCCGATCGTGTGCTCGTACTGCGCCGACAGCGAGCGGTCGCGTGTCACCGCCGTCCAGCCATCCGACAGCACTTTTACGTGCGGCCGCCCGAGATTGATCATCGGTTCGACGGTGAAGATCATGCCCGGCCGCATCTCGACGCCCTCGCTGGCGCTGCCATAGTGCAGGATGTTCGGCGCATCGTGAAAGAGCTGGCCGACGCCGTGGCCGCAGAAATCGCGCACCACCGAGCAGCGCTCGGCTTCGGCATAGGTCTGGATGGCGGCGCCGATGGCGCCGGTGCGGGCGCCGGGCCTGATCGCGGCGATGCCGCGCATCAGGCATTCATGCGTGACCTCGAGCAGGCGCTCGGCGGCGCGCTTGATCGTGCCCACCGGATACATGCGCGAGGAATCGCCATGCCAGCCATCGAGGATGTAAGTGACATCGATGTTGACGATGTCGCCGTCCTTCAACGGCTTGCTGTCGGGGATGCCATGGCAGACGACGTGGTTGATCGAGGTGCAGGACGACTTGGTGTAGCCGCGATAGTTGAGCGTCGCCGGCAATGCGCCGTGATCCATGCCAAACTCGAAGACGAAGCGGTCGATGGTTTCGGTGGTGACGCCCGGCGCGACGATCGACACCAGTTCGTCGAGGCAGCGCGCGGTGAGATCGCAGGCCTTGCGCATGCCGGCAAAGCCTTCTTCGCCATAGAGGCGGATCTGGCCGGTGTTTCTGAGCGGTGCCGTGGCGGCTTCGAGATAGGTGACCATTGTGTCCGTCTTGCCGGGTGAAAGGGCCTCTGTTGAGCCCGCGAGAAAAGTCCCTCAGATTTGGCACCGGACGGCGCCAGGTTCAAGGACGAACTGCCGGCGATTGGGCTCAAGCCGGCGATATTCACGCTTTGCGGCTTCATCTTGTGCGTGTCCGGCCCCATGCCGGGCCGTTCGTCCGCACTGACGACATATTTCTGAACAAGATGTGGGCCTGAGCGGAAAGCCGGTCAAAGCAACTTTTTGCGACGAGCGGCGTTGCCGCGGGACCGCGTTCTGGCGAGACAGGAATGGACAGATTGCAATTCGAGGTGCCGGTGCGCATCACGACCGCGGCTGGCCTGCCAGTCGAGGAAATATACAGCGTCGAACAGGCGCTGGATTTCCTGCAAGGCTGGCCGGTTCGCCGCCAGGGCCCAGTCTATCAGGCTGCGTTCAACGCCTGCTTCGGCGCCACCGTCGACCTGATCGAGACCGAGGAGGCTTGCCGGGCGTTCATGGCATTCTGCCGGGTGAGCCGCCTGCTGACCAGGGATATGATGGTTCCGCGCAAGCGCGGAGGCGAGGCGAGGGGGCTGAGGGCTTGACGCCGAGCGGGCAAGTCCCAGCAAATTGCTTGATGCATAGCTTGCCCTCGGTGGCAACGCCTGTCGGTGATGCTGTGCCAACCAGCCACGAATCGGCTATGCCTGCGGCATGCAGGAAACGTCTCTTTACATGCCGGTGAAGCGGTTTCTTGAGAGTCTGGACTTCACTGTCAAAGGCGAGGTTGGCGGCTGCGACGTCGTTGGACTGCGTGACGGCGAGCCGCCCGTGCTCGTCATCTGCGAATTGAAGCTGCAGTTCAACCTCGAACTCATTCTTCAAGGTGTTGACCGTGCTGCGTCATGCGATGAGGTCTGGCTCGCGGCGAGGATGTCAAGTCGAGGCAAGGGCCGCGAGCACGATCGCCGGTTCCGTGCGCTGTGCCGGCGGCTCGGCTTCGGCCTTCTCGGGGTTGGCTCCGCCGGCAACGTCGAATTGCTGCTCAGTCCGGCCGCCTTGCCGCCCCGGCGAGACCCGAGGCGACGGTCGCGCCTGGTGGACGAGCATCGGCGCCGGTGCGGCGACCCTGTAGTCGGCGGCGGCTCGCGTACGCCGGTCATGACCGCTTACCGGCAGGACGCGCTGGCCTGCGCCGCTGCCATGGTCGACGGCCCAAAACGCCCGCGCGATCTGAAAACCATTTCGCCACGCGCCGCCAATATCCTGCTTCACAATGTCTATGGCTGGTTCGCCAGGGCCGAGCGCGGCGTCTATGCGCTTACCGACGTTGGCCGCGCTGCGCTACAGCGCTGGCCTCAATCGGTTTCATGACGAGGCAGCACGAGTCGTTTGAGCGACTTGCAGCGGCAGGCAGGCAACGACGCCCTCGTCAAGCAACGGAAGAGGGGGAGCGGCTCGCGGCTGCCGGCCGCGCAACCGTGAGCAGAGTGGTCAGCCCCAGCGGCAATGACGGCTGGATGACGGGCTTCTCGCGCTCAGGTTTCTTTAGAATGTAGGGCGCCTTGGCTGTCCTCAACTGCTGCAATTGCCGCCGGGCTTTGGCGCGCAGGGCGGTTTCCGCGGGCGCGGGCGATTCATTCTCTAGGACCAGCGTGAAAGCCTGGGCCGCCTCATCCGTTCGCTGCAGGGCGAGATGGCTGCGGCCCAGGGCATAACGCGCCAGGATGAGGCCTGGATTGAGGTCCGTGGCTCGCCCAAACGACTCGATGGCTGCGGAGTGGTCGTTTAGCGACTGCTGCGCAATGCCCAGACAAAGCCAGGCGTTTACAGCTTGCGGCGACATCGCTGCAAGCGCGCCGAAGCATTCCGCAGCCTGACGGTGATCGCCCTTCGCACCCAGAACGTGACCGAGTCCGTACAGAGCCTGATCATGGTTCGGCTCGGTGTTCAGGATCTGGCGATAGACGTTCTCAGCCTGGATGATCCAACCCTTCTTGTGGAGGCCGGCCGCCTCCTGCAACGCGCCGACCAAGGATCGCCTGTCCAGCCGGTCGCCAAGATTCCGGCCGGTTTTGGTTCGCACAAGAGTGCAGTTGATGACGGTGTCGTGGGTGCCGAAGGAATATTTGTAAGGTTCGTTGCCGCGCAGGAAATCGTATGTCCGGAAACCGTTCTCGATCGCGCGGCGGATGCAATAACCGTGCAGGACCAGTCCCGACGGCAGCATGTCGGCCGTCTCGTCGCGGCCGACCATGTGGAACAGCATGCTCTTCTTGACCGGATCGAGGAAGATCGCGAAAGCGCTCAAGGGCCGGTCGCCGTGCCAAAGCACAGGCAGGAACAGCGTGCCCCGTTCGAAAGCTTGCCTGAACAGCAGTCGGTTGCTCTTGACCAGCCCGGAAACCAGATTCCCCTTCCGCGGCGTCCACTTGATGCGCCAGAACTCGAGCAGGATGTCGATATCGCGCTCGATGGTAGAGGCGTCGGCATGCGTTATGCGAAACTCGTCAGAGTTCTCCAGCTTCCGGAGAAATCTCCGCATCTTCTGGCGGGTGTTGGCGCTGAGATTGTGCAGAAGATAATCTTCCCATGAGGACGGGAGGTCGATCGCCGGGCATATGCAGTTGTCAACATTGTCAACCTGGTTGACGCGCCGCATCCGACGCATCGTCAGCCGATTGTCGGAAAGCTGCTCCATCAGCCAGCCTGTCCTGCGCTCCGACATCCGCAGGTTTTCCAGATGCAGGCTGGCCCAATGCATCGTCTTCAGATGCTTCGCGAAAACCGCGATTGCCCGGTAGGCGTATTCCGGCGCGCAGAGGATGCCGGTATAATCGGCTGCAAGGTTTCCCCCCATATACACTTCATGGTAGATTTCGCCGGTTTTTTTCCTCATGCTGGTGCGCAGCCGGAGTGGCAGAAGCGCGACATAGGGAGTGCCCGGCGGCCCCTTGCGCGCCGCCAAAATGAACCATTCACCGTCGAAGCGTCGAAGATAGTGGGAAAGAAAGTCCCACGAGACGAAGAAATGCGCGTCGGGATCCCTGGCGTAGAGGTCGTCCCAGTTGTTGCGAAGCCCGTTCAGTTCTTCCGGGCGTGTCAAGACGTCGATCTGCATATTACCCCCCGCCTCTACGATCAGCGCTCATTAAATGCCCTGGCCATGCTGTCCTTGATCGGCTTGGACAGGTAGCTGAAAAAGGTCCGCTCCGCCGTCTGGATGAGAATTTCGGCGGGCATGCCTGGCGTCGGAACAAATCCAGGCACGCGAGCCAGTTCACTGACTGGCAGGTTGACGCGCGCCAGATAAACCTCCTTTTCGGTCGGGCCGGAGGCGTCGGGGAGCGAGTCGGCCGAGACGTAGTAGACTTCACCGTTCAGAACCGGCGTCGTGCGCGCGTTGAGCGCGACCAGCCGTACCGTCGCCTTTTGTCCGACCTTCACATTGTCGATCTCGGTGCGAGGCACCTGCGCTTCTATGATAAGCGGCACATTCGCCGGCAAGATCTCCATGATGCTCTTGCCGCTCTCGATCACTCCGCCGGAGGTGTGGTAGAATAACCGCACGACAGTGCCCGAAACCGGCGCATTGATCGTCGCTCGGCGCAGCACGTTTTGCGCCTCGCGGGACTGTTCGCGGATGCTGTCCAGTTCGGTTTCAACGCCCTCGAGTTCGTCGAGCGCCGCCTGGCGGTAGGCGTTTTCTGTCTGCCGCATCTCCTGTTCGTGCTTGATGACCTGGGCGCCGGTCTCGGATATCTCGGCTGAGAGCCGCCCCATCTGCCCTTCGGCATCTGCTATGGCGCGCTGAATCGCCTTGATCTCGGTCGCGCGGATCAATCCTTGGTCGAGCAGGGTCTTCTTGCCGGTATACTCCTCGCGTAGTAGACCGAGCTGTATCGTGACCGCTTTCAGCAACTGCTCATAACCGCCCGCCCGGAACTTCAGGGCGCCGATGTTCTGGTCGAGCAATCGGATCTCGCTGCTCATTTTGGTGCGCGAGCCCTCGAAGTTGAGACGCTGGCTATGCACGATCGAAGCAATTTCCGGGTCGTCGCGATTTTCGGTTATTGTGGCCGGGAACTGTATAGTCTCCGCCCCGTGCACCTCGGCGGTCAAGCGCGCCACGATCGCTTCAAGGCGCGCCTGGCGGAAGAACAACTGCCGTTCCTTTGCCCGCGCGGCCGTTTCGTCGAGCAGCACCAAAGGCTGATTGGTTACGACATGGTCGCCTTCGCTAACCAGAAGCTGCTTGATGATACCCCCTTCGAGGTGCTGGATGATCTTGTTCTGCCCAGTGGCCACGAAGCTTCCTTGCGCGACGATCGCGGCTGCGAGCGGTGCCGTGAATGCCCAGGTGCCAAATCCGCCGAAGGTGACGGCCATCAGCAGCAATCCAGCGGTCGTCTGCTTCCAAATGGAACGCGGAACGGCGCCATACCATTGAACGTCTTCGATCTTGGCTATTTCCTTCACGGCCGCTCTCTCTCATTTGACCTGAATATTGGCAAAATGGCCGCCATCGAGGCTCATGCCGCGCGCCGCCAAAGCCTGGAGCACGTCCTGACGCATCCCGAAAAGAGCCACGGTGCCGTTGACGAGCACCAGGATCTTATCCACGGTCTGCAGCAAAGCAGGCCGCTGCGTGATCGTCACCATCGTGATCTTTTGCTCTTTGGCTTGCTGTAGAGCGCGCGACAAAGCCAACTCGCCAGCGGTGTCGAGGTTCGAATTCGGCTCGTCGAGGACCACCAATTTCGGGCTGCCGAAAAAGGCGCGCGCCAGAGCGATACGCTGCTTCTGCCCGCCAGAAAGCGGCGCGCCATCGGCGGCGACAAAGGTCTCGTAGCCATGCGGGAGCGAGGCGATCAGTTCGTGAACGTCGGCCAGCTTGGCGGCTTCGTAAATTGCGCCATCGTCGACGTCTTCGCGCATTCTGGCGATGTTCGCCTTGATCGACCCCGGGAAAAGCTGCACGTCCTGGGGAAGGTAGCCGATGCTTTCACCAAATTGCCGCTGATCCCAGTTCCGCAGGTCCATCAGGTCGAGCCGCACGCTTCCCGAAGTTGGAAGGATCGAGCCGACGAGCATTTTGCCCAGGGTCGTTTTTCCGGCGCCCGAATTGCCGATGATCGCCAGCGAGTCTCCGGCCTCCAGGCCAAAGCCGATGCCATTGAGCACGACACGTTTGGTTCCTTGCGGCACGAACAGCAGCCGCTCGACATCGAGGCGCCCTTCCGGACGCGGCAGCTTCAGGCGTTCGAAGTTCAGCGGGGATTCCTTCAGCAGCGCACTGATGCGGCCAAAGGCCGCGCGTGACTGCACAACCTGGTTCCACCCTTCAATCGCACCCTCGATCGGGCCAAGTGCGCGACCGGCAACGATCGACGCGGCGATGACCATGCCGCCCGTGACCGAGCCTTCGATGGCCAGATAGGCGCCCCAGCCGAGCATTATGACCTGGGTCAGCAGCCGGACGCCCTTGGAAAGGGAAGCAAAGGCTATGTTTCGGTCCTGGGCTATGACCTGCCATTTGAGCGAGTTGCCGGTATCCTTGCCCCAGATCCACACGGCTTCGGGGATCATCGCCAGCGCGTTGATGATCTGCGAGTTGCGCGACATCGAATCGACGTGGAGGTTGGCTTTGGTTTGGCTTGTGTTGGCCTCGCCGAACGGCTTGGCGGTTGCGCGCTGGTTGGCGAGCGTGATGGCCAGCAGCAGCAGCGCCGTCGCCACGACAATGAAGCCGAGGTCGGGGTGGATCAGGAATATCGCCAGCATGAACAACGGGGCCATCGGCGCATCGAGAAGAGACAGCAACGTGCCGGACACCAGAAACGTACGCAGCTGCTGAAGATCCCCCAGCGTCTGATATTCGCGCCCGTTGCTGTGCAGTGAAGCCCTGGCGGCTGCGCTGAGGATTGGTCCGCCCAGTTGGGCGGCGACCTCGACCGCTGTGCGCATGAGGATGAAGCGCCGGATGGCGTCAAAAACCGACTGCAGGATGACTGCGCCGACGATCACGATCGTCAGCATCACCAGGGTGTCGACCGAGCGGCTCGTCAGCACGCGATCCGAAATCTGGAAGAGGTAGACAGGTATCGCAAGCACCAGCACGTTGGTCGCGATCGTGAAGATCATCACCGCAATGAGGTTCTTCTTGACCGCGCGAAGGCCGGCTGTGAGGCTTGCCGAGAGATCGACTGGGCCGAGACGCTTGTGGAATGCGCCGCCGCCGCCACCGCCGCCCCCCTTGCCGGTTCCGGTCGGGCCGCCGCCGCCAGGCACTTCCCGGGCAAGCAAGGGACCGCGGTCGCCCTCGATTGTCACGCCGGGCAGAACCGGCTTGTTCTTCATCTCCTGCGTGGGCGGCTCCACTCGCGCGCTCGGCTGGTGCTGCTTGCCGGGCGCGTCCTTCGGCGCGTTCGGCGTCTTGCGTTCCAATATTTCCGGCTCGGGCTTGCGCGCCGGTTCATCCTTTGGTGGTAAGGCGCGCTGGGCCGGCTCGGAGATCCGAGGGCCCGGTGGCCGGATCTCCTGCGTGGCCGGCTCTACTCGCGCGCTCGGCTGGTCCTGCTTGCCGGGCGCGTCCTTCGGCGCGTTCGGCGTCTTGCGTTCCAATATTTCCGGCTCGGGCTTGCGCGCCGGTT